>CAYRHG010000155.1:0-11589 GCA_964424025.1 uncultured Dehalococcoidales bacterium | reverse complement strand
GGTATTCATCGTGCCATTGGTGCCACGTGATGGAACGCGAATCGTTCGAAAACCACGAGATCGCCGCTCTGATGAATGATCAGTTCGTAAACATCAAAGTCGATAGAGAGGAGCGACCGGACGTCGATTCGATCTACATGTCGGCGGTCCAATCGATGACAGGGCACGGCGGTTGGCCGATGTCCGTGTTTATGTCACCCGATGGCGCACCGTTCTATGGCGGCACGTATTTTCCGAACGAGGACCGCGGAGGGATGCCTTCGTTTCCGAGGGTGTTGCAGGCGGTTTCAGAAGCATATCGCGACCGCCGAGGTGAAATAACTCAAAGCTCCGCGCGTATCGTCGAAGCCATTTCTACTCAGTCGCGTGCTCGCTTGAGCATAGAACCGATAGCCCAGTCGATGTTCCATTCCGCGTATCGTCATCTTGTGCCGGAATTCGACTGGCAGAACGGCGGGATCGGACTGCAACCTAAGTTTCCGCAACCGATGATGTACGAGTTTCTGCTGGCGCACGCGGAGTTGCAAGGAAATGATGCGGCCGGCGACTTCGTTGATCTCACGTTGACGAAGATGGCGCGCGGAGGGATTTACGACCAAATCGGTGGTGGATTCCATCGGTATTCGGTCGATTCGGTGTGGTTGGTTCCTCATTTTGAGAAGATGCTCTACGACAACGGTCAGTTGGTGAGCCTCTACCTCCACGCATGGCAACGGAGTAGGGAGCCGCTGTTCGCCAAGATCGCGGAAGAGACACTGAGCTACCTGGATCGTGAAATGCGCCACGGACCTACAGGCGCGTTTTACTCAGCTACAGATGCCGATTCCGAGGGTGAGGAGGGCAAGTTCTTCGTCTGGCAAACGTTGGAGATGGACCGAGTGCTCGGTCCCGAACTGTCCGGAGTCGCAAAGGCTTATTGGGACGCCACACGGTTCGGCAATTTCGAGGGGCAGAACATCCTTTACATGCATCGGTCAGACGAGTTCGTGGCCAGGGATCTTGGGTTGACGGTGGATGATTTGATGTCAAAGATCGCCGATGCGAAACGGCAGCTCTACACGGCGCGGTTGGAACGCGTGCCGCCGATGACGGATGACAAAGTGATCACGTCGTGGAATGCTCTGACGATGTGCGGATTCGCGGAGGCTGGGGCCGCATTCGGACGAGAAGATTGGGTGGACATTGCGGTCAGCAATGCGAATTTCATATTCGACCGGCTGGTTCGATCGGACGGTCGGGTTATGCGAAGTTGCAAAGCCGACTCCGATGATCCCGCTGTCATTCTGGGGTTTCTCGAGGACTACGCGTATCTGGCGGACGCGTTGACGCACCTGTACGAAGCAACATTCGATCTGCGATGGTTGGAGCGTGCTGAGCGGTTGTGCGATGGGATGATCGAGTTGTTCTGGCATCCGGCGGACGGTGTCTTCTATGACACGGGCACAGACCAAGAGCAACTGATCGTACGGCCGAGAGACACGTTTGACAATGCGCAACCCAGCGGCAGTTCGGCGGCTTCGATGGCGCTGTTGAGATGTGCGGAATTTACTGGCAATACCGATCTTGAACGGATCGGCGCTGCGAATCTCAGGACGATGCGCGATCTGATGGAACGTGCACCGTCCGCGTTCGCGTGGTGGTTGCAAGCAGCCGAGTTCTATTCCAGCGCTATCAAGCAGGTCGTAATCGTCGGCGAGCGTGTTGATCCAGACGCGCGAGCTATGGTCGAAGAGGCTAGGCGAGGATTCAACCCGGATCGAATCGTAGCTTTGATGGAGCCGGATGAAGCCGCAGGTAAGGACATTGGATTGCCGCTGTTTGAAGGTCGGAGCATGATTAACGGAAAGCCAACGGCGTACGTTTGCAGGAACTACACATGCGAATTGCCCGTAACGGATGTTGCAGCGTTGGCACGGCAACTGAACGAACACAACTGATACAATCGCGAAGGTAACCGAAACCGCCGTCCTCAAGTATCCGCGCCCTCAGCGGCGCAATCCCGCCGCATTCTCAGCGGATCCTCCCGCAACCACCACTTCCCGATGCCCATTTACGAATACAAGTGTGAAAACGGCTGCGTATTCGAGGTGATGCAAAGCTTCTCTTCGGAACCGGTAGCCATCTGCGACGACTGCGGAACTCCAGCCAAACGCCAACTTTCAATCCCGATGGTGCTCTACAAGGGATCGGGTTTCTACACCACAGATTACGGTCGAAACGGTTCGGCATCGAAACAGAAGTCTTCATCGAACGGCGAATCTTCCGAGTCTGAATCCAAACCCAAGAAGAAGGCCGAGAGCAAGTCTTCTTCATCCGATTCCTCGGACTAAACCGAGCGGCATCAGGTGCGGTTCGTAGTCCAACGTTCGACTGGTGCGCGTGTCACCGTCGATGGTGAAATCACAGGTGAGATCGAAAAAGGGTTAGTGATTCTCGTCGGCGTGACGCACGAAGACGAGCAGGCCGATATCGATTACTTGGTCAACAAAACCGTCGGTCTTCGCATCTTCCGCGGCACCGACGGTCAGTGGTTTGATCGATCGTTGCTTGATGTCGGTGGCTCCGTGTTGCTCGTTAGTCAATTCACACTGTATGCGGACACGCGAAAAGGTCGTCGGCCCGGGTTCACAGGATCAGCTCCAGGTGAAGTGGCGGAACCCGTTTTCGATCAGGTGGTCGACGCGTTCCGCGATGCGGGCGTGGATGTTCAGCTCGGGGTGTTCGGGGCGATGATGGATGTTGAGTTGGTCAACGAAGGGCCGTCGACGTTCATACTAGACTCGGCGGATCGCAACCGGCCGCGCCAGCGCGGCTAGGCGACTTCGAAGTCGAGGGATATGTCGAGAGCGGCTGGTGAGTGGGTTAGTTCGCCTACGGAGATGATGTCTACACCGGTCTCGGCAACTTGGCGGGCTGTGGCTAATGTGATGTTGCCCGAGGCTTCCAAAAGGGCGTGACCGGTTCGTCGTTCGACGATGGAACGCATCGTTTCGGAAGTCATGTTGTCCAGCATGACGATGTCGGCGCCGGCGTTCATCGCGGATTGCGCGTCGGCCTCGGTTTCGACCTCGATTTCGATTTTGAGGGAGAATGGGGCGTTTGATCTTACGTGGTTGAGCACTTCGGTGATCGACATGCCGGAGGACTTCATAGCGGCGATGTGGTTGTCTTTGATGAGGATGCAGTCGGCGAGCGTCATCCTATGGTTGCCGCCGCCGCCTGTCTGAACGCTGTATTTGTCGATTTGACGGAGGCCGGGCGCGGTCTTGCGGGTGTCTACGATGGCGGCGCCGGTACCTTTGACGGCCGCGGCGTATTTGGCGGTCAAGGTCGCGATGCCGCTCATTCGCTGTAGCAGGTTTAGTGCGGTTCTCTCGGCGCTGAGGATGGCGGCGGCGCGGCCGGTGACGGTGGCGATGGTTGAGCCAGGTTCGACCGCTTGACCATCTTCAAGAACTGCTTGGAATTTGGCGTTCGCGTCTAGGGCTTTGAAGGTTTCTTCGGCGACCGCGACGCCGGCGATGATGCCGGATTGTTTGGCGACGAGATTGGCGGTAGCGTTAACAAGCGAATCACCGATGGTTGCCAACGTGGTGGCGTCGTTGAATGCGGCGTCCTCTTCGAGCGCGATTCGGACGATGCTTCGGATGTGTTGGCGCGAGAGAGGCAACCGATTGCCGCCTCAGCTTTGATTGGCGAGGAACTCTTCGAGAACTTCGTCAGGAAAATCGGCGTTGGTGAAGACTTTCGAGACGTCGTCGAGTTCTTCGAGTTCGTCCAACAAGCGTAGAGCTTGGACCGCTTGGGACTTTTCGAGGCTAACGGTATTGTTCGGGATCATCGCCAATTCGGCATTTTCGACCTTGACGTTTTCCAACGCTTCGAGTTCGCTCTTGGCTCGTGCGAACTCGTTGAATGGGAAGGTGATGCTGACGAGATCGTCTTCGATGTCGACGTCTTCCGCGCCGATATCCATCACTTCCAGTGCGATCTCCTCGGGATCGGCACCATTGACCTCTAGGGTGACGATGCCTTTCTGCTCGAAGTTCCACGAAACGGCGCCGTTGGCGGCCAAGTTGCCTCCGCCACGAGTGATTTTAGAGCGGATGCCGGAGGTCGCGCGATTTCGGTTGTCGGTGAGGGTTTGGATGATGTACCCGGTTCCACCCGGACCGTAGGCCTCGTATGTGAGTTCTTCGAGAGCGTTGCCATCTGCGCCTTGGCCGGAACCTTTAGCGACGGCGCGTTCGATCGTATCTTTCGGCATGTTCTGCGCTTTGGCGTTGTCGATTGCCAAGCGCAGTCGGAAGTTCATGTCGGGATCTGGTGAACCTTCGCGTGCGGCGACGGTGATCTCCCGCGTGAGTTTGGTGAAGAGCTGGCCGCGTTTGGCATCGGCGGCACCCTTTTTGTGCTTGATGGTGCTCCACTTAGAATGGCCTGACATTTTTGCCCTCCTTCCTTATGGTCACCTCTGGATTCCCGCCTTCGCGGGAATGACGGTGGTTGTTCAGGGTAAGAACAGTCTATTCGACGTCTATTCCCGCCCTCAGATTCGATTTGGTCGCGGCGACGCGGAGCAACGATTGCATGGCGTGGACGACTCTTCCGCGGCGTCCGATGACCTTGCCTTTGTCGGCGTCGGCGACTTTCAAATTGATGTTGAGCCGTCCGTCGCTCCACTCGGAGCGCACTTCAACCGCATCGGGTTCGTCTACGAGCACCCGCGCGATGTATCCGATCATATCGCGCATCTCGGCTTCGCCCTCTATTTCGCCGATGTCGTCTTGAGGATCATCCCCAGACTCGAGAGTTTCAGCTTCGGAGGTTGTTTCGGCGACGGTTTCTTCAGAAGTGGCTTCTTCGATGGTTTGATCGTTTTCGCTTTCGCGATCGTTATCAGGCATTTGCTTTGACCTTGTCGAGGATCCCTTGCGACTTGAGCATTCGCTCGACGGGTTCAGACGGCTGAGCGCCTTTTCGCAACCAATCGAGGGTTTTTGCTTCGTCGAAATCTATCTGCGGCGGGTCGGGGAAGGGATCGTAGAAACCCACTTGATCGATGTACCTGCCGGCTGCGGAATTGCGCTGGTCTGCGATGACGATGCGGTAGTAGGGTCGACCGCGCGAACCGATTCTCTTGAGTCTGATTCGAACCATTTATCTCCAAGCGATGCTGAGATCGCATTTTTCGGTGTATAGGCGTCTGCTCGATTCGACGCAGGCGCTAAGTTCCGATTTTATCGCAGGTGTGTTGTTGGGCAAAATTTAGGTGCTGTGGTCAGTCTCGATGTATGCCCGATCCCCACTTGATTTCGGTTTTCGCCGTAATGATGGGTGGGTTTGGTACGCTTGAAAATCAACCGTGTTCGAAACCTCAGAATGGGTCTGAAACATTGACGGTTACGGTTCTGTTTTTTGCTGGTGCCCGGGAGAGGGTCGGTACGGGTCGGGTTGAGGTGGATATTTTGGAAGGGACGGCTTTGGGTGATGTTGTGGATCGAGCGATCGGCGTCTCGGGTAGTGATGTTGCGTTGCCGGTGGGTGTGATGTTGGCTCGGAATGGGGTTTATGTTGATCGGTCGGTTTTGGTTGAGGATGGCGATGAGATTGCGGTTATTCCGCCGGTTAGTGGTGGCGACGGGTGCGATGCCGATGGGGTTGAGCATGTTTGGGTTACTGGGGATGAGATCGTTGCAGATGAGGTGGTTCGGTTAGTGGGTTCGGACCGGGATGGCGCGGTGGTGGTTTTTCATGGGGTGACGCGAGACCACAACGAAGGGCGGGCGGTGTTGTGGTTGGAGTATGAGGCTTATTCGCCGATGGCGGAGGATATGATGTCGCAAATCATCTCGGAGATGCGTGAGAGGTGGGAGATTGGGGGCGTAGCGGTATGTCATCGGACTGGTCGAGTCGACATCGGTGAGACGAGCATGGTGTTGGCGGTGAGCGCAGCGCATCGGCGGCCGGCGTTTGAGTCGGCGCTTTATTTCATCGATCGGTTGAAGGAGGTCGTGCCGATTTGGAAGAAGGAGTATTTTGAGGGTGGTGAGGTTTGGATAGGCGAGACGCCGGGTTGACGGCATGGTGGCGGTTTGGCGCGCCTCTCCGCCCTTCCCCGGTGACCACAAGGGTCCGCCTCTTCGGGTCAATTGATGCTGATGTCGGCGAAAAGGCCTTCTATGGTGATGTTGACGCGGTTTTTGGCGTCGTGGTAGTTAGGTGATTCGTAGCCGTTGTTGGTTTCGGTGAAACGGGTGGGATCGAAGCTGGAGGATCGTATGGGGGATTCTATTTTGATCCGAGCGGCTACGTTTTGTGGAACGATGAGATCGATATCGGCGGCTCCGGTGCCGATGTCGACGTTCGTCTCACCGGCATTTGAGGGGAGGAGGACTCTGATGTCGGCCGCGCCGGCCTCGATGGAGAGGTTTCGCACTTTGAGATTTCGGAGGTCGAGGTCAAGGTCGGAAGCGCCGGCGGAGATATCGATGTCGATTTCGATGTCTGGAGACACGGTGAGCTTCCAGTCCGCGAACCCGACAGGTATGTTTGTCCTGCTCGACGTAGTCGTTGAACTCACAGTTTTGCCGTCGCTGTAAGAGTGCGTGACTTCGCTGGAGTACGAGAGGTCCGGACCTGAAGATGCCAAGCGAACCGTCAGTTGGCCATTTGAAAGATCGCGGGCGACGCGGGCGGGACGGCCTCTGAAATCGACGGCTAAAAGCCCGGTGCCTGGCTGGGCAACGGGCATGTCCGATGACAATTGCAAACTGCCTGCGATGAACTCAGTGTTCAAGTGAATCGTCTCTACGTCTCCGAACGGTTCGACATAAGAGGCGTGCAGCGGTTCAGAGGGGTCGTACTCCGGCATCGAGTAGTATGCGGCCACGATCACAACCAGAAGAGTCGCAGCGACTATTGCCGCCCGCAAAAGCGGGACTCTGTTTGCGAGGATGATCTCGATGCCGATCAGAACCAGCAGGACGGGCCAGTAGTTAACGAGCTCGAGCCATAGGCCGATTCCGACTACGTCGATGGTGGTTAGCAAGAGCAGCCCGCCGAGCGCGACGAGCAGCAGACCGAGGAGGATGCTGCCTCGACGTTTACGAGAGAACGCAGCTGAACTCATGGCGACTCAGCGCCTGGACGAGATGATTTGGGGCAGGAGTATCGCCAATCCGATACCCACGATGACCAATGGCCAGAAGACGTCCCATCGTATCGAGCCAATGACGTCGAGTTCTCGCAAAAGGACCATCGTGCCAACGACGACCATCCCTACTCCGAACGAGTTCCTGACGATATGTCGTTTTGGCGAACCCTGATTCAGGTCCACCTCGACCGCATCTTCGGGACCGTCGTCCGTATCCGTGTCAGTTTTTTCTGCCTT
This sequence comes from uncultured Dehalococcoidales bacterium, assembly GCA_964424025.1. Taxonomy (GTDB): domain Bacteria; phylum Chloroflexota; class Dehalococcoidia; order Lucifugimonadales; family Lucifugimonadaceae; genus Bin127. The sequence goes on along the minus strand of CAYRHG010000155.1, from coordinate 4,196 downwards.
GGTTCTCCGACTGAGACCCACCAAGGATGGAAGCAGGATCGTTATGCCAGTGAGGACGATGAATGCTGGCCAAACCAGATCCCATCGAATTGCGCCGATCACTTCCAGTTCGCGGAGCAAGGTGATCATCCCAATAACGACCAGCAAGATACCGAGTACCGTTCTGATGGCGCTAAAGCCGATCTTGATCGCGTTTTCGGAGCCGACGCTCGATCCGTCATTCATCGACGTAACCTCCTCGGGGCCAGATTGCGGAGTGCTGGGGATGATTGATGCCAGAACGATGTAGAGCAACGCGGCAACGCCTACGGTGGCCATCGTCAACAGCACCCATCCGGTGCGAACCAGGACGGGGTCGACATCGAAAAACTCAGCTAGACCGCCCGCCACGCCGAACAGGAACCGGTTGTCACGGCTTCGGCGTAGTTTCTGTGCTTGTTGAGCCATGGGGATCCTAGTATGCGACGGAGAAGCGACTGCGGGTGTTGGCCATTTTCTCGCGCCCCCTTCGTCCTTCTGCCACGCCGTAGCCGTAGTTACTTTCCGTGGCACATTTCCCCCGCGAGCGGGGCAAACCCTTAGTTTGTAAAAGTCATGCTATTACGCGTTGGGGCAACAGCAATCGGGAGGTAGGCCAGATTCGGGTCGGTCAGTTGGTCAGTCCAACGACCATACTTTTGGCTAATGCGGTGGCGAACCGACGCTTGTTAGTCTTGGTGCATGTCCACGGGCCCTTTGCAAAGGTTGAGGGATTTGCCTTTGGCCTTCGATCCACCGCAGCAATCTTGGAGGGACTGGCTGTTGATGCTGGTTCTCGCCGCCATCGGTCTGCTGGAGGGATTGTTGCGGTCCGACATCGGGTGGCGATTGATCGTGGTCGGTGTCGCGGTTGTGGCTCCCGTGGTGGTGCCTTGGGCACGTGCTCATCCGCTCACGGCGACTTTGGTCGTTTTCGGCGCCTACGCCGTGTTGCACGTCGACATGCTCATAGTGGGCGTCGAGCGTACTCTCGTCAACCCGTTCACCTTGCTTGTGGTGACGCACGTACTGGTGCGCTGGGCACCTGGTAGGCACATTGCGATCGGTCTCGGATTTGCCGCTGCGTGTTGGATGATCGCGTGGAGCATACCATCTGACAATCTCGCGGGGATGATCTTAAAGAGCGTTGTAATCACGTTGCCGGTCTTAACCGGGGCTGCCGCTCGCCATATTGCGGAGTTGCGTCATCAGCGAGATTTGGAGTCGCGCTTCAAAGAGCGCCATCAGATCGCCCGTGAGTTGCACGACACTTTGGCGCACAGGATGACCGCGATCGCCATCCAAGCCCAAGCCGGACGTGCGCTGGCGGAATCGAATCCGGAAGCTGTGCTGGAGACTTTGGAGACGATCGAAGAAACGGCGTCGGGCAGTTTGCAAGATATGCGGGAGATGATTGGGGTCCTTCGCGACGGCGACGCGGCTATCGAGTCGCTGCACACGGTTGCGGATATTGAACGCGTCGCCAATGCCAACACTGGGGAAGCTCGGGTAAACGTGGATCTGGTGGGCGACTTGGAAGGTCTTGGCGCGTCGGTTGAGGCCGGGTTGTTCAGGGTGGCGCAGGAATCGATCACGAATGCTCGCCGCTATGCGCGCCACGCGAGTCGAATTTCAGTTCAAATCAACGGGTCTGAAGATGCCGTTCAACTGACAGTCACCGATGACGGCGACCCAGTCGGAGGCAGAGCGCACGTCGGCTCTGGCTACGGAATCATTGGTATGACTGAACGCGTAAACGCGCTAGGTGGCGAACTCAATGCGGGACGTCGGTCAGACGGGCGTTGGGTCGTCGATGCGCTAATCCCGAAGATGAGGGGATGAGTCTTGACCGTCCGGGTTCTGATTGCAGACGATCAGCCGCTCATCCGCGCCGGGTTGCGGGTGATTCTTGACCACCAGCCCGACATCGAGGTGATCGGTGAGGTCGCCGACGGGCGCGAAGCGGTTGCAGTCGCTCGTGAACTACAGCCTGATGTGTGTCTGTTCGACATCCGAATGCCGGAGATGGACGGGATCGAGGCTACTCGGATACTTGCCGGGCCTCAGGCCGAAGCGCCGTTCGCGATCGTCATGATCACGACCTACGATTTGGACGAGTATGTGTACAACGCTTTGAGGGCGGGAGCGCGAGGATTCGTTTTGAAGGACGCGGGTCCGGAACTGTTGGGGCAAGCGATTCACGCGGCGGCAAATGGTGATGCTCTGATCAGTCCGAGCGTGACGGCGCGGCTGCTCTCCACATTTGCGCGTGGTCGAGCTAAGACTATGGATGTTCAACCGTTGACGCCGCTGACCGATCGAGAGGAAGAGGCGCTGACCCATGTTTCGCGCGGCCTGACCAACGCTGAGATTGGTGACGAGATGCATGTAAGCCTCAGCACTGTCAAAACTCACATTGCCAGCTTGATGAATAAACTCGACGTGCGAAACCGGGTCGAGTTGGCGATTTGGGCACATGAGACGGGGAGGGTTTGAGACGCGCCTCTCAGTTCGCGGTTGCCCTCTGCGAGCGTCGAATCGCTTGCTCGCGCCCCCTTCGCCCTTCGGGCATTTCTCCCGCGAGCGGGGGAAACCCTAGTCCACACCTCCGACGGCGTGCTGCGGTTATAATTTCGTTAATGACTATTTGAGAGTTCTTGGTTTGTAGTCGCGGCTTGTAGTTGGTCGCACGCCATGCCATCGTGTTGTCGCTTCGGCGCGCTTACGCTTTTGTTAGGTGGGTCGAAGTTCTTGCTGATGTCTCAATCAACGATCCCAAACAATAGCCTCGTTCATGTGTCGAATCTGGTTAAGGATTACGACGAGTTGCGCGCGGTTGATGGTATCGACTTCGACGTGAAGCGTGGTGAGACGTTTGGGTTGTTGGGGCCTAACGGCGCCGGCAAAACCACGACGATGCGGATGCTTGCTGGGTTGTCACCGGCGACCGCGGGGTCGATTTACGTCGCTGGTTTGGATGTCGGAAAGTCGGGGCGTGACGTTCGGAACGTGATCGGTGTGGTTACGCAGCACGATGGGTTGGATAACTCGTTGGTGGTACGCAAGAACTTGGAAATGCACGGTTACCTCGCGGGTCTGTCGTATCGTGATGCGTCCAAACGTACGAAGGAGGTGCTGGGGTTCTTCAACTTGGAAAGTCGCGCATCGGCGAGCATTCACGCATTGTCGGGTGGCATGAAGCGGCGTTTGGCGATTGCGCGAGCGATGATGGCGAGCCCGCAACTGCTGGTTATGGACGAGCCTACTACGGGATTGGACCCGCAGAGCCGGAACCGGGTGTGGGAGCAGCTGGGAGCGTTGAAGGAGTCGGGCGTCACGATCATCATGTCGACGCACTACATGATCGAGGCTGAGACGCTGTGTGATCGTTTGGCGATTATGGACCACGGCAACATCTTGGACATCGGCGAGCCTGATGAGGTCGTTCAACATCATGTGGGAGCTGAAGTGGCGATGCTGCATATTAGCGAGAAGGCGACGCGCGATGAGCGCGTCGCGTTGAGGCGGCAGCTTGATGAGGAGAACCGGGACTACAGCGAGGTGGGACCGCGGATTTTGGTGACGGCACCTCGCGGCAGGAAACCGGACGTTTCGACGTTGACGAGTCTGGCCAAGATGCGAGTGACGTATCGCCCGGCGCACTTGGAGGATGTGTTCTTGGTTTTGACGGGCAGAGAGTTGAGAGACGAATGAGCACTGAAGCGATATTTTTCGATCAAACTCGGACCGAGTTGAAGACGATCGCCGGGATCAGGTTCCGGAGCATCTCGGCGCTGTGGTTACGGCACTGGTTCGCGTTCATCCGGTTTTGGAAGTACGCGGTGGCGTTTATGTTTGTCGAGCCGGTGGTGATGATGATCGGCGTGGGCGTCGGGATTGGACGTTTGGTACCGACGGTGCCGGGTACGGAGATACCGTATCCGGAATTCGTTGCGCCAGGGATCATCGTGGGGAGTGCGATGTTTGTGCCGATGGTGGAGTGTTCGATGGGGGCGTATAACCGGATGGAGAACCAACTTTACGATACTCAGCTGACAGCGCCGTTGTCGGTTTTGGAGGTGTTGATCGCGGACATTTCGTTCGGAGTGACTCGTGCGTTCATCAGCATGGTTTCGATAACGGTGATAGCAGTCGCGTTCGGCTGGATCAATGAGTGG
>CAYRHG010000154.1:0-30941 GCA_964424025.1 uncultured Dehalococcoidales bacterium | reverse complement strand
GGTGGTTTGGTTGGTAGGGCGACCACGAGGGATCGACCCTATGGGGATAATTTTCGCTGCGTGAAGGGACGGGATCGTGGCGGGTTGTTTAACGGGTTGTTTCGATGTAGGTTTCGCCGTCGGTTTCGATGGTTTGTTCGGTTACGAAGCCTTCTTCGCTGATGCGGAATGCGCGGACGATTGGGCGTGTTTTTTCCACTAAGGAAATCAGAACGTAGTACGGCTCGGTCCACCAAGATTCGACTGCGTTGTTGACGTCGGTCTGGGATGGATAGGCTTGGGTGTGGGTGTGCGAGTGGTAGATCGCTACGATTTTCCTGCCTCGCGCCTCGGCTTCGGACTCGACGCGCATCAGATCCATCGGCGGCATTTCGTATCGCCTCACAGGTTGAGGGTGCACGTTTTTCAGCCGGCGCGCCTCCTCGGCTGCGCCCTCGCTGCCTAGCAGGACACCGCAGCATTCCTCTGGGTCAGTCTCCAGTGCGTGTGAAATCATGGACGCCAAAACCGTTTTGGGTATTAGAAACGACATGTCGGCATTTCGCTGTTCGTTGTCAATGTGCTCTGACGCGTAACCTTGCAGATATTGCAACCCGCCATCATTTGGAAGGCACCTCTCCAATGAAAGTATCTAACGTCGAGACAATTCTCTGGGATCCGGGGCAGGGAAAGAACTTCCTGTTCGTCAAGATCGAGACCGATGAGGGCATCACTGGTTGGGGAGAGGCGTACACGCAGGCCGATCGCGATACGCAAGTTGAAGAGCATGTCAAGCAGATCGCGCGATACCTCGAAGGTCGCGATCCATTTCATATCCGGCACTTCATGCATGTTGTCCACGAAGACTTCGCGACGAAACGGGGTGGGATGGACCTGCATTGTGCGATGAGCGGCATCGAAATCGCGTTGTGGGACATAGTGGGCAAGGCGTTGGATCGACCCATCTACGATTTACTCGGTGGTCCAGTGCGACCTAGGTTGCGGCTGTATGCGAATGGCTGGTCAGGTGGTGCGAGCACTCCTGATGAGCACGGCGACCTGGCGGCGACGATTGTCGAAGAACGCGGATTTACGGCGTTGAAGTTCGACCCGTTTCCCGGCCCTTGGACGGAGTACCCGCCGCGCGAAGCGTTGGAAGAAGCGGTCAAGACCGTTACCGCGATCCGTGAGGCTGTGGGCCCGAGCGTCGAACTGTTGATCGAGGTGCATAGACGTCTCGCCCCGATGAATGCGATCCGAGTGGCCAAAGCGCTCGAACCGTTGACGCCCTACTGGTTCGAGGAGCCTTGTCCGCCGGATAACATCCCCTCCATCAAGGAGGTGAAGGAGAACACTACGATACCCGTGGTGACTGGCGAGGCTCTTTACACACGGAACGAATTCCGTGAAGTGTGTGAGACGCGCGCTGCTGACATCATTAATCCTGATATCTGCAACACAGGCGGGATCTGGGAATTGACTCAGATTGCGGCGATGGCTGCGCCGTTTTACATTGGGGTGTCTCCGCACGGTTGGAACTCGACGAGCGTCGGGTGCGCAGCGGCAATCCAAGCGTCCGCTGGTATGCCGAATTTCCTCATCTATGAATACATGGTTGGCGTGGAGGCGGCATCGCGCGAGGTGACTTTGGGCTACCTTGAGCCGCACGAAAGCTATATCGAACTGCCGAAGGGACCAGGTTTAGGGATTGATGTGGATGAGGATGCGTTGAAGGCGCGGCCGGCCGTTACGCGGACGCGAGGGAGCGTGCGCACGGTCGAAGATGAGCGTCGGTGGCATTGATCAGCAGATAGTTTGTAGTGAGATCGAATCAAAGACGCCCCGCTCTTGGCGGGGCGTCTTTTGGTTCAGAGGTGTGAAACGATCGGTTTCGCAACCTCGACCGGATTGTTTAGAAGTACATTCCGGTCGATGTCGGTGCGTCCGACTTGCGCCGTTTTCGGGGGTTCGGGTAGTGCGGAATACGCGCTACCGAGTCTCCCAAGAGCGTCGCGTGTTGCATCTCACGATCGCCCACAAGCTTCGTGTCGAAGCCGTGGGTCAGCCTCTGAAAAGCTTGGTTTAACGCCTGTCTCAATTCGTCTGCTCCTTTCGCAGTCTTTGTAGTCACGAGCACTCACTTGAGCGCCCATGACTCAATTAAACATCTTTCGGAGCGACATTGCGACGAATTTCGACGCGGTTTTGTTGAATTGAATCGGTCTGATTTTTTCGTTCAACGAGGCGAATTTGGCGATTAACGTCAGCAATCATCACATAAGTTACAGATTACAGTCGTATGTGTTCCCAATTTCTCCGTTTACGTTGATTTACGAATTTCGTAACTAACGAGGCGATTTCGGAATTCACTGCACCAATTGCTACTCGGCGCAGCGTTTCGCAAGTCAACTGGCGGGTCGGAGGTGTTGGACTGTAGCAGCGTTTTGTTTGATCTCGTCCCACTCGAAGAGCTGGGGGATTCCGGCGACGTTTGCCCAACCGTCCTGTTGGTCGTGGCGATGGGGACTGCCTGCGTTTCCCGAAACGCCGAGGGGTACGATCCATCTTCCTGCCGACCAATTGGCAGGATCGTGCAGATATCGGTTTACGGGTCCGGAACCGGTTCGGAAGTTCCATGACGGCCTAGAGCCGGTTGCGAATGGAACGTCGCCGTCCCCTGCAGTCCCGATCGGCGGGGCGTTAAGCGAATCCGCAGCTTCGGGGAACGCTGAAGCGAGTGGATGGACCTGTTTGGTCACGTGAACGTCTGACCATGTGACGTTGTTCAAGGCGCCGAACTGTTGCTTCAGATTCTTTGCGGCGGAATTGAGCGACGCGATGAGGAATGAGTCGACCGACTCGCCTTTTCGCAAGTATTCCTCGCCGCTTCCGTTTTCCAGCGCGTTGAAAAAAGCTGGTTTGAGTTGTCGCCTCAGATGGTCTACGGCGTTCAGATCGGGACTCTTTTCGAATTCGTCGCGATCGACGCCGTAGCAACGTTCGAGAAGGTTTAGAGCTATCTCGTCATTGCATGCCGAGTAGATCACTGCTCCAACGGAATCGGCACGCATCTTGCCGTCCCATTCGCTCAGAATTGTGAACGCGTCTTTGGCGGGACCTTCACCCAAGTTTTCTGGAGCGATCTTTCGGATGCGCTTCAGGAGTTTCATGCCGGGGACGGTGCCGACGTCTCCGTGAAACGCGGCCATGTCTTCGACGCGGAGGAGGATTCCTTCAGATTTTGCTGATTCGATGTGTTGAATGATCCTGCGGGCACGGTAGTCGGGACCGAATGAGCCGGTCAAGAAATATGGGTAGTCCTCGCCAACCACACGTTGATTACAGGTCACTGCCCATCCGGTTTCAGGGTTTCGGGATCGCGGCATCTCCGCGTCAGGGATGTAGCCCTGCCATTCGTTTTCGCCGGACCATCCTTCAACGGGACCCCATCCGTTCACAGCTTCGCGGATCGGAATCAGTCCTTTTAGCGCGTATCCAAATTCGCCGTGGATGTCCGCATAGGGGTAGTTGTTCACGCGGTCGGTCCAACGGCTCAAGGCATCCTCGAACTCGTCTGCATTTTTGCATTTCATGGCGTCGAGCGCAGCATCGACCCATGGCGTCGCTTCATTCGATCCCGGGTCGGCGAGAGCGATGCCCCATCCTTCGTCTACGTTTCCTGAAATGACGGGACCGTGATGCGTTACAACGACGTCGATAGTGTCGGAACCACCGTCACGGGTACGAAGTACCTCGTTCCGTGATTCCGCAGGCAGCCATGCACCTTTGAACAGGTATTCGACGCCGTTATCGGAGCGCCGCAACTGTTCGACATAAAGGTCTTGAGTGTCGACACCACCGTGCGTCATTCCCCAAGCGACATAGCGGTTGTGTGCGAAGTGCATTACGAGTGGCATCCCTGGAATGGAATGGCCTAGGACGTCGAGCTCTTCGGTGCGAACGTGGATCTGGTAGTAAACGTTGGGCACTTCCAGACCGCGGTGAGAGTCGCCTCCGACCATGGGTACGCCCGACTCTGTAAGTTCGCCAGAGACGGCCCACCCGTTGGAACCGCCGTCGATTTCACGGAGCGGTGCGGTGGCATTGACCGCGGCTCTGAGTCCTTCAACTGCGTGCTCAGCAGGCCCTTGGTAGACGACGCCGGGCGGCACCGTCATGTACATGCCTTGCTGGTATCCGGGGGAAAGTTTTGCGGCTCGTTCTGGTCCGATTTCGGCGGCCAACTTGGCGCGCCAGAGCTTCGATTGGAACGATCCCTCTGCACTGTTGCGGACCTTGTAGACCAATATGCAATGCCAAGGTTCCCATCTTTCCGGCTCCACGCCTAGGAGTTCGTACTCGTACGGCAGAGGGTCGTCGGAATCGATAAATGCGTTGACGCCATTCGCATAGGCATCGAGGGAGGTCTTTGCATCGCCGCTGCAGAGTGAATAATCGGCTCGGGAGACTTGCTCGAAGCAGCGACGACGCATTAATGCATCCTCGGTCAGTGCCGACGAACCGATGTACTCGGCGGACCTACCTAGACACCGGAGCCGATCGAAATCCATTTGCCAAAGCCGGTCTTGCGCGGTAGCGTAACCCTGCGCGAAGAAGGCGTCGTACGCGTTGTCGGCGTAAATGTGCGGGATGCTCCATTGGTCACGGTAGATTGTTGCTCCGGACACGATTTTGGCTGAAGTTACATCGTCCGTGAGGTTGGGTAGGGAATAGTTTGTCATCGATTTGATCTAGATTCGGGGGTTCAAGCCACGCGTGGCGCGTGGCTTTTCGGTATCCGCAATATTACTTAGGGTTGTTGGGCGATTCGCGTAGGCGGCAGGAATGGAAAGGATGGGAGCTGCCGAGAAGATAAGGTTTGTCTGTTTGGTTGGCAAGCCCGCCCCGTTCCGCGCGCATACCCCGCTCGCTACGCCCGCGCCCCTTCCGTCCCACGAAAGGGGCATGATTGGTTCGGCTAGCCGAGGATTCTGCCGGCTATGGCATCGCCCATTTCTGAAGTGCCGGTGGCTTGATCTGAGCTGGTTGCCAAGTCTGGTGTACGCAAACCGTCGACCAGTACCGACGATACGGCGTCCTCAATGGCGTTGGCTTCATCTTCGAGTGCGAACGAGTAACGCAGCATCATCGCGGTTGACAAGATCGATGCGATTGGGTTGGCTATGCCCTGCCCCGCGATGTCGGGTGCGGAGCCGTGAATAGGCTCGTATAGCGCGCGTTTCCCGGCTCGGCGGGGACGCCTGCCGTTCGCAGCGCGGGGGATTGAGGACAACGACGCCGACGGCAGCATGCCCATCGATCCGCCTATCACCGCCGCTTCGTCTGAGAGGATGTCGCCGAAGGTGTTTTCTGTGACTACGACATCGAACTCTGCGGGATTCGTGACCAACTGCATGGCTGCGTTGTCCGCCAGCATGTGTATGAGTTCGACATCCGGGTATTCGACACCGATCTCGGTCACGACTTCACGCCAAAGGCGACTCGTTTCGAGCACGTTCATCTTGTCGAGCGAGTGCAGACGATTCCGCCTGCCTCGGGCGATTTCGAACCCGACGCGTGCCACGCGGTCGATTTCACGTTCGCGATATGTCAAGGTGTCGACGGCGGAACGTCCTCTTGTGTTGGCCCAACGTTTCTTGGGTTTTCCAAAGTAGAGTCCGCTGGTCAACTCGCGGACGATGACCATGTCGACGCCTTCGAGTCTCTCAGGACGTAGAGGACTGGCGTCGATGAGCTGCGGGTAAACCTTTACCGGCCTTAGATTTGCGAACAGATCCAAACCTTTTCGCAACGCCAAGATTCCATCTTCAGGCCGCGTTTCGGCTTGTGGGTCATCCCATTTAGGGCCACCTACCGCGCCGAATAGAACTGCGTCGCAGCCTTTGACGACGTCGAGGGTTTCTTCGGGCAAAGGGGTGCCGAATTCGTCGATGGCCCGTCCCCCGCATGCGCCCATCACAAACGAAAAGTTGTGATGGTACCTGCGCTCTATAGCGTCGAGGATCTTGATGGATTCCGCGGTAACTTCGGGTCCTATCCCGTCACCACCTAGCACTGCGATGCGAATGTCCATTGCGTACGTCTTTCGTTTGGGTTGATTCCGTGTTTGATCAGTTGTTGGAGACGCGATTGGGCGCGGAGGTTCCGTGCGGTTCGGTCCCTATGGGATCCGCCCACCTACCAACGGGCGGTTCTTGCAGTTTCGAATTCGCCGATCGCGTCGTCGAACTGCAAAGTGATGTCGATGTCGTCAAGGCCTTTCAACAGCGAGTTGCGGCGAAACGCATCGAACTCGAAACTGGCTTCAAAACCTTGGTCGTCACTGACCGTTTGAGTCTGTAAATCGACCGTCACTTTATAGCCAGTGCCTTTAAGAGCATTGCCCATTATGTAGTCAACATCGGATTGCATTAACACCACTGGTGCCATACCGTTTTGCATGCAGTTATTGCGAAATATGTCGGCGAAGCTTGGGGCGATAATCGCCCTGAACCCCATTTCATTCAGCGCCCAAGGAGCGTGTTCGCGGGAGGATCCGGAACCGAAGTTCCGCCCAGCGACGAGTATCGACGCGCCTTGGTATCGAGCTTCGTTCAAGATGAATTCGGGGTTTGGAACGCCATCTTCCAAGTAGCGCCAATCGAAGAACGCGAATTCACCGAAACCGGTCCGTTCGATGCGTTTCAAGAACTGTTTCGGGATTATCTGGTCGGTATCGACGTTAACCCGGTTCAACGGGGCGACTCGCCCTGTCAACTTAGTGAACTTGTCCATATCACCTTCCTGTGCGTGTGACACCGCTCCTATCGTCCACGCCGGTTCTTTTTCTCTTCCTTCGCGCGTTGTTTTTCTTCTTGTTTTTTGAGTGCTTCCGCCAACGGGTCAGCCGGTGGTGGAGGCGTAACAGTGATCAAACCGATCTTGGAAAAACGCACCTCCTGCCAGTAGTGCAATTGACGCAACATCAACACGGCGACGATGCCGAGAGCAATAAGCAAAACATCAGACAATATTAGCAGGTCGTTGGCGCTGATCAACTCTTCCAGCGATTGCGCGTTGACGAATCTCGGGACGGTAATGGGATTGAAAATCCAACTAGCAATCCACAGAATCCACCACAGAAATACGATTGCCCTTACTTTTCCTTGTTTTTTCCAACCGGTAGCATCGTCGGCGGATACGTCGGGATCGCTGCCTTTGTAGAGCTCCATCATGACTTGACCGGGCCGGAAAAAGTTCATTATGGGGATGAAGTGGTGGAGTACGCCCCACTCCGGTGTGTGTTTCTGGCCTTGCGAATTGAGCGGCAAGAGGTTCCTGCTAGCTCGGTGCACAAGCGAGAGATATGGAAACGCGACGAACACGACCAAGAAGACTGTGAGCAACCAGATCAGCCTCGAACGGTCTTGGCTGCTTTGGAAGTCTTCAGCGTAGCTAAAGGCCCGGTCGCAATCCGGGAACTCTAAGCCGTTGGAGGATATGGAGGTCAGTATCGCGTTGACGTTCGTGCAGTCTAGGCCGGATTGCCTGGCAAATTCCAATAGCCGGAAGTAGCTCCACACCGCGTTGCATACTTCGACCGGTTCCGATTCCGGCGTTGCCAACCCAGTGGTTACCGCTTGGTCGCCGGAAACCTCCTCCTCGGTCGTTTCGAAATACTCTCCAAAGTTAGTGCAAATCGCGCCGGATTCTTCGACGAAGTTAGAAACCAGCAACGCGTCTGTTTCGCCGTCGGGGCATTCGTCAGTTGAACTCCTGCCTGCGAGGTAGGCGCATTCAAATTCCTCTCCGCCTTCTCGCTGCGCGAATGTGCGCGCAGGTTCGATCTGCGCGGTCAACTCCGCACTCGGCGGGATAGACGTGACGCCCTCGTCGACCCATCCTTCATAGCGCCGTGAATTGCTGCAATCGGTGAATGCGAGCCACACCAGCGCCAGACACCAGATACCCATGACGATCGTGGCCCATTTCAGGTTTTGTTCGTTACTCTCGTACGTGTACGGTTCGTAACGCGCCTCGCGGATCTCATCAAGGCGATGTCGACCAGTGATCCTTGAAAAGATCCCGGGTTTGGATTCGTCTCCGTCGCGCCGTACGCTCCGGCGTCTGGGTGGAGCGTAGATGCCGGCAGCGGCATCGTCATCGCTGGGCCCATTTCCGCTTGGGCGGCCGGAAATGCGGGCTTCGTCGCGCAGGTCGGGGCCGCCTCTGCGCCTCGGTCGGCGATAGATCTCTTGTGAACCGTTGTTTTCCGAATCCGACGAATCCGCGTCTGAAGCGCGGTTGTCAGAATCGTCGGCTCTTCCTGTCATGACGCGATCGAGCGAGGATTGGTGGCGTTAGTCCCAGTCGCGAACGTCGACGAAGTGACCGGCGATAGCGGCGGCGGCGGCCATTTCTGGGCTGACTAAGTGCGTCCGGCCACCTTTGCCTTGTCGGCCCTCGAAGTTGCGGTTGGAAGTTGATGCGCAACGTTCGCCGGGCGTCAGTATGTCAGGGTTCATTCCGAGGCACATCGAGCATCCAGACTCTCGCCATTCGAATCCGGCATCTTTGAAGACGTCTGAGATGCCTTCTTCCTCGGCTGCCCACTTCGTGAGTGTGGAACCCGGCATGACTTGAGCGCGGACACCTTCGGCGACGCGTTTGCCTCGGACTATGTCGGCAGCGACTCGCAAATCTTCTAGCCGGGCGTTTGTGCACGATCCAATGAAGACGCGATCCAGACGGATGTCCTGCATTGCGGTGCCCGGAGACAACGCCATGTACTCGAGAGCCCTGTATGCTGACTCCTGCTCTGCAGGATCATCGAAATCGTCGGGGTCCGGTACGGCACTGGACACCTTGGCGACTTGACCGGGATTCGTGCCCCAACTGATGTAAGGTTCGAGTTTTTCGCAATCGATCTCGACGAGCGTGTCGTACTTAGCTCCATCGTCAGTCGTTGTCTCGCTCCACGCCTCACATGCGGAGTCGAATTCGGCGCCTTGCGGGACGTATTTCCTGCCGCGCATCCATTTGAACGTGGTGTCATCGGGCGCGATGAGGCCCGCTCTGGCGCCGCCTTCGATCGTCATGTTGCAGATGGTCATGCGACCTTCCATATTGAGCGATCGGACTGATTCGCCGGTGTACTCGATGACGTGTCCGGTGCCGCCCGCGGTGCCCATCTGGCCGATGGTGGCGAGAATCATATCTTTGGCTGAAACTCCGACTGGAAGATAGCCGTTGAAGCGCACTTCCATGGTCTTGGGTTTTCGCTGACGGAGAGTCTGCGTCGCGAGTACGTGTTCGACTTCGGATGTTCCGATGCCGAATGCGAGGGAACCGAAGGCGCCGTGAGTCGAGGTGTGGGAGTCTCCACACACGATGGTCATTCCGGGCTGTGTGTAACCCTGTTCCGGGCCGATGACGTGGACGATGCCTTGGGCGCTGGAATCGACGTCGTAGAGCGTTACGCCGAAATCCGCGCAGTTCTTTCTTAGCGCTTCGACCTGTTGGCGCGCGATGGGGTCACGGATCTCTTCGGCGCGGGTTTCATCGGTCGGTACGTTGTGGTCTACCGTCGATATCGTTAGATCGGGACGCCGCACGGAACGTCCGGTCAACCTCAAACCCTCGAACGCCTGCGGCGAGGTTACCTCGTGGACCAAGTGCAGGTCGATGTAGAGAATTGCGGGTTCTCCTTCCGGTTCGGCAACGAGGTGCGAATCCCAGATCTTTTCGAACATCGTCTTCGGCATATTCAAACCTTTGTGTTATTCGGTTTCGCTGGGCGCACGGCCCGGCACTGCGGCGTGTCAACCAACGTTTGCAATGACTTTCCACTCAATCGCGTTTTCTGGCGGCGAACCAAACCTGTTTTCGCCTTCGTCCCCTTTGAAAAGGACGGGCATGATCAGCGCCAATACCCAGATCAAGCGCCCGGTGACCTCGATCCACGGAGGTGCTCCTTCCCAGAACACTGGCACGAGCCATCCAGCTGAGAAGATAACGATCGGTATCAGCGTCCAGTTGTCGGTTCTACCAATGTCGTGCGTACGGCCAGCGAACGCTCGACCGACTAAGAATAACAACAAAGCGGTGAGGCCAAGATCGACCCAACGCCCGGTCAATCCGAGTCGGTCGAACACGATTTCGGCCAAGAGCGATACCGCGAAGACCAGTAGGATTTCGACGACATAGGTCTTGCGATTGGTTCGCCTATATCGTCTCTCACTTTCGCTCGTAGCGGATCTTCGTCCCAGGAGATTCATCCGGGTTTCTGTCCTCAGGTCGCGCGAAGGGGATCGGGGGACTGACAATCAGACCGTTGCAGTTATCGGCTCGCCTTCTAGTTCGCCGATCATCAGTGCGCGGTTGATGGCGTTTACGTATGCCTTGGCCGACGCGACTACGATGTCGGTGTCAGATCCGCGGCCCGAATATGTCGATCCTTCATGATCGATTCTGATCGTGACTTCACCCAACGCATCGATGCCTTCTGTGACGGAGCTTACCGAGAACTCGGTCAATTCGACATCCATGTCGACGATGGAGTCGATCGCCTTGCAGACGGCGTCGACGGGGCCGGTTCCTTTTGCGGAGGCCGTGCGGTCATCGTTGTCGGGCGTGATCATGGACACGTCTGCGTTGGGCATCTCGTCGTTGCCACATACGACGTGCACTTTGCCTAGTTTGTATCTGCGATTCGTGTCGGCGTAGCGGTGCTGCTCGCGCATCAGCGCTTCGAGATCAGCGTCGGTTACTTCCCGTTTGTTATCGGCCAAGTCTTTGAAGGCGATGAAGACGTCGCTGAGTTCTTCGTCGCTTAACTGGTATCCGAGGTCGTTCAATCGGGCGCGCAGCCCTGCCCTGCCGGAGAGCTTTCCTAGGACGAGGGTTTCGCCGCGCCACCCGACGTCTTCAGGACGCATGATTTCGAATGTGGTGCGCTCTTTTAGGTATCCGTCTTGATGGATTCCAGACGAATGCCTGAAAGCGTTTTGTCCTACGATCGCTTTGTTGTACTGGACCGGAAAACCGAAGATGCTGCTGATCATCCGACTTGTGGGGTTGATCTCGCGGATGTTGACGCCGGTGTAAACACGGTAGTGATCTGGCCTCGTCACGAGGGCCATCATTACTTCTTCGAGTGCGGCGTTACCAGCGCGTTCGCCTAGTCCGTTGACGCAACCTTCGACTTGTCGTGCGCCGTTTTCGATCGCTGCCAGCGAGTTGGCGACCGACATTCCCAGGTCATTGTGACAGTGAACGCTCACCACGGCTTTGTCGATGTTGGAGACGTTTTCGAACACGCCTTTGATCAACGCTCCGAACTCGACCGGGTTCGAGTAGCCGACGGTGTCGGGGACGTTGACGGTTGTGGCACCGGCGTTGATGGCGGCTTCGAGCATCGCGTAAAGGTACTCTGGCTGAGTGCGCGTCGCATCCATTGGCGAGAACTCGACGTCGTCCACGTATCTCTTGGCCTTCTCCACTGCTTCGACCGCCATGTTCATGATCGTTTCGCGGTCGCGCCGCATCTGATGCATGAGATGGACATCGGACGAAGAGATAAAGGTGTGGATTCGGGGATTGTGGGCTCCTTCAAGCGCCTGGGCGGCTGCTTCGATGTCTGAATCCACAGCGCGTGCCAACGAGCAGATGACGGGGCCCTTGACCTCTTGTGAGATGCGTTTGACAGCTTCGAAATCGCCGGGCGAACTGCCTGCGAATCCGGCTTCGATGACGTCCACGTTCAATCTTGCGAGTTGGTGGGCGATGCGAACCTTTTCGCCGACGGTCAATCCAGCGCCGGCGGATTGCTCGCCGTCGCGCAGGGTAGTGTCGAATATGATTACTTGATCTGCTTTGTTGTCTGTTTGGGTTGTCATGGTGTCGCTCCTATGTCCCGATTCATTTAGCGACATGTGAAACGGCTACGGGAATTTTGTTCTTTCGCGATCAGGTGGTCGACTCGAGCCATGGCATCATGGCGCGTAGTTCCTTGCCAACCGCCTCGACCGGGTGTTCGAGGTTTTCTTTTCTCATTTGGTTGAAGCGGTACAAACCCTCGTCGTTTTCGGCGATCCACTCGCGCGCGAAGCGTCCGGATTGGATGTCTTCGAGGACGCGTTGCATGTTTTCCTTCACCGAATCGTCGATGATCTCAGGGCCGCGGCTGTAGTCGCCGTATTCGGCGGTGTCGCTCACGGAGTAGCGCATGCCCTCGAGACCGCCCTGATAGATCAGATCCACGATCAGTTTGAGCTCGTGAAGCACCTCAAAGTAGGCCGATTCGGGTTGGTAACCAGCTTCGGTGAGTACCTCATACCCAATCTTGATGAGTTGGGTGACTCCGCCGCATAAGACCGCCTGTTCGCCAAAGAGGTCGGTTTCCGTCTCTTCCTTGAACGTGGTCTCGAGTATGCCGGCGCGTCCGCCCCCGACACCTTTGCCGTACGCGAGCGCGTTTTCCTTTGCGTTGCCCGACGCGTCTTGGTCGATCGCGATGAGGCAAGGCACGCCTAGGCCGCGCTCGAACACTGCGCGCACGCGGTGTCCGGGCGCTTTTGGTGCGATCATCACGACGTCAACCTCTTCCGGCGGCTTGATCTGGCCGTAGAAGATCGTAAAGCCGTGCGCGAACAGTAGAGTCTTGCCGGATTCTAGGTGCGGTTCGACGTCGTCCCGGTAGACGCCACCTTGGACCGTGTCTGGCAGGCAGAACGATATTAGGTCGGCTCGTTCGGCGGCTTCGGCATTGTTTAGCACCTCGAGGCCATCCGCTTCGGCTTTTTCGCGGCTGCTGCTTCCTTCATAGAGTCCGACGACGACGTTGTAACCGCTGTCTTTCAGGTTCAACGCGTGCGCATGCCCCTGCGAACCATAGCCGATAACGGCAATAGTTTTGTCGCGCAACGGCGAGTCGTCGATGTCAGCATCGTAGTAAAGCTTCGGCATTTGGTTGGTAGACCTTCCTAGGTATTGTGTTGTGGGGATTGACCTGTACGGGATCCCCTAAACGCTTCCGGAAACTCCGGGAGTGACGTGGTATTCGTGGGGCACGCCATTGGCCCATTTTCGGCTGGCTTGGAATTGACCGTCTTCTTCGCCTTCAAAGAGAGTAGCGCGGAGGACCGCAACGCGGCCCGTCCGCATCACCTCTTTGATGCCGAAACGGTCCATCAATGTGATCAGCGAGTCGATCTTCTCGCGCCCGCCGGTCAACTCCAGCGTTACGCTGTCGACGCCGATGTCGATGATGTTTGCGCGGAAGACGCGGCTTAGTTCCAAAACTTCAACTCGCGTTTCGGTGGTCGTCCCAACCTTTACGAGGGCGAGTTCGCGCCAGATGTGATTTTTGTTGGTGATGTCGCGGGCGTCGATCACATTGACCAGGCGCTCCAACTGCGCAGCGCATTGATCCACGACAGATGGTGGGCCTTCGAGGACGAAAGTGAGACGGGACAAACCAGGTTGCTCAGACCGGCCTACCGCGAGGCTGGCGATGTTTAGACCACGGCGGCGGCAAAGGCCAGCGATTCGCGCTAGGACGCCGGGGCGGTCTTCCACCAGTGCGGTAACGGTACGTGCTTCGAACTTGGATTGCGTGGTCATCTTAAACTCTCGTGTCCTCCATCAGATCTTTGATGCTGCCTCCTGCAGGAATCATCGGGTAAACGTGTTCGACTTTCTCGATTACGAAGTCGACTATGACTGGGCCGGGGTGGGCATTGGCTTCTTCGATGGCGGATTCGACGTCATCGATTTCTTCGACTCGCATGCCTTTCATGCCGAACGCTTCGGCCAGTTTCACGAAGTCGGGATTGGCCGTGTACGACTCCGCCTGGTAATCGCCCATGTAGAAGAGTTCTTGCCATTGGGTGATCATGCCGAGGTGGTTGTTGTTCAAAATGGCGTACTTCACCGGCAGTCGGTTCTCGACAGCGGTGGCCAGTTCCATCATGGTCATCTGAAAACCGCCATCGCCGCAGATCGACCACACGAGCGATTCGGGCGCGGCGAATTGAGCGCCGATGGCAGATGGAACTTCGTAGCCCATCGTGCCGAGACCGCCGGAGCACAGCCAAGAGTTTGGTTGCGTGAACTTATAGTGTTGCGCCGCCCACATTTGGTGCTGACCTACACCCGTGCAGATTAAGGCGTTACCGTTGGTTACGTTTGACAGACCCCGCACTACGTGCTGACCGGAGAGGTTGCCCGTCTCTGGGATGCGCAACGATGGATGATCGGCTTTCAATTGCTCGATGTGGTGCGTCCATTCAGATCGCGATTTGCGCTCCGTTTTCGGAATCATCTGAGCCAAGACATGCTTAAGGTTGCCGATCACGTGCGCGTCGACGATTACCGATTTGTTGATCTCGGCCGGATCGATATCGATGTGTATTTTTTTTGATCTCGTCGCGAACTCGCTCACGTTACCGACGATGCGGTCATCGAAACGGCTGCCTGCAGCGATGATGAGATCGGAGTCGTCGAGAGCGAGGCTGGCATATGCCTCGCCGTGCATTCCTGGGAATCCGACATGCAGCGGATGGTCCTCGGGAAAGCCGGAAATGCCCAACAATGTTGTGACGACTGGGATTTGTGCCTTTTCGGCCAGTTCTTTCAACTCATCGTAAGCTCGGGATATGATCACCCCGTGTCCGGCAAGGAACACCGGGCGTTCAGCTTCATTGATGAGTTCGACTGCGGCATCAATCTGGGCATCGGGTGCAGTGGTGGGAATGCGGTAACCGGGAAGATTGATCTCTCGATCTCTTTCGTAGTCGTATGTGCCCTCTTCCTGCATTACATCTTTGGGGAGGTCGATCAGGACTGGGCCAGGGCGGCCCGTGCGAGCGATATGGAATGCTTCGTGGATCGTGGGTCCGATGTCTTCGACGCGCGTGACGAGATAGTTGTGTTTCGTGACCGGCAACGTGGCGCCGGTGATGTCTGTTTCCTGGAACGCGTCGGTGCCGATCGCCGCTCTTCCGACCTGACCTGTGATTGCGACGACGGGAACGGAGTCCATCATCGCGGTGGCGAGTCCCGTGATCAGGTTCGTGGCACCGGGTCCCGACGTAGCGATTGCAACTCCGACTTTTCCGGAAGCGCGCGCGTAACCGTCAGCGGCATGCGCCGCCCCTTGCTCGTGTCTGACGAGCACATGGCGTAGTTGCGGATACCTGCTCAGAACGCCGTAAAGCGGCAGTATCGCTCCGCCCGGCAACCCGAATACGATGTTGACGCCCTCGTTGAGCAACGCCTCGCAAACTATGTCGCCGCCTGTCAGTGTCTTTCCCATGTCGTGTTTTACGTCTTTCGGCACCTATGTTTTCGTGTCGATCAGATTTCGGACAAATAAAAATCCTCGTCCCAAAATTCGAAAGGACGAGGATCAGCCCGCGGTACCACCTTTGTTGGCTGAGTTTCAGACGTTGAGCCTGATTCTCAACCCGCTTGATTTACGGCTTTTAACGAAGCCGACCCGCATGACCCTACGATTTCCGCTAATCAGAACTGGGTAGTTCGGAGGTTCAGGTCACGAGCTCCCGGGCGAGTTCCCACGGACGATGCGCATCTTTTTCAGCGATCAGATGCTCTCTATCGCTATCGGGACCGCGGTACTATTCCCGTTCGTAGCATTAGCATTTGCTAGTGTGCACATCAATTATGCCACACGCGACGGAATCCGCAAAACACACTAACGAGCGACTCACGAAGATATGCAGATCCGGACAATCACTCGCAAACACGCACCTGATTTGCTCGAAATCCTCCACATCGCCGGTCCCCACGGACATCGAGAGTGGCCGATTTCAGACGCTGACTCGCTGCTAGCCACGCTGGATAACCCTCGGCTAGACCCCGATTTGGGTAGATGGTCGATCGCGTTTTGCGATGGTGATGCGGTAGGTTACTCACTCGTGGAACCAGAGCTAAACATCGGTCGAGTGCTGGTTGGTTTGGCGAGCGTTGACGATTGCCCCGATATCCTTGACGCGTTGCTCTCGGATGGTATTGAGCGTGCCTCCGAATTAGCCGATCTAGACCGTTTCGAAATCCATGTCGCGGTACGAGAAAATGAGCCCGCGGTCATCAATGGCATACTGAAATCGGCCGATTTCGACGTCGTTCGGACCGTTTTGAAGATGCGTGTCGACGTCGGGATGCTCTCGCTGCGGCACTCAATCGTCCCCGACAGTTCGACGTTGCGAGAAGCGGACATGTTGGATGAGGCGGAGGCTGCGGCTGTGACCGATCTTCACAACGCCTGTTTCGTGGACAGTTGGGGTTTTTCACCCAACACGGTCGACGAGATCGTCGGGCGTGCCGTGATCGATGCGGAACGCAACGGCTTCGCTCCCATACTCGTCGTTGAAAGCGAGGAAACGGGCACGCTCGGAGCGTATATCTGGATCACGCTGAATGACGGCGACGGTCGCGTTGAGATGGTTGGGGTTTCGCCCGAATTGCGCGGCGCCGGCCTAGGTTGGACGATCTTCAACGCGGGTGTCGAACGGTTGATCGCGAACGGTGCGACGACGTTGGTTTTGGACGTAGATTCCGAAAACCCACCGGCTCGGCGCATCTACGAATCCGTCGGATATCGGACTTATGCACAAGTGCGATATTTCGGGCTCGAAATCGTCAAGGATTAGGCTCTGGAGCCCAATGCGCGGTCGAGGTTGAAGGCGGCCGAGATCAGGGCTAAGTGGGTGAAGGCTTGTGGGAAGTTGCCGAGATGCTCGCCTTTGGGGCCGATCTCCTCCGAGTAGAGTCCCAAATGATTCGCGTAACCGAGCATGTGCTCGAACATCATGCGGGCCTCTTCCAGCCGCGCCGGTTCTGAACGCCCAGCGCGCGTCAGTGCTTCGACCAGCCAGAAGGTGCACATGTTGAACGTGCCTTCTTCGCCCTCTAACCCGTCAGCGGTTTCGTTGAGGTTGTAGCGATAAACGAGGTTTGAGTAGACCAGCCCCCCGTTCGCGGGAGACCTGCGGATCGCGTCGAGCGTCTTTAGCATCCTAGGATCCGACGGTGACATGAAAAAGACCATCGGCATGATGAGGTTTGAGGCGTCGAGGGCGTCGCGGCCGTACGCTTGCGTGAAAGCTTGTACGTTGTCGCTCCAGCCGTTTTCGATTATCTCTTCGTAGATGGCGTCACGTTCCTTTACCCAACGTGCGGTATCGCTTGGGAACGAGCGTTTATCGGCGAGGCGGATCGCCCTGTCGATTGCGACCCAACACATGAGCTTTGAATAGACGAAATGAGCTCGACCGCCGCGAACCTCCCAGATGCCTTCGTCTGCCCGATGCCAGTTATCGCAGACCCAGTTGATCATCTTTCGCAGATGAGACCAGAAATCGTACGATATCGGGGTTTGGTACTTGTTCGACAAGTAAACCGCATCCATCAATTCGCCGTAAATGTCTAGCTGCAACTGGTCCGCCGCACCGTTGCCGACGCGTACAGGTTTCGAATCCATGTAACCGGACAGGTGATCTAACGTGTGTTCCTCGAGATCATGGCTGCCGTCGATGCCGTACATGATCTTGAGAGTGCCGTCGGCTTCGCTTTCCGAGCATCGGTCCTGCAGCCAATCCATGAATCGTCCAGCCTCTTCAGTGAGCCCGATCCGTAAGAGCCCATAGACGCTGAAGGCGGCATCTCGAATCCATGTGTACCGGTAGTCCCAGTTGCGGACGCCCCCCAAATGTTCAGGGAGACTAGTCGTGGGAGCGGCCACGAATGCACCAGTGGGTTCGTATGTCAATAGCTTGAGTACGAGTGCCGATCGGTGGACCATCTCTCGCCACCGTCCCGTGTAGGTGCACTTGTTGATCCAACGGCGCCAATAGCTCACGGTCTCGTCAAATAGCAATTCGATGCGCTCAGCGTCGAATTTATCCGCTTCTTCGACATGCTCGACGGCATCGATCACGACATATTCGGTGTGACCTTCGCGGATCTCGAAATCGACCTTCACGGCGTTGTCGACGATTTCGGGTTGTATCGTGCTCCAGTATTCGAGGGCAATGTCTGGTGAAATGAAGCGAACGTTGTCGCCAACGTATACCGCGAAGTGACCGTCGCGACCGTAATTGAAGCTAGGCGAGCAGTCGATACTCATGTGCAAGTTGCCGCGGATTCCGGTGATTCGACGAATGAGGACGTGGTCGGCATCGCCTGCGAATCGCGTGCGAACCGGCATGAAATCGACGATCTGAGCTACCCCTTCATCCGAAGTGAAGTGAGTTACCAGAACATTAGTTTCGGGCAGGTAGTACTGGGTAGACCTGACATCGTCGTAGGTTGGCCGCAGGGAAAAATGCCCACCTTTTTCCTCATCCAAGATGGACCCGAATATCGATGGCGAATCGAATTGGGGTGCGCAAAACCAATCGATAGTGCCGTCCATACCAACTAACGCGGCGGTGTAAAGATCACCGATGATCCCATGATCTTCGATACGTTGGTACACGATGTCGCTCCGAAACCCGTTGGGGCTAAGTATTGATTTGGACGAAAATTATCGCAGAGGAACGCCAGTTAAGTGAAGTGAAGAAACGCGTTCATAAACATCACACAGGTTTGAGACCGTTGAGTCCCAGCTGAGTGATTCTGCGCGCGCTCTCGCCGCAATTGACATACGGCTTCGCATGTCGTCGCTTTCGATCAATTCGGCGATCCTATCTGCGTACTCCTCAGGGTAGCGATCTCGGATAAGGTAACCCGTTTCGCCATCAACAACAATCGACCGCAAACCGTCTACGTCCGCGGCCACTGCCGGTGTGCCGCAAGCGGCGGCCTCCAAAACGGCGAGACCGAATGTTTCGTGAAAAGACGGTGCGACGATGCAGGTCGCTGCAGAGTAGACGTCGACGAGGGCCGATCGGGGCAACACACCGGGCATCTTGACTCGATCTGATAGGCGCAACTCTGAGATTCGACCCAATACGCGTCTGAACTCTTCAGCCGACCCACCGCCGACAATCTGGAGCTCCGCGTCGACGCCGCGCTTGATTAAGCAATTGAACGCTTCGACCAACAGATCGACGCCCTTCAACGCGTCGAGCCTTCCCACGTATAGGACTCTTTTCGGTTGCGGTTCGTCGGACACCGATGCGGCGTTGCGAAAGAGGTCGATGTCTACACCAGGTGCTACGACAGCGACCTTGTCCGTTGCCACTCCCATCTCGGTGACGAAAAACTCCGCTTCTCCTTTAGTCCATGTGATGATCGTGTCAGCTTCCTGGGCTACACGAAGTTCTTCGGTGAAACGGATTTCCGGTTCGTCTTCATCAGGCCAGACGCGTTTCTTGATCGCTGCGAGGGTGTGAAAGCTAGTCACATGAGGGATTGACCATTTGCGCGCTAGGTCGCAACCGACGACACCTGAGAGCCAGTAGTGGGAAGCCAAGAGATCGAATTTTCGCTGGCGATTTGCCGCATCCTCAGCAACGGCCGTAGCGAATTTCGGCAATAGGGCCGCCAGTTCGGTCTTCGACATTCCTATTTCGCCGACGGGGAGGTGAACCAGATTATAGGAGGTCGGTTCGCGAAGGATCGCGTCGGGATGAACGCGTGAGTAAACGGTGATTTCGTGACCGAGGCGCGCCATGCGTTCGTAAACCTCGTCGACGTAGACGTTCATACCGCCTGCGTCGGTCCCGCCCGGTTGGATGCACGGGCAACCGTGGACGCTGATCACCGCGATGCGCATTTGAAATCCTTCGCAGTCGTGGGGTCACGCAACAAAGTCGCGTGGATTGCACTAGTTACTTTTGTCGAGCCGAGCGGTATAAATGCGTCGATCAACGGCGCCGAGGTGGTATTTGTAGCGCTCGTCGCCACGCATGAAGTCGTAGACCCTGATGCCCTCGTCAATCGACGCAAGTATGTTGATCGCGTGATTCAACAGTCCCACAGCCAACCATGAGCGTTCCGGGACGTAACCGCTGTTGTAAAGGTATTTTGTGCTTCCGACTTTGAACGCCAGAGATGTCGCGACACTCTCCCCATTAAGATTCAAAAAATAGAGCCGTGTGACGCCATTTTCCGCCAATTTCACGGCGATCTCTCTGAAGAAACGCTCGCGCTCAACCGTCATGAACTCTTGTTTATCGATTGAACTCCCACGATGGAGATTTATGAAATCGCCCATGCGGTTCGAGACATCGTCGGGGCTCTTCAGTTCGATCTGTTCGATTTCGCCCGCATTGTGTAGTCGACGGAGTTTTCGGCGCAACTCGTGACGATGCTTCTTGGTCAACGACGAAAAGTATTCGTCGACGCTGGAAGGCAGGGTGATTCTGGGTGCGACACCTTCATCCCAGATGTGCAACTCCCAGCCGATTTCGCTGGCAACTTCTTTGACAGCGTGGATCGTGTGCGAATCTTCGGGCAACGATTCGAGCACGAGAGCGTTTATTTTTGGATCGTCGTAAAGCGATTGAAGCAGATCCTTAACGTCGTCGGTCTGCAACTCGTCGTCGTGCTTGAAGCCGAGATAGTCGACTAGATCTGTGCCGCCTAGGAACGTGCAAACGCCCTCATCGTGACCCGAATCCAATTTCAAGGGTGCGATGAGTGATGCGGAACCGTTGGGCCGCACCAATGCACGCAACATCAGCCGGGAATCTGCCCCGAAGTGTTCCCACCAAGTCTGATTCCACTCGAGTGAATCGAACGCCGAACTGGCAGGCATTGAATCGTATATCCGTCGCCATTCGATGGCTAAATCTTCGAACGTAGGAGAGACGATCTTGGTTGTCGGTGAACTTGTCATGGCACGGGTCAGTCGCTGTCTTTGCCTAGCAACGCTGCGACGCTGTCCACGTCAGGTTCGACGTACTCGAGTTCGACTAACGCGTGGTTTTCGACGGTCGTTGGATCTTTGAGTCCCATTCCGGTGAGTATGCACACCACCTTGAGATCAGAAAGCTCCTCGCCTTCTTCAGCTAATTTCAAAACTCCCGCGACAGACGCTGCGGATGCTGGTTCGCAGAAGATCCCTTCTTCCCTCGCCAATCTGATGTAGGCTTCGATGATTGCGCCATCGGTGACAGCGTCGATGTCGCCCCCAGATTCGTCGCGTGCGTTTACGGCGTGCTCCCAACTCGCAGGATTACCGATCCTTATTGCGCTGGCGATCGTCTGAGGTTCTTCAATTGGTTCGCCGCGAACGATAGGCGCTGCGTTTGCCGCTTGAAATCCCATCATGCGGGGCAGTTTGCTGATCCGTTCGTTGATCCGATACTCGTTGAACCCTCGCCAATAAGCGGTGATGTTTCCTGCGTTACCCACCGGGATGCAGATCATGTCTGGCGAATCGCCCAATGAATCGGAGATCTCAAACGACGCGGTCTTCTGTCCTTCCAAGCGGTACGGGTTCAGCGAGTTGACCAACTCGATGCCAAGTTCGGTAGCTAGGTCGCGCACCATGGTCAATGCTTCGTCGAAGTTGCCGTCCACTGCCATGATCCGTGCGCCATACGCCATAGCCTGCGCTAGCTTGCCCAGCGCGATCTCACCCGATGGCACGAAAACAAACGCCTGCAGGTTGTAACGAGCACTGTATGCCGCAGCCGAGGCGCTCGTATTGCCCGTAGAGGCGCATATCACTCGCCTACGCCCAGCCTCCAACGCCTTTGAGATCGCCATCACCATACCGCGATCTTTGAATGAGCCCGTCGGATTGCAGCCCTCAAGCTTGAAGTAGAGATTCTCGCAACCGATTGACGGTCCGATGTTCCGCGATTTAACTAGCGGGGTGCTACCCTCGCCCATGGTGATCAGCGGTGTATCGGCACCAACCGGAAGAAACTCTCTGTAGCGTTCGATGACGCCGATTGTGCCGTTCAACGGGATCCTTTCAATCGCGGCCCGGCATCGTCCGGACTTAAAGCGTGTCCGTTAGACGACTTCGTAATCTTCGACCCGGATCAGGTTCTCAAGTGATTCAACAACATCCAATTGTCGCAGAAGAGTGGCCGCTTCTTGCATATTGGCCTCGCGTGCCGGGTGGGTCATGATCACGAGGTCTGCCAATCCGCGTTCATCGTCGGAGTCGAACTGCAGTACGGAGGCGATGCTGATTTGACCCTCGCCAAACACGTTGGCGATTTTGGCCAGAACGCCAAACCTGTCGAGAACTGACAGCCGGACGTAGTAACGAACCTGCAAATCGTCCATTCCCACAGCATCAGGTGGAGCTGCCGACGGTTGGGAGAAATCTGACCCCGGGACTGAAGGGCTACCTGCGAGTAGACCTTTTGCGATCCGCAGCACGTCGCCCATCACTGCGCTCGCCGTTGGACCGGCACCTGCACCTCTGCCTTGCAGCCACAGAGGTCCTAGGAGGTCGCCGTTCAATTCCACGGCGTTGAGCACACCGTTGACTTTTGCCATGGGTACGTCAACCGGGACCAAAGCGGGATGAACCCGGCAGCGAACACCGTCGTCGCCCGACCGTGCGATCGCCAGCAGCTTGATCGTGAAGCCCAACGCACCGGCGTATCGAAGGTCTTTTGCACCGATCCGGCGTATGCCTTCGCGGTAGATCGCGTCTGGATGAGCGGACGCGCCAAATGCCAATCGCGCTAGGATCGAGAGTTTGTAGACCGCATCGTGAGCGTCGACATCGGCGGTTGGATCAGCTTCTGCGTAACCGAGTTCTTGTGCTTCGGCCAGTGCATCTTCAAAAGAAGTGCCAGACTCCTCCATGGAAGAGAGAATGTAGTTCGTTGTTCCGTTGATGATGGCCCGTATACTCTCGATTCGGTTCCCGCTGAGGCTGTCTTGTATCACTGCCAAAACCGGTATGCCGCCACCAACGCTGGCTTCGAACGACAATGTGACGCCGTTGTCAGAAGCCAGACCGAGCAACTCATCGCCGTGTTTGGCGAGAGCTTCTTTGTTTGCGGTGACTACGTGCTTGCCGGCGTTCAGGGCCGCCGCCATGTAAGAGCGCGCCGGCTCCTCACCACCCATGACCTCAATGACGATCCGATTGCGTTCGTCGCTGAGCACCTCCTCGGGATCGGTGGTAATCAGACCTTGCGGCACGCCGTCGCGTTTTTTCGCGGCATCGCGCACCAAGACCCCATTGAGAGACAACGATTCATTGGCGGAATCGTCGGGCGTGAGAATGACGCGAGCGACTTGAGAACCGACGACGCCGGCGCCGAGCAATCCAATGCCTGTCGTGTCCGAGGCGCCGTCGCCAAGCTCCTGATCAATAGCCATCGACTATCGTCCAAGCGCGGAGTCGAGGTCTTGCAGCGACGCGAATTGCGATTCCGGAGTCGCGGTCGGTACGATCGCATTCAGCCTGACCTGCCGGTTTATCCAATCGTAGACTTCGCTGTTCAAAGAGATCGTGTTGTAGAAGTCTTTTCGGTGTTCGTTGATGAAACGATCGACGGCCAAGTTTGCGAGGATATCGAAGTGATCGTCTGCTATTTCGCGGGCCTCGGTGAAATCGGACACGATGTGCGCCGTCCATTGCTGCGTTTGGTCATCGTAACGGCCACCGCTCAGTCGTTTCAACGGCAGTATGCGCTCACCTTTTGAGCCGTCTTCGTTGGTATGATGCCCGAAGAGTGTCGAATCTAGTTCGGTTCTGACGCCTTGCGGCAACCAACCGATGTATCCACCCGTTCGCTGGACGTTTGGATCCTCAGAGTGCTCCAGAACTATTGCGCCAACATCTCGACCAGAAGCCAAGTCTCTTTCGATGCGATTGATGGTGCCTTGACTGACATCGAGCAGGACGATTTGGTAGACCTCAGCGTGGGGTTGGATACGCGACATGTTGCTCGCGACCTCGCTGCGCAACCGATCTTTGAACATACCTTTGCGGATGAAATCTCGGTAGACTTCCTCGTCCAATCCGACACGGTTCAAGAACTGTTTCTTGGCCTCTTCGACGTTGGTTCTGTACTCTCGCAACGAAGCGTCGCCAGACGTGTCGGCGACGAACCCCAGCAACGATTCAAGTTGTGCATCGACCTCGTGTTGCTCGACTGTGATGCCATACCTCGGCGCCAGATGATAAGCCAATTCATTGGTTTGAAGCGTCTGCATGGCTTCGAAAGCTGACGTTCCTAGCTCGAAAGGCACGCCCAGATCTTCGCTTAAGCGTTGGAAGAATCTGATGTAGTTGACAATGTCGCCGCGCGTGTAGACCTTGTCTTCAACCTGGACCGCAATCTCTGTGGGCGGTTCCACGTACAGGCGATAAAAACCGTACGCGGGAATCGCCATCACGAGGATGACGAAAATGATCGCGCCGATGACGAAAGGTCGATTTCGAAGCGCAGCGCGTTCCCTCATGCGCATCAACTCGAAGCGCGAAACGCCGCGTCGATTCGTGATGCTTCGCTGACCGGCCAAGTAACCGCCCAACGGCGCATGGGAGAATGTGCTTCGTTCTTGCTCGTTAGCCATCTTGTGCGGGATCTACAGTAGGCGGTAATCGTCCTCTGTCAAGCACTCGCAATTCTAAGCGTCCGACGGCATTCTCGCGTCGGCGAGCGGTTGAGTATTTCGCCCCAACTTGCGATCAGTCGTCGCTGTCGGTCTGCTCAGTTTCTTCTGCAGCGTCTTCGTCGGGCTGCTCTTCTACGGTCTGAACTTCGTCGGACGATTCAGATGTTTCGGCTTCAGTCTGAGAAACGACAGCGGCGGGCGTTTCGGTTCTCTCTTCCGACTCCTCGAGCTGTTCTGCTGATTCGTCAACGGTCTGTGCCGCCGCATCAGTTTGTACCGATCCGGTCACATAGATGTGGTTCGGAGCCATCGGGATCAACGCGAGATGTTGTGCACGTTTGATCGCTCGTGCCAGCCTGCGCTGATTCTTGGCGGTCACGCCAACTCGCTGGCCGGAAACCAACTTGCCGCGCTCGCTCACGAAACGACGCATCAGTTGAACGTCCTTGTAGTCGATCTCCTCTGCTTTTAGGACGTTCCTGCCGCGTCGCCTGCGTCCCATGCCTCCGCTAGGCCGGCGTGGTCCAGTCGACGGTCTTGTTCTCGAACCAGTTGTCATCATTGCTCCGTGCTATTCGTTCCGATCTTGCTTTCTTATAGCCAATTGTGGATTATGTCGGTATTGATGTCCTGTTTTCACCAAGGCAGTTCTTCTAGATCTTCGCCTTCGGTTGCTTGGTCGAAGCCGCTGTCGGCGGCGTAGCTCGATCCTGTTCCCGCGGACTGCGATCCTTGCTGCGAAGTAGCAGCGCTTTGCGCCTGCTGCGCTTCGGGCGAGGGCGGATAGGCGCCGTAACCACCTTCGCCGCCTTCGTCGCGGCCGGTGAGGTTGATTACGCGAAACGCGTTGACATCCAAACTCGTCCGGGATAAACCCGCTTGTGTCGTGTACTCGCGCGATGAAAGACGCCCTTCCACGAAAACTCGCGATCCGCGTCTTACGCTGTTGGCGACGCTCTCAGCCTGTTGTCCCCAAGATGAAACGTTGAACCACTCGGTCTCTTCTCGCCATTCGCCGTTTACTTGGTAGTTGCGGTTTACCGCCATACTGAAGCTCGCGACGGCGCGACCGCTTGCGGTATACCGCAACTCCGCGTCGCGGCCTGCATTGCCGATAAGCAATATCAGATTAAGACTCATCGGAAGTCACCAAGGGAGGTTTTCAAGATCTTTTGGGTCATCGTATTCTGACGACTCCTGCGCCGCTGCAGCAGTCGCGGCGTATTCGGAAGCGGCGTGACCGTTCGAGCCGCGGCCGTTGCTAAACGGTTCAGTTCGCTGATCTTCACCTCGTCGCTGAGGATAGCCGTTGTTTTCTTCTTCGGACGAGGTGTCTCTGGGTGTTAGCACTAGGACGCGGTTGGCGTTCACATCCAAACTCGTCCGCGGCTCGCCGTTGCCGGCGGTGTACTCACGGGTCGAGAGACGTCCGTCGACGAATACTCGACTGCCTCTCTTAACGCGTTCAGCCACGAATTCGGCCCGCTGTTCCCAAGCGGCGACGTTGAACCATTCGGTATCTTCGCGCAACTCGTCACGCGATTGATAACGCCGCGTGACGGCCATGCTGAAATTCGCCACGGCGGTGCCGTTTTGAGTGTATCGCAACTCAGCGTCTCGACCTGCGTTGCCGATAAGAAGTATCTGATTAAGTGACATTAGGAGTTTTCACCTTCCATGTTTTTACCTCGTGTGCTGTCAAGTCCACGACAACACATCGGCACGAGGTTATGGCAAGGTGTTCACTTCCTCACAATTAAATGGCGAATTATCTCGCGATCGGCGTTGCAAGCCTGTTCGAGCTCGGGAGTCCGGGACGCGTCTAGCTTGAATTGCGCTTCGACGTAGTAGCCTTCAGTGTTTTTCTCGATTGGGTAAGCCAGGTTGCGCTTGCCCCACGGATTGACCTCGTTCACTTCACCGCCTAGCGAATCGACTAGCGCGCGAACCCGGTCGACGGACTCGTCGCCTTCCTTCGCGCCGGCTCCGCCGCCTAGAATCCACACGATTTCGTAGTCTTTCAATTGCAACCTGCTCGGTGATATGTGAACGCGTGATTGTCCGCACGAATAGCGCGGATTCGATGCCTTCCGATTATACATTCGGGGTTGTTTGACCTCGGCAGATAAACGTCGTCCCTAAGGGCCCCGGCTACCAACACTTAACGCATGTCAACCCTCTTCCTCGAAGCATTCGGTCAGCTATCCGGCCCGTCTGGCATTGATTCTCAGGAAGAGGACTTATACAGCGTTTTCAGGGCGCGGGGTGAGCTGCTGGGTTGGTCAACCACTTCGGATTCGTCCTCGTTGTTGTGGGACATGGAAGAAGCGGAGTTGACAGCAGGTTTCGACGCAGATCGTATCGGATGGGTCCAAGTTGGTTTGGCCGTGGGACCCAGCGTGTTGTCGCAACCTCCTCCCAGCCCGGTCCATGGTTGGTTCGGGATGCCGACGAACCCGCGAAGTACCGATCCGGTGAACGCGCTACCGGCATTGGTTCAATGCTTTAGCGATGCGCTTTCTCGTTTTGGAGACATTGAACTGTCTGGAATTCAGGTGTCGGCGAGTGGTCTAGAGACGCATACAGGAGACGGCCTAGGATTTCTAGTTTCAATACTCAACTGGTTCAACGTGGATGTGGGAGCGAGAGCCGACGCCTTAGTTGCGTTCGACGAATACCTGATCGGAAACGGCGACGTTGACGGGTTGGTCGCTGATCTCAAATCGAGGAACACAGGACCGTTCGACTTCCGGTCGGTGGTTGCCGTGCCTGAGCAGCACTCGGTCAATGTGGGGAACGAGTGCCCGATTCGCTCTGTCCCTGCTGCACGCGGGGACCTCGGAGTTTCGGTTGCTTTGCCTGAATGGACGGCTAGTGCCGTGGGGTGGGTATTGGCAATGGTTATCGACACCGCGCGTGTCGCCCCGCCAGAAGTCGGCAACTTCGTAATTAGGGTGACACGGGTTTAAGAATCGTCGACGCCTGGGACTGGGAACGATGACGCGAATTCCTTGACCTTTTCGGCGAGGGTTCGTTGTTGTCCAGATCCGTCTTCGACGTGGAGCGATTCGACTATCAACTCGGCGACTGTTTCCATGTCTTGCGGCGACATGCCGCGCGATGTGACCGCCGGTACGCCGACGCGGACACCACTCGTGACACGGGGCGGGTTGGGATCGAAGGGAATCATGTTTTTGTTTGCGACGATTCCGACCGTTCGCATCTTCGTCTCGGCTTCCGCGCCCGTTACGCCCGCACCGCGCATGTCGACGAGCATCAGATGGTTGTCGGTGCCGCCAGATACGATTCGCATTCCAGAGGCTGACAGTGCTTCCGCTAGCGCCGCGGCGTTGCGAACGATGTTGCGTGCGTACTCCTTGAAGTCGTCGGACAGAGCCTCCTTGTACGCGACGGCTTTCGCAGCGATGGTGTGCCCCATCGGTCCGCCCTGCATACGTGGGAAGACTGCCGAGTCGTACTTCCGGGCCCATTCCTTAGACGTTAGCGCCATAGCGCCTCGAGGTCCGCGTAACGTCTTATGCGTCGTGCTGGTTACGATCGCGGCGTGGGGTACGGGTGACGGGTGCGCGCCGGCGGCGATGAGACCCGCGATATGGGCCATGTCGGCGAGGTGTATCGCGCCGATGTTGTCTGCGATCTTGCCGAAGCGCTCGAAGTCGATGGTCCTCGAGTAGGCGGAGTAACCGGAGACGATGATCTTGGGGCGTAGTTCGTTCGCCATGCGTTCGACGGCGTCGTAGTCGATGATCTCGGTCGCTTCGTCGAGGCCGTAATGCACGAAGTCGTAAATGCGACCTGAAAAGTTGACCGGCGAGCCGTGGGTCAGGTGACCTCCGTGGTCGAGCGACATCCCCATCACGCGATCGCCCGGTTCCAACGCGGCGAAGTATGCCGCCATGTTGGCTTGCGATCCGCTGTGGGGTTGGACGTTCGCGTGCTCCGCGCCGGAAAAAAGCTCTTTGGCGCGTTCGATCGCTAGCGATTCTGCGGCATCGACGTTTTCGGTGCCTGCATAGTAACGACGTCCCGGGTAGCCTTCGGCGTATTTGTTGGTCAACACCGACCCGGTCGCTTCTAAGACCGCGCGGCTGGTGTAGTTCTCTGAAGCGATGAGTACAATTTCTTCGCGCAAACGGCGCTCTTCAGCGGCGATGATCTCAGCGATTGCAGGGTCTTTGGTGCGGAGATTCAAGGGTGGTCTCTCGGTTGTCAGGGATGTCTGGATTCGAGTCTATTCGGCGCGTGGTTGCGAGGAGTTATCTGAGTACCATGAAATCGATGCGCGCCGCGAGGCGTTGCCGAAGAAGATGAATCTTTGCTGGAAGGCCATTGGTGGTGAAATTGGAGCAGTTCGACGAGATACCGGAACGCGCGATGGTGGTGTGTGCTCACCCGGACGATGCGGAGATCGGGGCAGGAGGAACCACCGCGCGATGGGCTGAGGCGGGATGCGAGATATCATACGTCGTCTGCACTACGGGCAGCAGTGGCAGTAACGACGAGGATATGACGTCAGATCGTATCGTCGAGATCAGGCGCAAGGAGCAGGAGGAAGCGGCGGCGGTAATCGGGGTGAAGAATCTGGTGATGCTCCCCTATCCGGACGGTCATTTGGAGGCGAACCGGGAGTTTTTGGGCGAGGTTGTGAAGGCTATCCGTGCGCATCGTCCGGAGGTGATATTCACGCACGATCCTTTCCGCTTCGATGGGTTCAATCATCGGGACCATCGCAACACGGGTATCACGGTGCAAGATGCCGTGTATCCATACGCCCGCGACCATCTCCACTTCCCCGAACAGGTTCGACTCGGTCTCGAGCCTTACAAGGTTCGGGATGTCTTTTTTTGGCATTCGGATGAACCGAATGTTGTAGTCGACATCACGACGTCGATCGACCGACGAATCGATGCGCTGGCCAAA
The DNA here is from genome assembly GCA_964424025.1 of uncultured Dehalococcoidales bacterium. Lineage (GTDB taxonomy): Bacteria > Chloroflexota > Dehalococcoidia > Lucifugimonadales > Lucifugimonadaceae > Bin127. The sequence continues at coordinate 1,511 of CAYRHG010000154.1, read as the reverse complement.
CACTCGAGTCAAGTTCCAGGTCTGTCCCGACAATCGGGATCTGATCGCGGAATTCGGGATCGCGCCCGTCGCGCTGCTGAGGGGATGCCGTTCGAATACGGCGAGATTTTCAGGCGAATTTCGATGCGGCGCTGAACGCGCTAAGCGATTCCGAGGCCGCGCAGGAATCGGAGGACGATTTCAGGGATGGGTTTCAAAAGTTCGAATAGGAACCATGAGAAGAGCGCGGCTGCGATTCCGATGGCTGCGCCTCCAATAACGTCGGTCGGGTAGAAAGTGCCGACGTAGACGCGGAGGATGGAGTAGATGGTGGCGAGTGCGATAAGGCACCATCCGAGGCGGCGATTGGCGAACATCACGGCCATGGCGATTGCAAAGACTACTGCCATCGGGTTAGCCGGGAAAGATGGATCGGTTGATCGATAAAAAATGAGGGTCATGGAGTCGCTCAGTTCGTCGAACGGCCGTTGGCGGTCGTAGGCGGAGTCGATGATGTCGACAACGAGGTTCGCGGCGCCGATTGCGACCGCGCCCATGAGCGTCGCTCGTTGGTAACGCCGGCGTTCGGCGATGTCGCGACCGACAAACCAGATGGCAAACATTACGACTGAAAAAACGAGCGGGAAAAGGTAATCGGACGCTAGCACCTTTGCCCAGTGGTCGAAGAGGACCGACTTGCCCACGAAGGAGTTGATAAGCAACACCAGTTCTCTGTCGAACGGATTAATTTCGCCGCATCCTTTCGATCATTGACGGTATGCTCCAGCGGTGGGCTGAACGCGTCGCTTTGAGGGCATCTTCGCGGGCGTGTTTACGCAGGTTGTGCAGAGAGGATCTGAGAGCGGTTAGTGGGTCGTTGTTTTTGAGGGCGTCGAGACCGTCGGGAACTGCGGCATCGCCTCCCCCTAACCCTCTCCTTGAGGAGGGACTCTCGTTGGTGTAAATGCGGATGGTGATAGTGCCGATTATTGCTGCGAAGAGGGTCGCTAGGACAGCTGAGATTACGAAGTAGACGGCGTATGCGGTTCCGGCCATGCCGCCGTGGATGTCGTTTAAATTCCGAGCGCCTGAGACTTCGGCGAGTGCGGCGGTGCCCCATCGGCGGTTTTCGGAGGTGCCGTCGATTACCGAACCGGCGGCCCAGGGGCCTTCGATCCATATCGGGGAGAATATGTAGTAGGCGAATCCGATGGCGATCAGAAGAAATCCCAAGAAGCGTGTGAAGGTGCGATTTGGGAGTAGCCAGAGGCCGCGGATGCCGCTGATGGTTACGGCGATTTGGAGTGCGCCGAGGCTGACGAGGAACGCGAGGATCAGATAGTCGCGCACCATTAGTGCGGCAGCGGATTCGATTTGGTCGCTCAATGGGCCCTCACCCTAACCCTCCACCAATAGGCGAGGGTGTTGGATTCGCTCTTCCAGAGGGGTGAGTAAATGGATCGGCTCTCCGATTGGGCGGGGAATTTAGGGTCGATTAACCGCCGCCGGGGGTGACGCCGGTGCACCAATCC
>CAYRHG010000153.1:0-9899 GCA_964424025.1 uncultured Dehalococcoidales bacterium | reverse complement strand
GGCGCTACCTTGTTGTTCATCGTCATCGAGATCATGCAGCCGTTGGGGTCATGGATGAACGGGTCGTCCTGCCACGAGATGACCTTGGGGTTGCGGACGCGAGTCAGTTCAAACAGACCGGGCTGGAACGTGAATTGCAGGTCGATCTCATTTCGGGCTAGGCGCAGGGCGATCGATTGTTCGTCGCCTGAAGGGGCAAACACGATACGCTCGACGGCGGGCAACGGTGCGACGCCCGCTTTTGCGGCCCACCAATTTTCGTCGCGGTCGAAGATGAGCGCTTCGGGTGCGGCTTTCACGAGTTTGAACGCGCCGGTTCCGACGGGCCACCCTTGCGAGATGTCGACGTTTTCAAACGTCTCCGGGTCCTTGCCTTCCCAGATGTGCTTCGGCAGCACGGGGAGTTGCTCTTCGGAGTTCTCTTGGAAGAGGATGAAGAAGATCCGCTGGTCAGGGCGCGTCAGGTTGAGCTTGACGGTGTAGTCGTCAGGTGCTTCGACGCTTTCAACCGCGCCTTTCAGACGGAAGTGGAACGCGCTCGACGGATTATCGATTATCAAATCTTGCCATGTGTAACGGACATCCTCTGCCGTGAACGGCGTGCCGTCCGACCAGTGGACATCGTCGCGAAGAGTGATGGTTATCTCGTCGTTGGTGTCGTTGTACTGCCAATCTTTCGCCAACCATGGGCGTACCTTGCCGTCATGGTGTCCAAAGTAGAACAGGAACTCTAGCCAGGAGTTGTTGGAGAACGTCCGGATTCGGCTCAATCCGCCGCCCGACAACAGGTTCATGTTTGCGGGCTGAAGTTGCTGGCCGCCGATTGCGATAACCAATGTACGGTCTCTCGCAACGTCTCGAAGACCTTCGGTTCCAGCCGCCGCTGGCGGCGTTGCCGTCGGTTCGGCGGTGGCAGTGACGACTTTCTCAACCTCGACAGCTACCTCTTGCTGGACGACGACTTCCTTTTCAACCACTACAGTCTCGACAACAGTCTGGCCTTCGACGACACGTTCTCGCTCGACGATCACCGTTTGAACCACGGTTTCGCCTTCAACAATCGTCTCCTTCTCAACGACGACTGTCTCGACGACGCGAACTTCACGATCGACTTGAACCTCAACCGTCTGAACGACGATCTTCTCTTGCGTGCAAGCGATCGCCGCGACGGCGGATATCACGACCGCCAACAATGCGATCGAGAGATACCTATGCAGTTTGAACATGTAACGGGCCTCCTTCTTTAGGTTGCTTTCAGACGACAGTCACATACGGGTTAGAAAGATAACACGAAACGCGTCGATTCCTAATCGATCGTAGGGACCTTTGCGTCCATCAGAGAATCAAGATTGGTTACGGGACGATCTTCGTGTAAGAAACATTTCACAGCTCTTTCGTCTTCCAACTGGAAATGCGGTGGATCATTTGCGCACCGATCAAATGCGTGGGGGCAACGCGGCGCGAAGGCGCAACCTTGGACGATTACCTCTCGTTCGTCGGAAGTTGTGATCGGCGCCAGATTCTCACCCCACGGCACGCGGGGATCTGGGACGGGAATCGAACCCATCAGCAACTGCGTGTACGGGTGAGACGGGTTTTGAACGACGTTCTCGACTTTGCCAGTCTCCACCACTGAACCGCGATATAGCACGTAGATCGTATCGCCAACCTGATACGCGGTAGTGAGGTCGTGGGTAATGTAGATGATCGATATACCTAGCTCGGTCTTCAACTCGCGAAGGCTTTCCAAAACCGTCGCTCTGAGCGATGCATCGATCATCGAAACAGGTTCGTCCGCCACGATGACCTTTGGTTTCAAAAGGAATGCTCGGGCAACCGTGATACGTTGGCGCTGACCGCCGCTCAATTGATGAGGGAAACGTCCGAGGGTTTCGGCTGGTCTTAGGCCGACTTGTTGCAGGGCATCCTCGACCATGTCTCGAGCTTCGTCCTCAGATTCAGCTAGGCCATACAACCGAGCGGGTTGAGTGAGTATTCGGTCAACTCGATAGACCGGATTGAACACCTCGAACGGGTCTTGGAATATCGGCTGAACATTTCGGCGGAATTCTCTCCAATCGTTGCCTTTGAGTGAATGTATGTCACGGCCACCGTAGCGAATCTCTCCGCGGGTGGGGCGCATAAAACCCAACAACATCGAAGCGAGAGTCGTCTTGCCGCTACCGCTTTCGCCAGCGATGACGGTGATGCTCGGATTGTCATCGTCGATCCGTAGGCTGATGTCGTTGACGGCGACGTTTTCGACCTTGTTGAAGAGCCCGCGGCTGAAAATACGCGTCAAGTGGTCGGCTTCCAAGACTGAGCTCAATTTGCCGCCTCCGCATAGAGGTGGCAACTTGCCCACCGACCTTGTCTGATTTGGTCATAACTCGGATCTGCCGACCTGCAAACCTCCATCACCTTGTCGCACCGTGGGTTGAACGAGCATCCGCCCGGCAGTTCGAGCAGGGCAGGCGGGAGGCCGGGGATCCCGGTCAGCCTATGTCGGCGACTCGTCGATGGCAAGCTGGCGATTAACGCTCGCGTGTATGGGTGGAACGGATCGTCGAAGATATCCAATACTTGACCGACTTCCACCAGTTTTCCCGCGTACATCACTCCAACGTGAGACGCGAACTGCGCCATCAGACCCATGTCATGCCCGACGATCAAAACCGCCGCTCCGATCTCCTCCTGTAACTTGCGGAGCGTCAACATCACCTCGCGTTGCACCACAACATCCAGCGCGCTCGTAGGTTCGTCAGCAATGATCACCTTTGGACCCAACGAAACTGCGATGGCTATCGCGACGCGTTGTTTCATCCCACCGCTCAATTCATGTGGATACATCCGCGACACCGCTGGATCGAGACCGACGCTGCGCAAAACTTCGACTATCCGCTCCGAAATCTCCGATCTGCTGATGTTGTCGAGATGATCTTTGAATCCGTTGGCTATCTGGTTGCCGACTTTGATCACCGGATTCAGCGAGTTCATTGCGCCTTGAGGGACGTAGGAAATCTGCGCCAATCTCACCTCGCGCATCTCGTTTTCAGAAATGCCCAACAGATCGACGCCATCCAACAGCACCTCGCCACCGACGATCCGCCCTGGAAGTTGCGTCAATCGCATCAAAGCCAGCGCGGTTGTGGTCTTGCCCGACCCTGACTCGCCGACAAGTCCGAACCGTTGCCCAGGACGCAGTTCAAACGAGACGCAATCTGCCGCGCGCAACATGCCACGCGGCGTTTCATATTCCACGGTCAGATCGTTGACCTTTAGGACAGGTTCGCCGTTCGCGGGCGTCACGACGTGCCTCGCAATCTCGGGTTTGCGATTCGGTCGAGTCCCAAGGACGTCAGGAATAGACCGAGGAAAATGATCACGATGATCACAACGGGCGATCCCCACCACCACCAGAATCCTCGTAGCACTGCCCCATAGTCGTTCGCCCACCAAATGGACCAACCCAAAGTCTGCGAGTTGGCGGGCCCTAATCCAAGGACCTCCAATCCGATTGAGAACAAAATCCCGCCTGAAACCGCTTGTACGAAGCTGGCCGCTAGATATGACGTGAGGTTCGGCATCAACTCGACGAAGATGATCCGCCATGTGCCGGCGCCTGAGGCGCGGGCCATGTTTACGAACGCTCTTTCGCGGAGGGTCAGAACTTGAGCTCGTACTGTACGAGCGGTGCCCATCCACGAAAGCACTCCGATCACGATACCCATGATCCAGACGGCGCCCACCGGAAAATACTCGATGATGAAGACGAGCAGGAAGAGTATCGGTATGACGAAAAGGACGTCCGAGATGATCCGGATAACCGTGTCCGCCCAGCCTCTGACATATCCGGCGAAAAATCCGAGGCAAGTCCCTATCGTGATTCCACAAACGCCGGCCAGCAAACCGATCAACAGCGTCTTAGGAGTGCCGATCACAAGTAACGCAAGAATCGATCTACCTACCGCGTCGGTCCCGAACCAGTGCTCCATGGATGGTGGCTGCGAAATCGGAGCAGAATTGAGGCGCGCCAATTCCAAGTCGACGAACAGATAGCCAAAAGCGGTGAAAGCGATGATGCCGCCCAGCAGCGCTAATCCGAGAAGCAACAACATGTTCCCCGCTAAAAGCCGGAAGAATCGGCGCGTTAGGGATACCGAAGCGATCTCGTTGCGGCCCTGTTCAACCATCACACAACCATCCGATCAATCGGTCTCATGCCGGATTCTCGGATCCAATATCGGGTAGATGATGTCTAGCAGTATCAAGAACAAGGTCACGACGATTATTACCACCAATAGGATGAGCTGCAACAGCGGCAAATCCTTTACGGTGATCGCGTCGAGCAGCACCGTGCCGATGCCGGGATAGACGAATACAACCTCGACGAGAGCTGATCCCGACACGATGAAACCCAGACTCAGAGCGAGGAAAGTTATTTGCGGCAACAACGCGTTGCGGACTTGGTAAGTGTAGAAGACGCGCCAGGGCTTCAATCCCATCGCTCGTGACATCTGCACGTAGTCTTCGCCTTGGACGATCACAATCATCGAACGCATCACGATCGCCCAGCCACCGGCGGCGACGGCGACCAGCGACAACGCCGGCAGGAAAGCGTGCTTGACGATAGTGAATAGCCCGTTGAGGCTGAACTCTGGCGACTCTCCCAACGTGTAGCCACCACCTAGCGGAAACAACGCCCAAGTGAATGCAAATAGAGCAATGAACACAATGCCAAGTAGGAAATAAGGAATCGAATGGACGACCATCACGATCGGCATCGTCCATGCCAACAACCGCTTCCAACCGCCAGGTGCCGCAACCAGCAGCGCACCGAACAGCGTCCCCAAAACGAATCCGATCAACGTGGCAGTCGTCAACAACCCCAATGTCCATGGCAATGCCGCCCTGACCACCCTCGTGACTTCCACTGGGTAATCGACCACGGACAGACCGAAATTGAATTGAGAGACGTCGATCCAATAGTTCACGTATTGCTGCCACATCGGTTTGTCGAGTCCGAATTTGGCGCGGTATTCCTCAACGAACCCAGCCGACGGGTCCCCAACGAACATCCCCTGTTGGGCTAGCTGCCCCAAGTATTCCTGTATGGGGTCGCCGGGCGCGAGCCGCGGCAGGAAGAAGTTGATTGTCACTCCTAACCAAACGACCAACAGGAATAGTCCGACGCGCTTTAGGAGGTATGTTACGGACATCAGAGGTTTGGATCAGGCTGGAAGTCGCATCGGTACGAAGCGGCACATCGAATTCGACGATGCATCTGCTAGCGCCGCATTATAAGGGAAAAGCCGGAAAGGGCAGTATGGATCGACGGCCTACGGGGTTATCACGAGACTATGCGCGGGCGTGAAGCTTCCCGTTAGCGCTCAACTGCTCCAGTTCTTCTGCTACGCCTTCACTGTCGGGTCCCGGTATGTGTCGGTACGCGGAAGCCATCACCGCGGGGTGAGCGTCGCCGACGGCGTATCCGCGCCCGGCCCAACGGACCATCTCGAGGTCGCCGAGTCCGTCTCCGAAGGTGATGAAATCGGATGGTTCCAGTCCCGTTCTGCCGGCGAGCCAGTGCAGTGCGCGAACCTTGCCAGCGCGGGGCGACCCGACTTCGCAGAAATGGGGCAGCGAGTGTGTGACTTCGGCTGATTTTCCGAGCAAAGACGCGATGTCGTCGACATGCTCGCCTATCTCGATGGGATCGCAGATGCCGAGGACGACCGTTGGCTCTGAGGCGGCTAGCGGCATTAGTTCTTTCACCTCAACCAATGTGGCGCGATTCCGTTGCGCGTAGTCGAAGTCGACTTCGTTGAGGTGAGATACGAATACTTCGTCGTTTACGTAAACCCTGATATCGAGTCCGCGTTCGGTGAAGAACTCGATTGCAGCGGCTGCGGTCGTCTCGTCCAGCCGTTCGTGCCGGAGGAGTGTGTTGGTTTTGGCGTCGACCGCCATCGCGCCTTGGTAACAGATCATCGTGGCATTGGCGCCTATCTCGTTGTGCACATGCCATGCCGATCGGCGCATCCTACCTGTGGAGATGGAGAACGGGATGCCACGAGCCGTTATCTCGGCGACAGCCGTCTTGAGACGAGGCGAGACGGTGTCGTTGACCCTTGTCAAAAGCGTCCCATCGATGTCGGATACGATTGCTGAGAACGGCCCGTCTGTCATTGGGAACGCCTTCCGACGTGGTCTGATCGATCAGTGTTCAAGAATGTAAGTCCTCGGATCGTGATTTGGGCGATATTCATCGCCGTCGCTGTCTTCATCGTCATCCAAGCTTTGCAGAACGAATCTTAGCGTCCTACCTCGGTAGTCAGATCGCTGATCTCGCCGAGTCGCCGAACCCCTTGATCGTCTAAACCAGCGGCGATATCGGCCATCGTGTGATTGAGCGTCGGATGTATCGCGCGGGGCGCGATCTCGGTCAACGGGATCATCACAAATTCTCGTTCGTGCATTCTAGGGTGGGGTATGGCGATGTCGGGATCGTGCAGCACCATATCGTCCATCAACAAAACGTCGAGGTCCAGCGTGCGAGACTCGTTGGCTCGGTCGCGAATGCGTCCGTTCGCTCGTTCGATCTCGAGCAGTTTGCCGAGGAGTGCCGTAGGCCCAAATCCTGTTCTGATCGCTAGAACCATGTTGAGATACGAAGGCTGATCTTCGTCAACTCCGTGCGGGTCGGATTCGTAGACAGAGGATACTGCGATTGGATCACCCAATTGTTTGATGGCGTTGATTGCGGCTTCAAGGTAACCGACACGATCGCCGAGATTGCTACCTAGACCGATGTACGCGACCGATTGAGTCAACGGAGTTCCAATCAGATCTGGCGTTCGACGGCCCTGCGGACTCGGTCGCTAGCTTTATCGAAGGATGCTGGTTGCCAACCCCGCACGATGGCGTCGGCGACTTTGGCTACTCGAGCCATCGCTCGCACCTCGTGGACGCGCACGATATCCACGCTTTTGGCGACTGCCAAAGCAGTAGACGCCGCGTTGCCTTCGACGCGGTCTTCGGGTTCGGCGTCGAGAATGGCACCGATGAAAGATTTTCGAGAAGATCCGATAAGCATCGGCAGGTCACCCAACTCGGATTTGATGATATCGAGGTGCCGCAGAGCCGTTAGGCTGTGAGACGCGTTCTTGGCGAAGCCGATACCTGGGTCCACGATTGTTCGAGATCTGTCAATGCCGGCGATGAGCGCAGATTCGACTGCCGATGCCAACTCGGCAACGACTTCGCGAACCACGTCTCGGTATTGGGCGCGGGGCCGAATGTGACTGATGACGATTGGTGAATCGTGTTTCGCGACCGTTGTAGCCATCTCTGGGTCGGAGAGCATCGATACGTCGTTCGCCATGCTGGCGCCGGCGGACAGTGCCGCGTCCGCAACGATCGATTTGCGAGTATCGATACTGATTGGAACGGAGCATCTTTGTGCAAGTGCAGAAATCACCGGCATGACTCGATCCATCTCCTCCTCCTCCGGAATCGGTCTCGCGTCAGGGTAGACAGACGGTGGTCGGGTGGACTCTCCGCCGATGTCGATGATGTCGGCGCCTTCGTCTTCCATCCGTAGCGCTGTGTCGACGGAGTTGGTGACCCAATCGCCTTGGTGTTGCATTGTGCCGTCGCCTGAAAACGAGTCGGGGGTAACGTTCAAGATGCCCATGATGTATGTTTGGGAGCCCCATTCGAAGGTGCGTTCACCGATCTTCATTGACTGCGTCATTTGGCGTGAGGGAACGTAGTTTTCAGGACTGATCGGTTCAGTAAACGTAAAGTTGGTCGCAAACTTGCGTTGTAAGTTAGGATTCTAAGTTGGCATACGTTCGGAATCGGGTCGGTTGAGGGAACCCGGTTTCACAAGAATTAAGGCTAATCGACATCACGCAGCAGCAAGAAATGACGTCTTCATCCAACGGCTTTGGGAGCCGCATGGCAGGGTTGGATTCTCGGCGCGCGACGGCGAGGCTCGGAGGCGGTGAGCGACGGATCGAGTCGCAGAAGAAGCGGGGCAAGCTGACGGCGCGAGAACGCTTGGGCAAATTGTTCGACGGGGGCGTTTTCTCCGAGATCGACACATTCAACACCCATCGTTCAACCGATCTGGGTCTTGACAAGCAGCGTTTCGAGGGCGATTCGGTGGTTACAGGTTGGGGAAAGGTTGAAGGACGGACGGTTTTTGGGTACGCGCAGGACTTCACCGTCTTGGGAGGGTCGTTGTCGCAGATCGCGGCGCAGAAGATTTCGAAGGTGATGGATCACGCGATAAAGGTCGGTGCGCCGGTTGTGGGGATTAACGATTCGGGTGGAGCGCGCATCCAAGAGGGGATCGACTCGCTTGCCGGCTATGGCGAGATTTTCCGACGAAACACGTTGGCAAGTGGTGTAATACCTCAAATTACGGTGATTGCGGGGCCTTCGGCGGGCGGCGCGGTTTACTCTCCTGCGATGACAGACTTCATCTTTATGGTGGAGTCGATAGGCCAGATGTACATCACTGGCCCGGACGTGGTGCGTTCGGTGACGGGAGAGGATGTGAGTCATGAGGATCTAGGTGGTGCGGGGATGCATGCTACGACTTCTGGTGTTGCGCATTGGGCGGCGCCTGATGAGGATGCCTGTTTTGCTGAAGTGCGACGGTTGTTAGGGTTTTTGCCGTCGAATAATGCGTCTTCGCCGCCTTCGGTGGTCTGTGAGGACCCGGTCGATCGGCGATCGGAGCGCCTGTCGTCGGTGATTCCGCATGATCCGAATATGCCTTACGACGTTTTGGATGTCGTAGAAGAGCTGGTTGATGATGGCGATTTCATGCAGGTACACGCTGAGTTCGCGCGGAATATCGTCGTCGGGTTTGGGAGAATGGCGGGTTCCACGGTTGGGATAGTTGCCAATCAGCCGAATGAGGTTGCTGGAGTTTTGGATATCGATGCGTCGGACAAGGGCGCGCGGTTCGTGCGGTTTTGTGATGCGTTCAATATTCCGGTGCTGACTTTGGTTGATGTTCCGGGGTTTATGCCTGGCACGGCGCAGGAGCAGGGTGGCATTATTCGTCATGGTGCGAAGATGTTGTACGCGTATTCGGAGGCTACGGTGCCGAAGATTACGGTTATCTTGCGGAAGGCGTATGGTGGGGCGTACATCGTGATGGGGAGTAAGGAGTTGCGGTGTGATGTGAACTTGGCTTGGCCGACGGCGGAGATTGCGGTGATGGGTCCGGAGGGTGCGGTGAATGTGATTTCTCGGCGGGAGATTGCGGCGGCGGATGATGCTGATGCTAAACGTCAGGAATTGGTCGCGGACTACCGTGATCGGTTCGCGAACCCGTATGTTGCTGCCAACCGTGGCTATATTGACGATGTGATCGACCCCAGGGATACGCGTTCTCGGGTGATTGATGCTTTGGATATGTTGTCGAACAAGGTTGACGATATGCCGTCTAAGAAGCACGGGAATATCCCTCTGTGAGCGTCGCCGATCAGCGTCGATACGCGCCGAATTCGGTATCTGAAGAGGAATTTGTACGGATTGTGTCGGAAATGGCGCGAGAGGTGTGGGATTTCCACAATCGGTGGGGTTTCGGATCTGGTCATTTTGAAGGTAGCGAGCCGGCCAGCATTATTGAACGGAGGCGGGCGATCTTGGCGGAGGAGATTCGGGAGTTGAGTGAGGCGGTGGAGGAGGAAGATGGGGTTGGTGTGTGTAGTGAGGCTGCGGATGTTTTGTTTGTGGCGATGGGTCATGTAGAGGCGTTGGGAGCGGCGGGATTGGATGGAGTTCGGCAAGTTACTGGCAAGAATCGTGGTAAAACGTCGAAGACGCACGCGATTCGAGAGGATACCGGCAAGTTATTGCCGAAGGAAGGTAAGCCA
>CAYRHG010000152.1:0-7768 GCA_964424025.1 uncultured Dehalococcoidales bacterium | reverse complement strand
ATCTCCTACTTTGAAGTTGTCTATCATCTGACCTCGTTGACTCGAAACGCCACCGCGGTTGTCAAATCGCAATGCGGTTTCGGGCGCGAGGAGGCTCGCATCCCGAGCGTGGTTGACATTTGGCGGGGCGCGGACCTACAGGAACGCGAAGTTTGGGACCTGATGGGGATCATCTTCGAAGGGCACCCGAACCTCAAACGGATCATGTTATGGGAAGGGTTTCCGGGGCACCCACTCCGGAAGGATTTCGCGACATACGAGCAATCAATCGTGCCTGAATCCGAACGCCGAACGCCGGACGCGTTGGCATCTGAGATCGGAGGCGGGCAGGAATAATGACGACCCAAGTCCGCACCGAGCCGATCACGGTAAATCTGGGGCCCCAACACCCGTCGACGCACGGCGTGTTCAGGATGCGGGTCACATTCGACGGGGAAGAGATCATCGACGTCGAACCCATCTTCGGGTATCTTCACCGCGGTTCGGAAAAGCTCGCCGAGGAACGCACCTATGTTCAAGTGGTGACGCTGACCGATCGAATGGATTACGTCGGTTCCATGCTCAACAATCAGGCGTACATGTTGGCAGTTGAGAAACTTGGCGGCGTAGAACCCTCGCCTAGGGGCGTCTGGTTGCGGATGATAGCGTCCGAGTTGCAACGCATCGCCAGTCACTTAGTTGCGGTCGGCTTCCTCATACAGGACCTCGGCGCTTGGGGCACACCGCTGATTTACACGATGCGGGAACGAGAGAAGATTCTCGATCTTTTTGAAATGCTTTGCGGAGCGAGGATCACCAACTCGTATCTGCGTCCGGGCGGGGTGTTTATGGACGCTCCCGAAGAGTTCTGGCCTGCGATGGACCGATTGCTCGATGAACTGCCGCCGCGCATCGACGATTTAGATGAGTTGCTGACCGACAACGACATCATCTTCTCGCGCACCAAAGGGGTTTCCGTCCTCACGCCTGAGCAGATGATTGATGCTTCAATAACTGGTCCCATGCTTCGCGCCGCCGGCGTGGACTGGGATCTGCGCCATCGCGCTCCCTACGACTACTATGACCAAGTCACGTTCGACCGTCCGCTGCATACCGCGGGTGATAACTTTGCTCGGTACTGGGTCCGAGTTCAAGAGATGCGCGAGAGTATCAAGATCATCCGACAGTGCGAGAAGCTGATTGAGCCGGGTCCGGTGCGTCCGCACCACGACGATGTCCCATGGCTGATCCGACCCCCTGTGGGTGACGCCTATGCAGCGATCGAACATTCCAAAGGCGAGTTGGGTTTCTACTTGGTAAGCGATGGGTCGATATCACCTTATCGGTGCCATGTGAGGGCGCCGTCGCTGATCAACCTAACGCTGCTCCGGGATATGCTTATCGGCGAACTCTTGGCCGACATGTTCGTAAGTTTCGGTAGCGTCGATATCAATATGGGCGAGGTGGACCGTTGAACTCGCCGTTTCTGGACAACTCTCTGTTCCGGAACATCTACTGTTATCTCGCGAGCGGCAGCGAAGGTTGCGCGTCGCGAGGATACGACACGGCCATATTGCCGTCGGGATTGGAGTGGCTTGCGTTCGCGGTGACGGCTTTCATCATCATCAACGTCGTCATCAATGCGGCGTTGGGCGCCGTGATCGTTTACATCTGGGGCGAACGCCGAATACTCGGGCGAATTCAAAACCGTACCGGGCCCAACCGCTGGGGACCGTTCGGAATGTTCACCTCGGTGGCCGACGCGATCAAGACACTCTTCAAGGAAGACATCGTTCCGGATGAAGCCGACCGGTGGTTGTTCAACCTAGCGCCGATATTGATGGTTGTGCCCGTGCTGATGGTTTTGTCAGTGATCCCGTTCGGGTTGGGGACATTCGTCGTGGACCTTAACGTCGGGATTTTGTTCGTGATCGCGGTTACATCGTTGTCTGGCATATCCGTTGTTCTGGCATCTTGGGCATCGGGCAATCGGATCGCGATATTCGCCGGGATGCGTTCGGTGGCGATGCTGATCAGCTACGAGATACCGATGGCGTTGTCGTTGATCGGAGTGTTGATGATCGCTGGCTCGATGTCGCTTGGGAAGATCGTGGACGCGCAAGATGTGCCGTTCATCTTGGTGCAACCGTTGGGCATATTTGTGTTCCTAATCGCCGCACAGGCTGAAACGAGCCGTACGCCTTTCGACCTCATCGAAGCTGAGTCGGAACTCGCGGCAGGGTATCTCAACGATTACAGCAGCATGAAGTTCGGGATTTTCTTCCTCGCCGAATTCTTGGCGACGATCGTTGCTTCTATGCTGATCGTCACTTTGTTTCTTGGTGGTTGGCGTGGTTGGGAGCCGATTCCATCACAGATCTGGTTCGCCGGCAAAACAGTGCTCGTTCTGCTGTTCATCATGTGGATGCGATTCTCTTGGCCACGTCTGCGGGTAGACCAGATATTGTCTTTGGCTTGGAAGGGTTTATTCGAGCTGACGTTGATCAATATATTCGTCACAGGTGTCTTGATCGCGATTTGGCCAGAACCGACCTACGTTCAGTTGTGGATGATGGCTGGCATTAACTGGGTCGTATTCTTCGTTTCGATTTGGGCGGTCAGCAAGCTATTGCGACCAGGCGATTACACGAATCCTGAACCGGAATCGGGACGGCCAACCTATCCGGTGGCGACGAACGAGATTCCGGACGAAGTAACTTTCTCGGGAGGTGCGACTCGATGATTGGCTTCGGACTACTCAAGGCGATGCGAGTGACGTTGAGGAACGCCCTGAAGACGCCGTTCACGATCCAATACCCGGACAAAAAAGTCGGCATTGTTGGCGCGGCGAAAAACGAGGGCAAGTCGCCGATGGGTTTGGTAGCTACCAAACCGGTGACCGCTGCCAAGGCAGCGATGAGCATGTATTCGGTGCCCGTGAACATCCCTCAAAATCGACGCTTTCGCGGCAATGAGTTCACTTGGTACGAAGACAGGTGCACAGGATGCGCGTCGTGTGCGAAATACTGCCCCTTGGGGATAATCGAGATCGTAACTAGCCTTGGCGGCTTCGACGTTCAGGAGGGTGAGAGTTACGCGATCGACGTATTCGACATCGATATTGGTCGATGCATGTTCTGCGGTCTTTGCGTGGAGGCTTGCCCATACGACGCACTGCACATGGGCAGCCGTTTCGAACGTAGCAAATACGAACGCGACGCGTTGGTGATCCCGGTTGATGAACTACGACAAGCTTTGAAGCAGCCTAGCTCGTGGTTCCGACCTCAGTTCGAGGAGCGAGACTACGATCCCTTCCGCGACGGTGCTGAGGATGAGCACGAGCAAGTCGGTCGGCACGAGATGCCGGATCAAGAAACGTTAGACCAGCGCTGGGTCGAGGAACGATGAGCGGGGCTTTCGATTCTGGGATTTGGGCGACGATAGCATTTTTCGTTGCTTCAGCTCTGACGATCGCGTCGGCGATCATCGTCGTAACGCAACGCGACCTTGTTCGTGCAGTGTTGGCGCTGGCGATGTCGTTTATCGGGGTCGCGTGCATTTATTTCATTCTGAACGCTGAGTTCATCGGAGTTGTTCAGATCTTGGTTTACGTCGGTGCAATCTCGATCTTGATCGCGTTTGCTGTGATGTTCATTGGCGATTTGGCCAATGCTGGCACTCTGTCGCAAAGCCGTTTGATTTCGGCGATAGCGGCGGTGCTGCTTCTGGCGTCGATCATATTTGTCGCCTACAACACTGATTGGACTACGATTGACGAGGTTACGGATCCTGACGCGGTCGCTGGACTCGCTGGCAACTACGAAGTCGTGACGTCCAATTCCGACGATGCGACGATATCTGCTGTGGACTCCGCGAACGAAGGTGCGCGCGGAGGTGCGCTGATCGACGGTTCATCGCACATCGGGCCGTCGCTGATACGCGAATACGTTTTGCCTTTCGAAACGCTCGGGTTGTTGCTGGTCGCAGCGCTGATCGGCGCGTTGATCGTTATCCGGAATCGACGGGAGGACGATCCGACATGACGCTCGAGATCGTCCTTGGGGTCGCGGGCGCGCTCTTCTCGATCGGGCTGTTCGGTGTATTGGCGCGCCGCAACATCATTGCGGTAATCATGTCGTTGGAGTTGATGTTCAACGGCGTTTTGGTCGCCGCGATCGGATTTTCGCGTTTCACCGCGCCCGCAGCGCTTATTGGAACCGACGGTGGGATCACTGAGAGCGCGGTCCGATCAGCTCTCACCGGTCACATGTTCGCAGTGTTCGTGATATCGATCGCGGCGGCAGAAACTGCGTTGGCGCTCGCCTTGGTGTTCGCTTTCTATCGAGCAAAGCAATCGGTCGAAGTCACAGATGCCGCTGAAATGAAGAACTGAAGATGTGGGTCGAATACAAGAGAACGCAGACCTTGCGGATCGCAGAGAGTTGGAAAAACCTGCTCGACGGCGAGGGATTGCCCGCCAAAATACTGCCTGTCGGCGACATCTTGGATTGGGCCGAAGACGTGCCGTTCATCGTCATGGTGCCCAAAGGCCGGGAACACGTTGCCGATGAAATCCTCAGGAAACTCTAGGCGAGAGTCGATTTGGCATCTGAACTGACAATTTGGCTGATAGTCGCGCTGCCCGCGTTCGCTTTCGTCATCAACGGGCTGGTTTTGCGATGGTTGCCGGAGTATGTTGTCGGTGGATACCGCTTCACTTGCAATCGTTCGGATTTGGCGGGATGGTTGACCGTTGCGGCCGTTGGGGTTTCTTTCATTCTTTCCATACTCGCGCTGATCAAAGTCGCGTCTGATGGTGCGCAGCAGTTCGAGATGCATAGCTGGATCGCTATCGCTGGGGTCGATATCTCATTTGGCATGATGCTTGATCAACTGACTGCGATCATGCTGGTCGTGGTGAGTGGTGTGAGCCTGCTCGTACAGATATACGGGATCGGCTACATGCATGGGGACGATGGATACACGCGCTATTTCAGCTACATGGCGTTATTCACCGCTTCGATGCTGGGGTTGGTGACTGCGCGAAGCGTAATTCAACTCTTCGTGTTCTGGGAACTCGTGGGCATTTCGTCATACCTGCTAATCGGATTCTGGATGAACCGACCGTCGGCAGCGGAAGCGGCGAAGAAGGCGTTCTTGATGACCCGTTTCGGCGATTTCGGTTTTCTGCTTGCGATCCTCTATCTCTATTCGAACGATCCCTCGTGGCTCGACATCGAAGCGATGTACGGCGCGATCGCGGGAGGCATGATGGCGGTCTCGGTGGCGTCGTGGATCGCGTTGGGTTTCCTGTTGGGCGCCATCGGCAAATCCGCTCAATTCCCGTTGCATTCTTGGTTGCCAGACGCAATGGAAGGTCCGACATCGGTATCCGCCCTAATCCACTCAGCGACGATGGTGACGGCGGGAGTATTCCTAGTTGCTCGATTCTTTCCGTTGTTCGAGCACAGCGACATAATGTTCCTCGTCACGCTAGTAGGTGCGATTACCGCTGTGTTCGCTGCTTCGATGGCATTGGTGGCAAATGACATCAAGCGGGTGTTGGCTTATTCGACCGTCAGTCAGCTCGGATACATGATGTTCGCTTTGGGGATCGGTGCTTACGGTGCTGCCGTGTTCCATCTCTTCACGCACGCCTTCTTCAAAGCCTGTTTGTTCCTCGCTGCAGGATCAGTCCACCACGCTGGTGGCACGTTCAACATGAATTACCTTGGCGGCCTTCGCGATCACATGAAGATCACCTACTGGGCGATGGTCATTGCCAGTTTGTCGCTAGCAGGTATCGTGCCGCTGTCGGGGTTCTGGTCCAAAGATGAGATATTGGCGCACGCGGCCCACACCGATTCCAACATTGCGTTGTTCGCTTTGGCTATGGGTCTGATCGGTGCGTTGATGACAGCTTTCTACATGTTCCGGGCAGTTTTTAAAACCTTCCACGGAGAGTTCCGCGGAGGTGGAGACAAAGAGCGAGAGGAAATCGAAGCATCCGGCGAGGAAGCGCCTGAAGGTTTGGAACACGTGCATCTTGGCGAATCGCCTCGCACGATGATCATCCCCATATCGATCCTCGCATTCTTGGCGATCGTCGCAGGTTTCTTCACCAATCCCGTCGTCGGCCTCGGGATCGTCGACAAGCACGCCTTCTCCACGTTCATCGTCGCTGATAACACAGCGGTGTTCCCAGATCACGACGCGCAGGTTCATGCAGGATCTGAACCGAAATTTGATTTTTTGATCGCCGGTGTGTCTACCATTCTTGCCGCAGCGGGCGTGGCATTGGCTTGGGCGTTGTTTACAAAACGTTTACCGATTGCTGACGGAATAACCCGGCTCGTCGGACCGATACGGACCTTGTTCGCGCGCAAATACTTCTTCGACGAGTTGTACGAGGACTGGATCGTATCGCGCGGTTTCTACGGGTATTTCGCGATGCTCACGGACAAGTTAGACATCGTCGGTTTTGACAACGTGAACATACAGCTTTACCGGTGGACAGATCGGGCTGGCCGGGCTCTGGCGAAAGTCCAAGATGGACAAGTGCAGACGTACGGAATCGTGTCGGTGGTTGGTCTGATCGTCGCGATCGTCATATTCGTGTTGGTGGCTCAGTAGGAATCAACGTGCATCCCCGATGAGTGAATTCAACGGCATATTGACGATCACGGTGTTTCTTCCCACGTTGGCGGCGCTGATAATCCTGATCGTCAAACCTTTCAATCTCGAGGATCGGATCGTCCGTTGGTTCGCGATCCTCAGCACCGTCGCGGCGTTCGTGCTTTCTCTCGTGGTGTTCTTCTCCTATGATCGGGTCGCCGGCGGCGTTCAGATGGTCGACCACCTAAATTGGCTCTCCGCACAGACCATCAAATCTTCGTACTTGCTGGGTGTCGATGGTCTGAGTGCTCCTCTCGTGTTGCTTACCGGGATTTTGGGTATGGCGGCGGCTTTCGCTTCGCGAAACATCGAAGTGCGAGTACCGGAGTATTTCATTTGGTTACTGTTACTTGAGGCGGCGGTTTTCGGTGTGTTTGTGAGCCTCGATCTCCTGTTGTTCTTCGTCTTCTTCGAATTCGAAGTGATCCCGATGTTCATGCTGATATCCGTCTGGGGGACAGGCCGACCGCGTTACTCCGCGATGAAATTCGTATTGTTCACACTTGCGGGCGGAGCGTTAATGTTCGTCGGAATATTGGCCGTGTTTCTGACCGGTGCCGTCGAAACGCTAACGATGGTTCACGTGCCCCAACTGGGGATCGAGGGAATTCCGGATCAAATCTC
Organism: uncultured Dehalococcoidales bacterium; assembly: GCA_964424025.1. Classification (GTDB taxonomy): domain Bacteria; phylum Chloroflexota; class Dehalococcoidia; order Lucifugimonadales; family Lucifugimonadaceae; genus Bin127. The sequence goes on along the minus strand of CAYRHG010000152.1, from coordinate 490 downwards.
AGGCGTGAATCTGATAGCGCCAGCGTCGCTGATCTTTGCGTTCTTCCTTGTAGCCTTCGCAGTCAAATTGCCGGTGTGGCCTCTCCACAACTGGTTACCGGATGCACACACCGATGCGCCGACGGCGGTGAGTGTGATGCTGGCAGGGGTTCTGCTGAAGATGGCGGGTTATGGAATGATCCGCATCAATATCGGGTTTTTCCAAGAAACAAATGGCTTCACAGTTCACGACGCGGCGGGGATTTTGTCGGTTGTGGCGGCGGTCAGCGTGGTTTATGGGGCTATCGTGACAATTCGGCAAACGGACATGAAAAGGCTGATCGCGTATTCATCCGTGAGCCACATGGGCTTCGTTCTACTCGGACTGACCGCGATCGGCGGTGGAACCGCTGCGCATCAATTGGGCGGAATCAACGGTGCCGCTTTGCAGATATTCACGCACGGCACTATCACCGGGCTCGCGTTCTTGATGGTGGGAATGGCCTACGAC
>CAYRHG010000151.1:0-18261 GCA_964424025.1 uncultured Dehalococcoidales bacterium | reverse complement strand
CACGGCATCCGCCTCGGCCCGGTTCTCGGGCGTGAAGGCGAAGGTCCCGGCACCGTTGCCGGCCTTGTCCGTCACCGGTCGATCTCCCCGAAGACGATGTCCATGCTCGCGAGGTTGGCCACCGCGTCCGCCAGCATGTGGCCCTTGCTCATGTGGTCGAGCACCTGCAGGTGCGCGAAGCCCGGCGCCCTGATCTTGCAGCGATACGGCTTGTTGGTGCCGTCGGCGACGAGATAGACGCCGAACTCGCCCTTCGGCGCCTCCACCGCACGGTAGGTCTCGCCGGCCGGCACGTGGTAGCCCTCGGTGTAGAGCTTGAAGTGATGGATCAGCGCCTCCATCGACTCCTTCATCACGGCTCTCGACGGCGGCGTGATCTTGTTGTCCTGAACTTTGACCGGACCTTCCGGCATCTTTTCAAGGCATTGGGCGATTATCTTCACGCACTGGCGCATCTCTTCCATGCGCACGAGATAGCGCTCGTAGCAGTCGCCGTTGGACCCCACGGGCACGCCGAAATCGAGTGCGCTGTAGACCTCGTAGGGCTGGTTGCGCCGCAGGTCCCAAGAGACGCCGGACGCCCGCAGCACCGGCCCGGTCAACCCCCAGTCGAAGCACTCCTGCGCGCTCAGGACGCCGATGTCGACCGTGCGTTGCTTGAAGATGCGGTTCTCGGTCAGCACGTTCTCGATGTCGTCGATGACCTTGGGGAAGGCCTCGTTCCACGCGCCGATCTCGGAGAGAAGGTCCGGGGCCAGATCGTAGGCGACGCCGCCGGGGCGGAAGTAGGCGGCATGGAGGCGCGAGCCCGAGGCGCGCTCGTAGAACTCCATGGTGCGCTCGCGCTCCTCGAAGCCCCAGAAGAAGGGCGTCATCGCGCCGACGTCGAGCGCCATGGTGCAAATGTTCATCAGGTGGTTGGCGATGCGCGAAATCTCGCTGTAGAGCACGCGGATGTACTGCGCTCGCTCGGGGATTTCGAGGCCGAGCAGGGCTTCCACGGCGAGCGCGTAGGCGTGCTCCTGGTTCATCGGCGCGACGTAGTCGAGCCGGTCGAAGTAGGGCACGGCCTGGAGGTAGGTCTTGTACTCGATCAGCTTCTCGGTGCCGCGATGGAGCAGGCCGATGTGGGGGTCGGCGCGCTCGACCACCTCGCCGTCCATCTCCAGCACGAGGCGCAGCACGCCGTGGGCCGCCGGATGCTGCGGCCCGAAGTTCACGGTCATGTTGCGGATCTGGCGCTCGCTCATGACGGGCGCCCGTCCTCGCCGGCGTCCTCGGCCTTCTCGTCGTCCGGCAGCGGGTAGGACGCGCCCTCCCAGGGGCTGAGGAAGTCGAAGCGGCGGAACTCCTGCGTCAGCTTCACCGGCTCGTACACCACGCGCTTCTGCTCGGAGTCGTAGCGGAGCTCGACGTAGCCGGTTAGCGGAAAGTCCTTGCGCAGCGGATGGCCGTCGAAGCCGTAGTCCGTCAGCAGCCGGCGCAGGTCAGGATTGCCGGCGAAGTGGATGCCGTAGAGATCCCAGGTCTCGCGCTCCCACCACCCGGCGGACGGATACACCTCCGTCACCGACGGCACAGGCTGGTCCTCGTTGACGCCGATCTTGAGGCGCATCCGCCGATTGCGGCTCATGCTGAGCAGGTGGTAGACGACATCGAAGCGCGGGTCGCGCTCCGGGTAGTCCACGCCGCAGAGGTCGGTGAGCTGCTCGAAGCGACAGCCCGGATCGTCCTTCAGGAACTTGAGGACGCGCACCACCTGGTCGGCGCGCGCCTCGACCACGAGTTCGCCGAACGCGATATCCGTCGCGTGCACGTAGTCGCTGAGACTGGTCGCGACGTACTCGCCGAGATCGCGTAGGCCGGCCGTGTCCATCCTCTCGCCCGCTCAGCACGCGCGCTAGCGCGCGATGGTCCCCGTTCGCCTGATCTTCCGCTGCAGCTGCATGATGCCGTAAAGCAGCGCATCGGGCCGTGGCGGGCATCCGGGGACGTAGACGTCGACCGGCACGATGTGGTTGACACCGGGAACCACAGAATAAGACTGGTAGTAGGGACCGCCGCTCGTCGCGCAAACCCCCATCGAGATCACCCACTTAGGTTCCGCCATCTGCTCGTACAACCTGCGCAGCGGTACCGCCATTTTCCACGTCACGGTGCCGGCTACGATCATCAAGTCTGCTTGTCGAGGCGTCGCTCGAAACGCCTCCATCCCGAAACGCGAGATATCGAAACGCCCCATGGCCGAAGCGATCATCTCAAACGCGCAACAAGCCAGACCGAATTGCAACGGGAAGAGAGAAGATTTTCGCGCCCAATTGAGGAGGTAGTCGACCGATGTCACAATGACGTTTCGCGAGTGGTCATCGTCCATGTGGATTATCGGTTCGGGCAACGGACTGAGGCGCGTGGCCTTCATCAGGTTGACCTCATCACCCTCATCCCGGTCGAGGTCCCACGTGACGTTGAATAGCGGGTTCCGAGGATCGTGCCCCATGGGAACGCCGTAGGCGGTTTCGATGTCGGAGGTCAATTGTTAGTGCTCCGTGTCCATTCGAGGGCGCCCTTTCGCCACGCGTAAAGATAACCCAACGTGACCACAGCCAAGAATATCAGCGCCGCTAGAAAGGCAACAGCCCCGAATTGCTTCGACAATACGCCGAATTTGATCGCCCAAGGAAACAGCAGCACCGTCTCCACATCGAAAACCACAAAGAGGATCGCGTAGTAGTAATAACGAATGTTGAACAGTCTCGGTTTGGGGCTGAACGGCCTTAACCCGCTCTCGTACGATGTCCGCTTGACTATGGATGTTTGGTTCGGCCGCACGCGAATGAACTGTGCCGCGTAGGACATGAGCAGCATGCCGATCGGGACACCTACTGCAACCAATAGGAACATGACGAGTATCCCGTATTGGCGAAAGTAGTCTTCAAGCATGAGGGATTTGTCCGCTCTTTAGGCGCCGCCGTTGCCGGGGTGCGTCTGACAGTTCCCGTGGTGCGGTTTGGGCGTTGCTAGTTAGTAGATTTTACCCTGTTGACATCTGGTTTGGCATTCGGAATCGACCATCGGTCAATTGACGCCTTCGAACACGATCACGCCGCGGCCGTCCGCACCCTTCTCGAGATCGTCGTACGCTTCGTTGATTTCATCCAGCGCGTAGCTTCGCAGCGCCAATCCTCCGATATCCAATTTCCCAGACCGATAGAAATCGAGCAACGTCCGGAAAGTCTCGTGAGGGCTCGCCGAACCGTAGTAGCTGCCTACAACCGTTTTTTGGTTCCGGACGATGTCGACCATCGGGATCGCCGCGTCTGATCCTTCCGGCGCGATCCCGATCACGACGCAAGTTCCACCTTTGCGCGTCGCGTCGTACGCACTTCGGGTTGTCATCACGTGGCCAAACGCGTCGATCGCCATGTCCACGCCGCCATCGGTCAACTCGATAATCTTTTCGACCGCGTCCTCCGCACGGGAATTCACCACATCGGTGGCACCGAATCGGTACGCAAACTCCAATTTGTTGTCGAGGATGTCAACCGCGATGATGCGCGACGCGTTGAGCAGCCTCGCACCTTGCACGACATTCAAACCGACCCCGCCTACGCCGAACACCGCTACTGTCATGCCCGCCTTCGCGGTAGGCTGATTGATCACGCCGCCAACTCCGGTTGTTACGGAGCACCCGATCAAAGCAGCCACGTCCATAGGCACGTCGTCCGGTATCGGGTAAATCGCCTGCTGCGGACAGATGATGCTCTCTGCAAACACCCCTAGCTTCGCGAACTGGTGCACCTCAACGCCTTCGTCGTCGAAGAACCGAAATGTTCCGTCGTACTGACGCGTACCGGTCAAACGGTTCGTGTCGCAGACGTTCTGCAACCCCGTGCGGCAGGATCGACAGTGACCACAGCTAGGAACGAATGACAATATGCAGCGATCACCTGGTTTTACATCCGTAACTCCGTCGCCGACCTCGTCGATTACTCCGGCACCTTCATGGCCCAAGACGATCGGCAAAGGAAAATTGGTCTGACCCTTCATAACGTGATGGTCGGACGCACAGATCCCGGCCGCGCCGATGTTCACCCGCACCTCTCCGTTTCGAGGCGGCAGTTGCTCCAGATCCTTAATCGGCATCGGCTCGTTGGCCGCGTACAATACCGCTGCTCTAACCATGATTCACCTGAATTCCCAACGTCTGGTTTCTAGATCACGCGACGACCGTACACAAAAAGACCGCGCGACCATCGCGCGTCGGTTCCGGTTATCTAGACAGCATTTGGCCGGATCGTGCTTATGGGCACATCGTATCGCCGCATGCGTCGAACCCTCTCCCGCGGGACGGGAGAGGGTCTGGGTGAAAGCGCCCAATCAGTTCATCTGGATCATCGCGCCAGACTGGATCATGTTGGCGACTTTGGCCTTGAGCTCTTTGACTTCCATGATGTGCGGCGACTTGCCTTGGACCTGCTTGTCCCAAAGAACTTCGCCATCAACCGTCACCTTGAACGCGCCGGAGTGTCCCGGGGTCAGGCTGATCGCCAGCGCAGGGCCAGCGGCTTGGAATAACTCGGCGGCCATGTAGGCGGCCAGGTTCGCGTAACCGCAAGGTACGCAGTACTCGATGTCGGCTTCCATCTTCCAGTGGTCGGACATATTTGGAATCTCCTGTATTCGGTTGCGCCTACGCAACGCAGGCGGTCTATGCAAACTCTATCAATGGCACGCTAAATCCGCAAAATAGGTGGCGTGCGATAATAGATATCAACTCGCACGGCAGTTATCGGTCGCTATCGACAAGCTGGCGTGCATCGGCCGGTCTTTAGTCAGGGGGAGAGCTCAATATGCCATCCAGATGTGAACTTCGCCCAGTCGTCCGTGAAGACGTTCAACGCATCGCAGACTGGTTGAAAGACGCTGAGGTGTCCGACAGCTGGTTCGGCCGGTACACATATGGAGACGCCGCTCACTTGGGCTACGAACCGGAGGAGATGCTCGATGCCACACAAGAACAGTGGGATGAGGTCTTCCATGACCCGCATCATGAACCCCACCGCGACATCTTCTCCATCTACGCCGAAAACGGTGAGCACATCGGCGAAGGCCAGCTATCGATCGACGAACCGCTGGGTGACGCTCAGATCTCCATCCTGATCGGCGACAAAACCAAATGGCACATGGGCTACGGAACGGCAGCCACGCTCGCCATGCTCGAGCACATCTTCGATCATCTGGGGCTGTATCGAGGGTGGGTTGATGTGCCAACCTACAACGAAGCCGCACGATCCATGTTCGAAAACATCGGCTTCGTCCACGAAGGCACCTTACGAATGAGCCGGCCGCACCACGGCGCACGCCACGATTCGGCCGTGCTTGGCATGCTGGTCGACGAGTACCACCAGAACTTCCCTGACGGCGTCAGCAGCCACGTCATCGGTTGGGAGGGCAATGTCTGAAAACCACCCGACTCGATCGATAGGCATCATCCGTATCGTTTTTCACGTGACTGGAAATCCCAATGCCTCGGCTACGCCGCGCTGCCGAATGTCGAGCGTCAAAAATGACATTTCCTGCGGCTCCGATGCGAAATACAAAGCGGTGGCGACGTGCCAGAGATCCGCACCTCTCAAATGACCAATTGCCAACACTCGTTCGATTTCAGACGATAACGGGCGGCTAGGGAAAATCCAACTAATGTTCGACAAAAACGCCGAATCCGGTTCGAACTTTTCTCGGTTACACGCGGATTTCACTTCTGCTTCAACCAAATTCGAACAAGCTATGCGGTCGAATCCGCCGAGTAAATCGACCCACGGACCGCTACGCTCTTCTTGAAAGGTGACGGCGACCAGAACAGAGCTGTCAACATACGCGACGCTCAACGGTTCCGATCCTCCAAGAACCGCTTCAACGCTCCCGGTCGGTGTGCCAGAGGTTTGAACGGCATCCTAGGGTTGCGCGCGGGAATTAGTACGCCTTGGCGCTCCAATTCGCGCATCCGCTCCTCCAAAGACGATTTAGCCGGTGCCAACGGTTTGATCTCAGCGACCGGATCGCCGTGGTAGGAAACAATAACGGTTTCGCCCTCGCGCACGCGTCGAAGCACTTCGGAGAATTTGGCTTTGGCTTCGTATGTGGAATAGATCGCGGACATGCTCAAATTATAACTAGTCGCACTAGTCAAACATAGCCGAAGCCACGATATCACGCGGAACCAGCTCCCAATCCACATCCGCCGAGGCGAACGGCCTATCCACTCCCGATGCCGTCGGGCAACACATCCAAGTACTTGTGCGCGTTGCCAGTCACCAGCAATATCACGCGTTCCTCTCGCTTGACCGCTCCACCTTCGATCAACTTCCTCAGTGCGGCCAAGGTTGCACCGCCTTCCGGCGCAGCGAACACTCCCTCCGTCCGAGCCATCTCAACCATCCCTTCTACCATCTCTTCGTCCGACACCGTGACTGCCGTACCACCACTCTCTCTCACCGCACGGATTACTAGGAAGTCCCCGATCGCCGCCGGCACCCGCAACCCTGCAGCCATCGTGTGCGGATCCGGAAACGGTGTCGCGAACTCTTCCCCTTTGTGAAACGCTTCGACTAGCGGAGCGCATCCTTCCGCCTGGACACAAATCATCCGGGGACGCTCCGAACCGATCCAGCCCAACTGCTCCATCTCGTCCATAGCTTTCCAGATTCCAACAATTCCGGTCCCGCCGCCGGTCGGATAGACGATCACGTCGGGCACCTCGAAACCGAGCTGCTCGACTATCTCGTATCCCATGGTTTTCTTGCCCTCGGCCCTGTACGGTTCTCGGAGTGTCGATACGTCGAAAAGTCCCAACTCCTCGGCCGCACGCTGCGACATCTGCCCCGCATCCGTGATGAAACCGTCAACCAGCGTCAACCGCGCTCCATATGCTTGACACTCGATTTTGTTGGCGATTGGCGCATCTTTCGGCATAAAGACGTGCGCCTCCATGCCTCCCGCCGCGGCATAGGCCGACATCGCCCCTGCAGCATTTCCCGCCGACGGCATCGTCAGACGGGATTGCCCAAGTTCCTTCGCCTTCGAAACAGCGGCACCAAGCCCACGCGCCTTAAATGAACCCGTCGGATTGACACCTTCGTCTTTAATGTAGACGTCGCTCATCCCCAGCGCGTCAGCGAGCCGATCGGCGCTGATGAGAGGAGTGCCGCCTTCGCCTAGCGTGATGATGTTGGTGTCGTCTATCACCGGCATCACCTCGCGGTAGCGCCACATATTTTTGGGGCGGTCGTCCAACGATTCCTTAGTGAGCGTCCCTTTCGCCGCGTCTAAGTCATACCTCGCGAATAAAGGCTTGCCGTTCGTCGGGTTGGTTCGATGAGGGTGAGAAGCGTCGAAATGCTCACCCGTCAGAGTGCACTCCAAATGTGTGATCGTGGAACGGGGAATCATTGGCTAGTCGAGTCCAACACGGTGGCTTTTAGTATGCGATGTTGGGTCGCCGACCCCGACAGCCGATTCGTCTCCTCGAAACCCATCAAAACGTCGAGACCCTCGATGACTTTGCCGAACACGGCGTAACACACCTCTTCCGGGTCGGAACAATCTTTCTCCTCTCCATCAACGAACGCGTCCCAATCCGCCTTAGGCTCCAACGCGATCACGAACTCTGTGGAACCGCCGTTGACGACCTTAGAAATCATAGAAATCGTGCCGGCCGTACGATGTGACGCCTCTGGATGAAACTCTGACGGAATGTAATACCCTGCGGTGCCGCCGAATGCATTCACCTTCGAACCACCGAAAACAGCGGATCGCGGCTCAACTGTGTGGAACGTCAGTCCATCGTAGTAACCGGCATTTGCGAGGTTTATGAAGTTCTGCACAGTGACAGGGGCGAGGTGGTTGTACAAATCGATCTTCACTTCACCCCGGTCCGTCTCCAAAAGTACCTGGTACGGCCCTAAAGTCCCGTGTTCGGCATCGTCTATCCGGTCGCGCGCAATGTCACCATCGGGTACGACCAGACCTGTATCACCAAGAGACCTGTCGGTCGGGGTTGGAAGTTGAAGCGGTTGCGGACGCCATGCCGTGACCGTTGTCTGGTACTGACCTCCCAACGCCCGGCGAAGCCCTGTGCCATCGATGTCCATCAGCCACAACGCTCCCTCGTCTTCGTCGACAAATGAAATCTCTGACCCGTCCGGCGATAGCGCGGCAATGCCGACCTTCAATCCCGCGGCGTCGATCTCACTGACCACCCTCGACGTCAAATTTACGAGCGCCAAAGTCTCTCTATCCTCGCCATCGATCGTTCGCCGCGTCGCTACCAAAATCTGTTCGCCATCACGGTGCCACGCTAACCCGCTCGCCCCGGTGGCCTCAGCAACAGTTTCCCCGAAATCGACCGTCACATCCGCGATGATGATTCGAAATCGGCCGTCGCCTGGCGTCGACGTGTACATGATAAGGTTTCCATTCGGCGACCAATACGGAAACAAGTGCTGCAAACCATCGTCGGCGGACAAACGACGCGCGTCGTCCACTGTTACAACGCCGATCAGATCGCCGTTTTCGTCAAATTGGAGATCTGCAACGTAAATGTTCGCGTAACCTTCGAACGACTCGACGAACGCTATCCTTCGTCCGTCAGGCGAAATCGCCGGCATGATCAGATCGTTCTGACCAGTTGCGACCAGTCGCCGTCCGCCATTGAATGGATCGGTGTCAAAGATCTCTCGATTGCCGTTCACATCACTCGAGTACACGACACGCGAGCCGTCGGGCCACCATGAAGGGGTATCTTCGATGTATTCATTCGATTCAACCTCGGGAGACAACGGTGTCAGGTCGCCTGTTGCCATATTGATGAGGTACACCACTGCACCGCGCGGACCGACGATGTCGATCGCTAGATAATCCGAGCTGCGCTGCCGGACTTCAATATCAGTCGACGCTTCTAACTGCTTGTCGTTTCCAGCACTACCCGGGAGAACCCGCGCTACTACTGCATCTTCGTACACGCCCGGTTCGAACCCCGCCCTAAACGAGTTTCCTACCCCCAATCTGCCGCCGCTCGTCACTTCCAAATAAACATCGACGTCGGTCACATCGTTTCCGTGTTCGTCAACCACTCTCAAAGGTATTGGAGAACTTGAACCTGCAGGCACCGAGTCGGTTTCATTCATGAACTCAATCGCAACCGCCTGCGCGGGCAGAATAGACAACGGCACATCGGCGAATGTCTGAACACCATCTTTGAATCCCCGGACTCTGACCGTGTTCTCGGGGTGCTGCCCCGATCTACCGCCAGCCGTGAAAAGGCCGTCAGAATCAAAACTGCCCGCCTCTTCGTCCTCAATCTCCCACTTAATCTCGTCTAGTTCGAGCTCATTGTTGAAACGGTCGTACCCAGTCGCCGACAACTGCACTTCGTCACCCGGTTTCAGATCGATCAAAGACCCTTCCACCACCAAGCGGTCCAGAATGCCAGGATGAATGGTTCCTTTAACGATCTGCTCAAATTTCATCCCGTCTTTGGTGGCTGTGATCAGTATCAGGGATGCGTCCGACGCCGAAATTGTTTGGCTCGGCGTATAGTATCCGGTCTGGTCGACTTGGTCGCCTGGCCTGAGCGTTTCCCACGATATCTCGGCATCTTCCAACACCAGCCCGGCAGGATCCAAAACCTCTGCGTGCATATCCACGCCCCAGGTGGCACGAGTGTCGATTGTCGAAGGCGTCACCTCGATAGTCGTAGGTTCCCCAAGTGCAACTGAAACTGGCAGCTTCTCATTCGCCGTGAAATTGCCGCGAGAGAATTCGACGCGTACGCCTTCGGCCGCAAACGCGATGTCTCGAACCGCTGCAAACAGGCCATTCTGGTCAATGCTGCCAATGGCTGGATCGGCGTGCCAAACCAGATCAGGCTGCGAGACGCGATTGCCGAGATGGTCATAGGCTTCAGCTTCGAATTGGAACGTCTCACCCGCTCCGATCTCCAACGCTTGCGCGTTCAGGATCAACCATCCGGCGTCACCCGGTTGTACCGTGATCGTCTGCTCAACATACTGGGTTTCGTCGCCCCTAGTTGCCGTCAACCTGACGACGAATGTCCCTGCATCCAAATAGGTATGTCTGGCACGCGTTCCGGACATCGAACCGCCATCGCCGAAGTCCCAAAAGTACGTCGCCCCGTCGGTGAAGTCTTGAGCCTCGAAATCTATGTTGACCGGCGCTAACACGGTGCTCGCGGTCATTCCGATGTCCACCACGATCGGCGGCAACGGCACCGCAGTCGGCGTCGGGGGCTCATCCGCCGCACATCCGATCATTGCAACCGACGCGATACCAAAACAGACAACCGCAATCGCTCGTTTGGTCAAATCAGGAAATTCCATGGTCTGTTATACGGAAACAGGTTCTAACTCGGATTGAATTTCTGTCGCGCCAGCAACACCATCCCAGACGATTTCGTAAAACAGTACGTCCGCGAATATGTCCGCCCATCGTTTCGCAATCTGCTCGATTTCAGGCGCCGCGCCAGATTCTTGCGAAATCGAAGTCATGTGAAGGTTCGGCATTCCGCATGGGACGATCTGGGCGTAGTAGTCGAGATCGGTGCTCACGTTTAGCGCGATTCCATGCATCGCGACGCCACCGCTTATCCGCACTCCGATGGCTGCAATCTTTCTCCCGGCCGGATTCTCACCTTTGGACGGTTTGTTACCCGGCTCTCCGCCTACCCAAACACCCGTTTTTCCGACAACGCGGTGACCACTAATGCCATAGTCGCGGAGAAGTTGGATGATCGTCTCCTCCAAAATCCGAATATAGGCGACCGGTCCTAGTTTCAATTCACGAACACTCACGATCGGGTACGCGACGAGTTGACCTGGACCGTGATACGTCGCTTGTCCTCCTCGATCAGTTTCGATGACTTCTGCGTCCCGCGCCGCAATCGTGAAAACGTCTGATAAAACGTGCGATTCGTCGGCCCGTCTGCCTAGAGTGAAAACCGGTTCGTGCTCCAAAAGCAACAGCGTGTCCGGGATCATGCCCGATTTGCGTCGTTCCAAAATCGATCGTTGCAATTCGTACGTCGGTTGGTACGACACACGACCCAGCCAAGACGTTCGTAAGATGGCGCGCTCTAAACCCATCAAAGGTCGTTGTCCATCGACATCGATTCCAATCGCCCCTTGACGTCGGTGAGAAACGCCATCGCCTCAGCACCGTCGATTATTCGGTGGTCGAAAGAGAGACACATGTTCATCATCGATCGGATCGCGATCGCTTCATCGCCCGTCGAGGTTTCGATGACCATCGGCCGCTTGACGATCGACTCGGTCGTCAAGATCGCTGCTTGCGGGTGATTGATGATCGCACCACCCAACATTGAACCGAGTGCACCCGTGTTGTTAAGGGTGAAGGTTCCGCCTCGAACATCGTCCAAATTCAATCGACCGGTACGCGCACCTTCTACGACCCTCGACATTTCAGACACAGTGTCCTGAAGCGAAAGCCGGTCTGCACTTTGAACGACCGGAACCACCAGACCTTGATCAGAAGCGACTGCGACGCCAACGTTGATCGAACCCTTCAGTTCCACTTTCCCGTCGACCCAGCTTGAGTTAAGCAACCGATGCTCTCGCAGAGATTGTGCGACATGATGCAGGACGATTGGCAAATAGGTCAGCCGCTGTCCAGTCTGAGCCTGGATGCGTTCGATATTTGCTCGCCGGTACTCGACCATTGACGTCACATCGACTTCAATCGCGCCCCACGCATGTGGGATCTCGCGAAAACTGCGAGACATGTTTTCGGCGATCATCCGACGAACTGGTGTGGGCTCGACAATCTCGTCAGCGATTTGAACCGCATCCGCCGCGCCTGTACTTGCCGACTCCAGATACGCTTCCACGTCGCGTTTGGTAACTCGACCACCACCGCCAGTACCCACAATCAGACTGACGTCGATCCCATGTTTCTCGGCTAGACGCCGTACCACGGGTGAGATTCGCGACCCGCCACGCGTCCTCCGTTGCCGACCTCCCCGAGATGTTGTTTGAGATTCGGGTGGTTGGTGTTCGCCGACACTCGGCTCCGAACCAAGGCTGGTATCCGTAAATTCGCCCCCTGTCGGTCCGACGTTGGCACCGACGATCATCGATCCGACCCGGTTAGCTGACTGAACGGAACGTTCCGCGGATACTGCATTTGAGGAGGGTTCTGAGCTCGGCACCTCGCCCTCGACCTCCATCGCTGCAATCGGTGCACCCATTTGAACGGTGTCACCTTCATTAACCAGCAATTCCGAAATGGTTCCATCACGTGGAGCCGGCACTTCCATGTTCACCTTGTCAGTCACCACCTCAACGAGTGGATCGTATCTGCGGATCGCGTCTCCAGGTGACACCAACCACTTCCCGATAATTGCCTCAGTAACCGATTCGCCAACGTGCGGCATCTCTATCGTCATAGTGGCCACAGGACTACACCTCTGCCAATTGACGAATCGCCATCGCGATTTTCTCGGGCGAAGGCATATACTCAGCCTCCTGTAACGGGCTGAACGGCATCGGCGGGATCTCTGGTGGAGTCACACGCATCACCGGCGCATCCAAGTCGAAGAAACCATCTTGCGCGATGATCGCGCTCACCTCCGAAGCCACGCTAACCGCACCAGTGTCTTCTTGGACTATCAATGCCCGGCCAGTTCTTGAAACCGATTCCAGGATCGTTTCTGCGTCGATCGGCCGAAGCGTTCGAAGGTCAACAATCTCCGTTTGTATACCGTCGGATTCCGCTACGGTTTCGGCGGCCTGCAGCGAATGGTGAAGCATCAGACCGTAAGTGATCAATGAGACGTCGCTACCCGCACGTTTGATGTCGGCTTTGCCAATCGGCTCTGTGTACTCCCCATCGGGCGCATCTCCGCGAACCAGACGATAGGTGCGTTTGTGTTCCAAGAAAACTGTAGGGTCATTGGAACGGATCGCAGATCTAAGCAGCCCCCTAGCGTCATACGGCGTCGCCGGCGCAACGACCTGCAGTCCGGGTGTGTGGGCGAAGAGAACCTCGATGCTTTGCGAGTGGTATAGGCCGCCGCGTACGCCTCCACCGTAGGGCACACGAACCGTCATCGGTGCAGTTTTCCCACCATCGGTGCCGTACCTCACCCTAGCCGCTTCGCCGACTAGCTGATTGATCGCCGGCCAAACAAAGTCCGCAAACTGTATCTCCGGCACCGGCCTCATCCCATTCACCGCTGCACCGAGAGCGATACCGATGATTGATGACTCCGCTAAAGGCGAATTGATGACTCGATCTTCGCCAAACTCCTCTACAAACCCTTCGGACGCCAAGAAAACCCCGCCGCGAGGTCCGATATCTTCGCCCATCATGAAGATATCGGAGTCCCTGCGCATCTCCGTCCGGAGAGTCTCCCGTACCGCTTCGATTAGCGTCATCTCAGGCATGAGTGTTGCTCCCATCATCCGCCTCGAGCACTCCCCGATACATGTCGGCGACTCGAGGGAATGGCAACGCCTCTACTTCGTCGGTCGCATCGTCCACCGCTTTGCGGGCGAGTTCTTTGAATTGGGAGTCGGTTTCATCGTCCAACATACCGTGCCTACGAAGCAGCTGCTCGGTGATTGGCAGCGGGTCCAGATCACGCATTCTCTCGATGTCATCGGCCGACCGGTACCGGGTGTGATCGTCATCGGTCGTGTGCGGCAACAATCGCTCGACTCGCAACTCCACCAAGCTCGCTCCGCCACCTGATCGCGCGCGGTCCACCGCTTCCTTGACTGCCTCATACGAAGCGACGATGTCTGTGCCATCCACCTCGACGCCTGGGATCCCGTACGCGGAAGCCCGCGAAGCGATCGATTCAACCGGCATCTGCTGCGCCAAGGGCACGGAGATCGCGTAGCGGTTGTTCTCGCATAGAAACACAACCGGGACCTTGTGAATACCGGCGAAATTCATCGCTTCGTGACAATCACCCTGACTCGCCGCACCGTCGCCGAAAAACGAAATCGTGACCGCATCCCGCCCCTTCATTTTGTCCGCTAAAGCGACGCCCACCGCCTGCGGCAACTGCGTGCCAACGACGTTGGAAAACGAAAACAGATCTACTCTCGGATGCGAGCCATGCAATGGGAACTGCCGTGCCGCGCTTAAAATCTCGCCTTCCTTCGCCAAAAACTGCATCAACATCTCGGTAGGCGTCGTTCCCAACATCAAGGTTGCTGTGAGTTGGCGGTAGTAGATGAGATACCGATCACGCGCCGGATCCGTCGCCATCACCGTTGCGACTTGCGCCGCCTCGTGTCCCTGCGCAGAAGCAGCGATCGCGGCCTTACCTTGCCTGTTTAAGGTCCAGATTCTGATGTCCAAAGCCCGGCTCAAGCACATCGTCTTATACGCCTCGAGCAGACGTTCCGGGGTCAAATCACCCGGCAGTTGCAGATCCACACCAACTGTAGTGCGATTCGGCGATTCATTCATATCGCGGATTATAGTTTGCATCGCGAAAACACACCCATCGTCTGACGCTTCGAATCTGCGGGATATACTCGGTATCCGTGGGCTTAGGTTTGGCCCGCCATTGGTCAGATGCTCAGCCGAATCCGTAGGTTGGGATTACGGAGGAATCCAAAAACATGACGAACATACTGAAGGCGACGGCTTTGATCGCGAGCGCGACTACCGTGGCGCTATTCACCGCATGCAGCAGCGATGAAGAAGGCGGTGGTGCGAGCTACGATCCCAACGCCTCTTATTCCGTCACCATCAAGACGAATAAAGGCGATATCGAAGCCGACCTTTACAACGACATTGCCAGCGTGTACGTCGAGAACTTCGTCAACCTAGCAGAATCTGGGTTCTACACCAATTCGCCGTGGCACCGAGTCATCCAGGGCTTTGTGATCCAGGGTGGAACCAACGCTGAAGGCAAGTCGGTCGATCAGTTCGAAGATGTATTCCATCCTGACATGAAGCACGACTCTGAAGGCATCCTCTCGATGGCAAACGCCGGCTTCAACACCAACACTTCGCAGTTCTTCATAACCCACGCCGCAACGCCACACCTAGATCCGTACGTCGACGGCGAGTTGAAACCATGCGCAGTTCGCGGGACGTCGTGCCACGCGGTCTTCGGGAAAGTCACCAGCGGCATGGACGTCGTGCTGGCAATTCAGCAAGGCGACGTGATGGAAAAAGTCGAGGTTCACAAGAAGTAATCTGCGAACCTTTGCTAAACGACGCGCGGCGATAGTCGCAGGTTACCGGCCAACTCGCCGCGTGGGTCGCGCGCTGGAAGGCGCGTCCCATGTCATCGGATCTAACGCGAAGCTCTCCAATTCCGCGTTTCGCTCCTGTCGCACGGATCGTATGCGATCTGAAACCTGCACTTCCCCTTCGGTTCTCGCACGATCGAATACAAAAGTCTCACCGCCGATCTGGAACTCCTCGTTATCAGCGATCATGTTTTTGCCCGTCTGAAGCGCCTCGCCGCGAACCGTCATCCGCAACAAACCATCGGAATCCGGACGGTATTGAAAAGCTAATCCGCGAGTAGAGAACACGAATCGACCGCCCAGAAGTGGCACGCCGGGCAGAGCCGCAGCGGGGACGATCGGTTTGTTCATCAACCAATCCCAAGGCGACCTTCGATATTCGGAGAAATTGGCGACCAGTTCGCGTTCGCCGCTCGATTGTAGGCGGTACAGGTACCCGAACGGGTTGTGTTGCAAAACCGCCCTGATGAGTAATACCAAGAACACGAACGCGAAAAATCCGGCGATTCCGTACAACACGTAGGTCATCATCGGCGTCGGCACTGCGATTTCGATGCTTTCTGTCCGCGTCGTCGCGACCGCAACAAATTCACGTTCAAGGTGGACGCTCTGCAAGGTTGCATCGAATTCGTAGTCGCCCGGTGCAATCAACGCGGCGAAAACGTTGAGCTGATAGATTTTGCCTTCGACAACCTCGGTCGGTTCGAGTTCGATATCTACTTCTGAGCCATCACCTGCGTTGATCATCGAAACCGTCACGTGTTCGGTGTCCGCCAAAAACGGGAATTCACCAAGTTTCAAATCCACGGTCGCTAGATGCGTTTTTTCCCCCTCGGCTATAGGCATCTGCGAAACCGCTGAACTGATCTCAATTGTTGGGAAGAGTTCGATTGCGAACGAACCTCCACCATCTATCGCCGCAGTCAGATTTGGCCATCGCATGCTGAGGCGAACATTGCTCACACCAACGGTCTCCAACGGCCCGATGGTCGTGGAAAAAACGCCGTCCTCTGAAAAGATGTCACCGTCCGCACCGCGATCATTCAACTCGTAACTGTGCTCCGTACCGTCTGGCCCAGTGACGATCGCGTCGATAATCGCGGAGGCATCGATTAATGGGAGATCGCCGGAACGGGCCTCCGCCATCAGCACGAACGTCTCCCCGGTCGGAAACGGTGCCTGATCGGGCATGACCACGCTGAGTTGATTTATCACATCACTGAAAAATGTGATCGGGCCCGAACCGCCGGAACTTTCAAGCTTCCAAACGCCCGGTTGCGGATTACGGACGGTGTAAAACTTCATGCCGGATATCGAGATCACGCTGACCGATCCAACGGAATCCCCAATCTCCTGGCCGTTCGGTTGCACGATCAAGTTGTTGGTCTCAGGATCGTCGAATGCGAATCCTGCAACCAGATAAGACGAATGAGGCGGAACGTCCTCCGTTATGCTCTCGCCTGCGGCAGACACGTCTTCGATCCGCAACGTCGCGTGCAGCAATACATTGAGCTGATCGTCGATAAATTCGATGACGCCTTCCAAAAAGCCTAGGTCGTATGACCTGCCGCCTCCGGCATCGCTTATCGCCGCCAGCACCTCACGATCAGACCCCGGCGTTGTCGCCAACGAGATGGTTCGCACATCCACCCGTTGCGACGCAAGATCATCGGCAACATCGGTCAATCCCGCTATACCTGCCGACTCGTGAATGGTGAAGCCACCGGCCGACAACACAAACATCCGCCCGCCGGCCGCATTGGGAAGCTGTCCGATGAATGACGCGTAGCGCTCCATCATCTCCGAAAGATTGGCGGCATACGGTTCTCTTCCAACATTCAACACCAATCGTTCGATGATCCGGTCGACAGACATCTGCGCTTCATCCGCGGACCCGAAACTTCGCGGCTCCTCTGCGTGGTCCGAATATTCACCTAAAAAGATCGACCCTTCCCCCGTATTCGAAAAAACCATCTTTGCCGCAAGTTGAGCCGCTTCGATGTCTTCGATCTCGTTCAATGTCGTGTCAAACGCGACGAATGTAAAAGCACGCGATGACGAGCCGCCGTCTTGAGCCTCCACCTCACGTCCGGAACCAGGCACCGCAACTACCAGTGCTAAGACCGCCAAGACACACGACACAAACGCCGCGCGCATGGGCATTTCACGTTTGCTGGACATTAAGATTTCGGGCAGATCGCGCAACTCGAACGTTGCGGTCCAATTGGGTACTGATTTTATTAGGCTGGACGATGCGGACTTGAATCACGCATCTGCGTGCATTTGCATACGTGCAGTTCGCGTCCTCGGTTGACACTGTTTCCCAAAAAATGCAAGAATCGACGTTTATGAAATCACCGCATCAAAGTTTCACCGCCGCTGAGCGGAGAGGTTGATATGAAGATCACCGGCGTTTCCTCAACGCTTTATCAATTCACGATGTCAAGACGTATGGGCGACGCCAACTCCCCTATGGGTCGCGCCCGCGGCAGCGGTTGCGTCGTCGAACTACACACCGATACCGAACTCACAGGCGTCACGACGGGCGGCGGCGCTGCGCTCCCGATCATCGAATCCCTCGTCGAAGGCATCCTCATCGGTCAGGATCCCAAGCACGTAACCGGACTTTGGCAACGGATGGTAAACAAGCACTTCAAGGGCGGACACGACGGGATCGCAAACGATGCCATCGCGGCTCTCGACATCGCGCTCTGGGACCTCAAAGCCAAAGCCAACGACGAACCTCTTTGGAAGACCCTCGGCGGCGTTCGTAAACCAATCAACGCCTACGCCAGCGGCTTAGACATGCCGCTCTCCGACCAAGAGATCTTCGACTTCTATCGTTCGATGGCCGAAAATTACGGCTTCACCGACGGAAAGCTCAAAGTCGGCCTCGATCAAGACCGCGACCTCCGCCGAATCGGGCTCATGAACGACGCTCTCAGCATCAACA
>CAYRHG010000150.1:0-6122 GCA_964424025.1 uncultured Dehalococcoidales bacterium | reverse complement strand
AACCTAACGGCGTTGTTCGGCGACGTTCCGGTAGAAGCGATTGACGACTACACGATCAGCGCGCAGTTCAACAACTTTGACGTCCGCTGGGCGAGCAACTTCCTGAACCAAGAGGCTTCCGGTGGTCTGACGACCATCGCGACTTCGAAACGTGCATTCGATGAGAACGGGCGTGACTGGCTCAAGGACAACTTCGTCGGCACCGGTCCGTTCGCGGTGACCGATTTCAAGTCTGGTACCAGCGCGACGATGACAAAGGTTGGTTACGACCACTGGCGTAAGAACGCGTCGATTGAATCCATCAGAGTATTGGCGGTTCCCGAAGAGTTCACCCGTGTGGCGTTGCTGCAGAACGGTGAGTCCGATGTTTCCTTCATCGATCCTAAAGACCTGGCTCGCATGAAGCAGTCTGGTTTCTTGGAAGTGGGTGCTGGCGCAGGTATCCAAGAAGGCGTCATGTTCCCAGGCAACCTCTGGGAGACCACCAACGCGTTAACAGGCGAAGCGATCGATTTCCCGTCGCACGGCGTGTTCGTGCGGGAGATTCCGTGGGTCGGCAACCCTCACAATCCTGAAGACGCGGACAATCCTTCCGGCATCGATGACATGGAACAGGCACGATTGGTTCGACAAGCTTTGGCGCGGTCCGTGGATCGTGAGGCGATTGTGGAGCACGTGTTGGGCGGTGTCGGTCAGCCAGTGCACGTCACCTACTTCAGCACGTTCAACCCTAACTGGGAGTCGCAGTACGAGTACCCCTACGACCCATCTGAAGCGGGTCGGATGCTCGATCAAGCTGGGTATCCAGCTGACGATAACGGCACACGATTCCAGATCCCGCTGTTCGTCGGTCCAGAACTGGGCGGCGGTGAGGGTCCTGCTGGTGAGATCGGCGATGCCATTGCCGGTTTCTGGGAGGATGTCGGCGTTCGAGTAGAAGTGCTCAAGTATGCCTACGGTGTATTCCGACCTGGTTTGGTGAGCCGTTCGACGGTGGTGCCGATGTTGACCTCGTGCGACGACGGTAAAGAGTCGTATCCATTCGACTGGCCCAAGGGATTGGTCCAGACTACGTTGACGCGCGGTGGTTTCAGTTGCGGATTCGAATCTCCTGAAATCTTGGCGTGGTACGAAGCCGCGGCATCGGAACCGGACCGCGAGGAACGTATCCGCATCAACAAGGAGTACCTCGAGTACATGCATAACTGGGCGCTGTTCCCCGGCTACGTCACGGTACCTCAGGCTTACTACGCCAACCCGAATTACATTGCCGAATGGCCGATGCACGTCGGCAACAGCTACAACTCGCCCGAAAACCTCGTGCTTAGGTAGCTTTACACGCTCAGGGATCTGGCGAACGCTGGGACTACAGATGCCATCCTGCGGGTCGGCCCTGCCGATCCGCAGGATGGGCTTTGCACCCAATTGCGTTGGTGACCTAAGAAGACAATGGGTTCGACATGCGTCGCTATCTCATCAGGAAGCTGGTATTCGCCGTAATCACGCTGCTCGCGGCGACGATGTTCATGTTCGGCTTGTCGCGTTTGGCGGGCGACCCGTTGTTGCTGTTTGCGAAACCAGGCGGGTACGGGATGAGTCCGGAGCGGGTTGAGCAGCTCAGCAAGAAGTTGGGGCTCGACAAACCTTTGGTGGTGCAGTATCTAGTCTGGTTGGGACGTGTTTTGACGGGTGATTTTGGCGAGACGATAGTTTCGGAAACGTCGGTAGGCAAATTGATGTGGGAACGTGCTGCTCCGACGCTGCAGTTGGCGATCGTGTCGTTCATTTTGTCGGTGTTGATGGGCGTACCGCTGGGTGTCGTTTCTGCAGTGAAACGGGGTACGTTGTCGGATTACGCGAGTCGAACGTTTGCTTTGATCGGTCAAGCCGCGCCGATATTTTGGGTTGCGATCATGGCGATACTGTTGTTCGCGGTGACGCTCGATTGGTTGCCGGTGGGGACTTCGGGTCCTGACCATGTTTCGTTCTGGACTTGGACGAAGTTCAAGTATCTGATAATGCCGGCGTTCGCCCTTGGTTGGGGACCTGCCGCCGCATTGTTACGGTTGACGCGGTCGGCGATGTTGGAGGTTCTCGATTCGGAGTACGTAACGATGGCACGCGCTAAGGGGGCAAACACTACCGCTGTGTTGTGGAAACACGCGTTCCGCAACGCCATTCTCCAGCCGTTGACTACTTCGGCAATCGTGTTGGCCAGCTTCGTGACAGGTGCTGTGGTCATCGAGCGCATATTCGCGTGGCCGGGTGTGGGGCAATTGATGACCGACGCGGTCTGGAACAATGACTTTCCGACTTTGACCAGCACGGTATTGGTGTTCACGGCCGTTTTTGTTGCGATGAATTTTGTAGCCGACATTCTGTACGGGGTTATGAATCCCGTGATCAGGTATGACTAGATGACGGTCGAACAAACGGCAACCCTCGCGGCGCGATCCTCACCGGCGGCCCGACAGCGTTTGACGTTGTGGTACATCTTGAGGCGATGGCCAATCCTGCCGGTGACTTTGCTCGCTCTGTTGGTGATTATGGGTGTCGGTGCGGATTGGATCGCGCCGAACGATCCGATCGATCAGTCGCTGCCCGATCGCAACGCCGACCCGTTGTTTCGGGACGGCAGCCCATACCTGTTCGGTGGCGACCATGTTGGTCGCGATGTTCTTAGCCGGGTGATTCATGGAGCGAGGGTTTCACTGTCGGTGATGGGCGTGGCGCTATCTGCGGGGATGTTGATAGGCACAGGACTTGGTCTGCTGGCTGGATACGCTGGCGGCGTGGTGGACGAATTAATCACGCGGATCGTGGATATCTGGATGGGCTTCCCATTCCTGTTGCTCGCGTTGGTCGCGGCGATCATTGTCGGGGCGAGTTTCCAAACGATCATGGTTTTGATGATTTTGGTGGCCTGGGTATCGTTCGTCCGCAATGTTCGAGCTGACGTGTTGGTGATCAAAGAGAGCGGATACGTGGCATTGGCGAAGATTTCAGGAGCCTCGACGACGCGGATCTTGATGCGTCACATACTGCCGGGCACCATCGGGACGATCACTGTGATCGCATCGTTGAGCGTCGGAAATCTTATTTTGTACGAGGCTACGTTGAGTTTCTTGGGTGCGGGCATTCCGGCGCCGACGACTTCTTGGGGGAACATGGTCGCCGAGGGGCGGGACTATCTGCAGACGGCTTGGTGGACTTCAGTGATTCCTGGCACTGCCTTGTTCCTGACGGTGATGTCGTTGAACTTTTTCGGGGATTGGTTGAGGGATCGGTTGGATCCGCGGTTGCGGCAGTTGGGGTGAGTTTTCACGCGGTTGTTTGGTATGCCACCGCGATAACATGCTGTACGTCGATTGCCAAGCAAATCGGCTCTGAAACAAGCACACCAATCCAGACAAACAATCCCACATAATGCGCCCCGATTCGTTCTCTCTGAATCCGTATGAGGTTCTCGGGGTCCCATCCAAAGCCTCAATCGCTGAGATTCAAACTGCGTATCGCCACCACGCGTTGCGTTGGCATCCTGACCGTAATCCGAACGATGAGTATGCGATGCGGATGATGCAGCGCGTCAACGCCGCATGGGCTATCTTGAAGGATGAAGACAGTAGGTCGGCGTACGATCTATGGGAACGGGGCGAAACACGTCCAGCTTCTGGCCCTCAAGCTTGGCGCCGACCTCGCGCCGATTCGGCTCACGGGAGAGAATGGTATCGTCCGCCGCCAGTCGTGTTATCTTGCCCAAGGTGTGACAGTACCAACGAGGCGAGCTCCGACTGCTGTTACTCCTGCGGGTACTCGTTTGATGAGGCGCGATCTCAACCGGGTCAATCCGCAGGCGGTTTCCATGCCGAATACCGTGCCGACGAACTATCGCGATACGTTCACCACGGAGGATTCCAGATCCGTTTAGTCGCGTTTTTCATCGATGCGATCGCGGTATTTCTAGTTGTAGCCGTGCTACTTTCGGTAATCGATACTCCGATTACCAATTGGTTTACCGTGATTTACTGGACGGAGATCACTTTGGGTGCGCCGTATTTTGCGTTGCTAGTCGGTTCGTGGTCAAGTACATTGGGCAAACGATTGTTTGGTTTGTCGGTAGTGCGACTTGACGGATCGAAAGTCGGGTACGGCAGAGCTTTCGGAAGATATCTGTGTTACTCGCTCTCGTTCTGGACTTTCGGCATCGGTTTCCTCATGATCCTGTTCAGGAACGATAAACGAGGTTTGCATGACCTGATCTGCGACACCAAAGTTGTGTATCGGTAGGTCGTGTGCAGAGATTCTTAGCGTCTATCTATCAGACGCCGACGAGTTCCAACTCTTCTGCGCGGTGGCAGCTTACTAGGCGGGAGGAGTCTATTTGGCGCAGTTCGGGTTTTTCGATGGCGCATTGTTCGGTGGCGAAGGGGCATCTGGGGTGGAAGTGGCAGCCGGTTGGTGGGTTTGCGGGGTTGGCTACCTCGCCGCCAAGCACTACGCGTTGGCGTTGGGCTTCGATACGCGGATCGGGGATGGGGATGCCTGAGATGAGTGCGTAGGTGTAGGGGTGTAAAGGTTTGCTGTAGAGGTCGGCGCTCGTGGCGACTTCTACGATGCGGCCGAGGTACATCACCGCAACGCGGTCGCTGATGTGTCGTACGACTGATAGGTCGTGTGCGACGAAGAGATAGGTTAGTCCTAGTTCGGACTGGAGATTGGTGAGCAGGGAGAGGATCTGAGCTTGGATGGAAACGTCTAGCGCTGAAACCGGTTCGTCGCAGACGATGAAGTCGGGTTCAACCGCTAGGGCACGGGCGATGCCGATGCGTTGGCGTTGGCCGCCGCTGAATTCGTGCGGAAAGCGTCTGGCCATATCGGGGTTGAGACCGACCATCTCGAGCAGTTCGGCCACCCGTCTGGCGTACTCGCTGCGGTTTTGAGCGAGTTTGTGGATCGATATGCCCTCTCCGACGATCGATCCGGCGGACATCCGAGGGTCCAAAGAACTGTAAGGATCTTGGAAGATGATCTGCATCTTCCTGCGCAGAGTTCGAAGGTCTCGACCGCGCATGTGGGTCATCGACTCGCCTTCGTAGAGGACGTCTCCCCTAGTGGCTTTCTGGAGTTGTAGGATTGCACGGCCCAGGGTGGTTTTGCCGCTGCCGCTCTCCCCTACCAATCCGAGGCATTCTCCTTTGTAGATCGTCAGAGAAACGTCGTCCACAGCGTGGAGCGTGGCACGGTTGCGGGTGAATAGAGTTCCGGAACCTACCGAAAATTCGACGCTCAGGTTTTGGATGTCGATTAAAACCGACGGATCGCCATCGTTGTCGGAAGTTGCAACCGCGTCGTTGTCGATGGCGTCAAGCATGGGTGAGCTGCCCCGCGTATTCGCCATAGATGCTTTCAGCTACCCAACACGCCGCGGTGTGACGCGGTTCGACTGACACGGTGGTTGGGTACTCGGTTTCGCAACGATCGATCGCGTTCCTGCACCGCTCGGCGAAGTGGCAACCTGCTGGCAGTCGTGAGAGGTCGGGAGGTTGGCCGGGTATCGGATCGAGGCTTTCGCGCGTGTCGCGGTCGATGCGGGGTATCGAGTTGAGGAGGCCGACGGTGTACGGGTGGGATGGCTTCTCGAAGATGTCGGTAGCCGAGCCGTGTTCGATGATGCGGCCCGCGTACATGATGTTTATGCGTTCGACGTATCGTGCGACGACGCCGAGGTTGTGGGTGATCAATAAAAGCGCCATGCCTCGTTCGCGCGTGAGGGTCTGCATCAAGTCGAGGATCTGCGCTTGAATCGTGACGTCGAGCGATGTGGTGGGCTCGTCCGCAATGATCATGTCAGGATCGCAACTCAACGCGATGGCGATCATGACGCGCTGCCTCATCCCTCCGCTGAACTCGTGCGGAAACTGTGACATCCGGCGTTCCGGATCCGATATTCCCACCGTATCCAGCAGGTCTAACGCCTTGGATCGAGCTTGTCCTTTGGTAAGAGACAACTGCGTCATCATCCCTTCGACCAGTTGAGTCTCAATGTTGATGACGGGGTTCAGCGATGACATTGGTTCTTGAAAAACCATCGCTATTCGCCGGCTGCGAAACCTTCGCATCTC
>CAYRHG010000149.1:0-42477 GCA_964424025.1 uncultured Dehalococcoidales bacterium | reverse complement strand
TCAATGCGCCATCCCCGGGTCCGATCTCTACCACAACGTCGCCAATCGAGATATCCGCCGCTTCGACGATGCGCCGTGCGACCGAACCGTCCCGCAAAAAGTGCTGACCTAATCGTCGACGCGGCATGATTTGAGTGTCGTATCGGGAAATTAATGCGGCCGCACACCTTCATTTCGGCCCCTAGCCCGAACTTGACAACCGTCTCGGCTCGAATCAGATCACCTCGCGTCGCCCAGGGTTGGCCGCTTACCGCTGCTTCCTTCCGGACCTGACGGGGTTCACGGGACTCTGCCGCGCAAGAACCCGACTCTCAACACCGAGTGTCGGCCGCCAGTGGATCGAACTGTGAAACCTCCAAGAGGACTCCAGCCCTGCTAAGCGGATTGCAGGTTCAGGGCACCGCTAGCTCCCCGCTTGGCACGACCGCATTCTCTGAATCGTAAACCATACTCAATCTCTTGACGTATCTCATCGCAGAGACGCCCGACTTTCCCAAGGGGTTTATATGACTTGGTTAGACTCAGACCACATGCAAATGGTTAGCGAACAATCTGTCATCACCAAGGCAGTTATCCCGGTTGCCGGTCTGGGCACTCGATTCCTTCCCGTTACCCGCAGTGTGCCAAAAGCCCTTCTGCCCATCCTCAATATTCCTCTCATTCAGTTCGCCATTGATGACGCTGTTGAAGCAGGAATCACCGACATCGCAATCGTTGAAGATACCCGCCCGGTCGGTTCGTATTTTCACTCGATGCCCGATCTCGAAGGCAAACTCCGAGAAAACGGGCGCGATGAACTCGCCGAACAGATGGTCGAGATCTCATCGAAGGCGCGCATCACGTCGATCAAACAACTTGAACCGCTCGGACTCGGGCACGCGGTTTTACTTGCCCGCAACTTCGTCGGCGGCGAGCCGTTCGTCGTCATACTGCCCGACGAAATCCTCTGGGGCGAACATTCATCCACCGCGCAAGTGCTTGACGTGAGGGACCGCTACGGCGGAAACGTGATCGCAGTCACTGAAACCCCGTGGGAAGACGTACATACCAAAGGCATCGTCGCGGGCCCCACGGTCGAACCCAACGTCATCGCCATCAACGAAATGGTCGAGAAACCGCCGCGCGAAGAAGCGCCGAGCAACTTAGCGATCATCGGAAGATACGCGCTCGAACCGGCAGTATTCGAGCAACTCAGCGCACTCCGTCGCGGCGCCGGCGGCGAAATCCAACTCACCGACGCGATCATCGAGTGTATGGGCGACCTGCCAACGCACGGCGTCGTTGTAGAAGCGTCGCGCTACGATGCGGGCGTGCCCGAAGGACTGCTCGGAGCAACGCTGCACCAAGCAGCCAAAGATCCGGTCATGCGGCAAATGATCCTCGATTTCGCGGCCGGTCTTTCGGACTGACACTCAGTTCCGCAACTGCAAGACGGCCATAAACGCCTCTTGCGGAACCTCCACCGAGCCCACCATCTTGGCGCGCCGTCGCTTGCCTTCCTTCTGGCGCTCAAGCAGCTTCCGCTTCCGCGTCACGTCTCCGCCGTAACACTTCGCCAGCACATTCTTCCGCAACGCTTTCACATTCGTACGGGCCACAACCTTCCCACCAATCGCCGCCTGTATAGGCACCGCGAACATCTGACGGGGTATCAACTCCTTCAACTTCGACGCCAACTTGCGCCCCGTAGCCTCCGCCTCCGATGAATGGACGATACTGCTCAACGCATCCACTACCTCGTGGTTCACCAAAACATCCAGCTTCACCATCTGCGCCTCACGATAACCCGCCGGTTGATAGTCCATCGACGCATATCCCTGCGTCGCCGATTTCAACATGTCATGGAAATCCACCAAAATCGCCGACAAAGGTGCTTCGTACTCCAACATCACACGCGCGTTCCGGCCTGCGCCGTTCATCGACGCGGAAACCGACCCATTCCCCGAGCCGCCGGCGTTCGACTGCAAATACTCCGTCCGCTTGAACAATCCTCGCTTGTTCGTTACCAACTCCATCACATTCCCGTAGTAAGCGATCGGCACGATGATCGACAGGTCCACCCACGGCTCCAAAATCTCCGCAATGTCCTGCTTCTCGGGCAATTTCGACGGGTTGTCAACGTAGATGATCTCACCATCGTTCAACATCACTTGGAACTCTACGCTCGGAGCCGTCGTTATCAACTCCAACTCGTATTCCCGCTCCAATCGCTCCTGCACCACTTCCATGTGTAGCAATCCCAAGAATCCGCATCTAAAGCCGAATCCCAAGGCCGAAGACGACTCCGGCTCGAACGTCAACGCCGCATCATTCAACCGCAACTTGCCCAACGCTTCCCGCAACTCTACGTAATCGTTCGCATCCGACGGATAGAGCCCCGTAAACACCATCGGCTTTTGCTCTTCATACTTCACCCGCGCCTCTGCCGCCGGATCCTTGACCAGCGTCATCGTATCCCCCACCATCACATCGCCCACGTCCTTGATTCCGGTCGCGACATATCCAACTTCGCCGGCCCTCAAGCCCTCCGGCGCACGCATCACCGTCGGAGAAAAATATCCAACCTCCAACACCTCGCCCTGAGCACCCGAATCCATGAACTTCGCCCGATCCCGAGCCTTGATCGCCCCGTCTAACACCCGTACATAAGCCACCACACCCTTGAACGAGTCATATTTGCTGTCAAACACCAGTGCCTGTAACGGCTCTTCCCGCTCACCCACCGGCGGAGGCGTTAACTCCACAATCCGCTCCAACAACTCTTCCACCCCTTCGCCTGTCTTCCCCGATACCCACAGCATCTCATCCGCGCTGAAACCGAACGTATCCGCCATCTCCGCCGCTACCCGTTCCGGCTCCGCGGCCGGCATATCGATTTTGTTGATCGCCGGGATGATCACCAGATCGTTCTCCACCGCCAGATACACATTCGCCATCGTCTGCGCCTGAATGCCCTGGGAGGCATCGATCAGCAACACCGCCGCCTCACAAGCCGCCAAACTGCGAGACACCTCATACGAGAAATCCACGTGGCCCGGCGTATCGATCAGATTCAACTGATACACCTCACCGTCCTTCGACTCAAACCCCAACCGAACCGCTTGCGCCTTGATCGTGATCCCCCGCTCCCGCTCCAAATCCATCGTATCCAGATGCTGTTCCACCAACTCCCGCTCCGAAACCGCGCCCGTCAACTCGATCATCCGATCCGCCAACGTCGACTTCCCATGATCGACATGCGCGATGATGCAAAAATTCCGTATGAAACGCTGCTCCGCCACGAATCCAATCTTATCGGACGGGTAGAATTCGGCTGTTTGAAACCACTAAACTACCTCCATGCCCAACCACAAACTCCCTACAACCCTCCACATCCTAGGTGCCGGCACCCCCACGCCTACTCCTACCCGCTTCGGATCCGCCTTCGTTGCCGACGTCGACGGCGAAAAAATCATGTTCGACTGCGGCCCGGCAACAACCCACAAACTCGTCCAGTCCGGCCTCTGGCCTACTCAGATCGACGATCTCTTCTTCACTCACCACCACTTCGACCACGATATCGACTACCCGTGCTTCCTGCTTTGCCGTTGGGACCAGTCGATCGGCAAAGAGAATACTCTCAGCGTCTACGGCCCGACGCTCACCGAACGCATCACCCACGGCGTTCTCGACAAAGAAGAGGGCATCTTCGCGCACGATTGGATCGCACGAGTCAGTCATCCTTTGAGCCAGCGCATCCACGTCAACCGAGGCGGGACCTTGCCCCGCAAACCACCGCTCGTCTACTCCCGCGACATCGGCCCTGGCACGGTCAAAACCGCAGACAAGTGGGAGGTTACCGCCGCTCCTGCTGAGCACGTGCAACCGTACCTCGACTCCCTCGCATACCGACTCGACACCAAAGGCGGCAAATCGATAGTATTCACCGGCGACACGCAACCCTGCGATTCCGTAACGGAATTGGCCCGCGATGCCGACGTGATGCTCTGCATGTGCTGGGACGATCAGGAAGTGATGGCCGAAGACGGCGAGGCATACGGTCAATGCGGCACCACCGGCGCCGGCCGCATGGCCGAAGCAGCGGGCGTCAAAAAACTCGTCCTCGTCCATATGGGACCGCACGTCTCGCAACACGGCCCCCTAGAAAAAGGACTCGGAGACATCCGAGAGGTCTACAACGGCCAAGTGATCTACGCCGAAGAACTGATGAAGCTGGAAGTCTAACCGCGATCCGGGCCTGCAACGATGCCCACCAACCTCTACATCCTCGGCGCCGGAACGCCACATCCAACGCCATTCCGCTTCGGCTCTTCCTTCGTGCTCGATGTCGACGGCGATTTGCTAATGTTCGACTGCGGTCCGGCCACCACCCATAAACTCGTCAAAGCAGGGCTCTGGCCGACAAAGATCGACCACATCTTCTTCACCCACCACCACTACGACCACGACGTCGATCTGCCTTGCTTTATGCTCTGTCGCTGGGACCAGTCCATCGGCCAAGAAAACACCCTCAACGTTTACGGTCCGCCTCCCACCGAACGTTTCGTCCACGGCATCATGGACGAAGAGAAAGGCGTCTTTGCTCACGATTGGTACGCCCGCGTCCATTTCCCAATCAGTCAGAACGTCTATGTGAATCGAGGTGGCACCCTGCCTCGCGATCCGCCAGTCGTTTACGCCCGAGACGTCGGACCCGGCACATTCCTGACCGCCGAACGCTGGTCGATCACGGCCGCGTCAGCCGTTCACGTCCAACCGTATCTTGAATCCCTCGCCTATCGCGTCGACACCGCATCCGGCAAATCCGTAGTCATCACAGGCGACACCGAACTCTGCGACCCTGTAATCGATCTCGCACGCGACGCCAACGTCTTAGTGGCCAACTGCGCAAACGACCAAGCCACGCTCGAAGCAAAAGGTCTTGACCACGGGCAACTCGGCACGTTGACCGCAGCCGAGATGGCCGAAAGCGCAGGCGCAAAAACCCTCGTCCTTGCACACACATCACCCGATTTGGCCACTCACGGCCCGATGGAAAAAACCATCGGAGACATCCGCGAGCAATATCACGGCCAGTTGATTTTCGCCGACGAGCTCATGAAGCTCGAACTCTGAAGCAATCCGTTTAACACACCTACGGAATACTACCGTCGGTTCTCCATTGTGATGTCACTGTTGATAAAGTGAACTGGGCGAATAGCCGCGTGAATCAAGGTCTCAATAGTTCCAAATATGTCAACGTCGTGATAATTCTGAATTCACATGACATCATTCGCGTGACGGTCGATCAGGTCCTCGATAGTTGTGTTCACAGACCATGCCGATTTCGTTTTCAAACCTTAGTCAGCATGCTCTCACTGCTTCCGATTGAACCGCTTCGAGTCCGAGGCATCTAGCGTGCCGAAGATCAATTACGACTTTGTGACCTTACGAGGTGACGTGTTCGGAGGCGTCACGTCCGCAGTGATAGCGTTGCCGGTGGCTCTCGCTTTCGCGATCGCGGCCGGTCTGGATCCCGTCGCGGGTATCTATGGCGCAATCGCGGTGGGTTTCTTCGCCGCTGTGTTCGGCGGCACGCGCTCCCAGATTTCCGGACCCACCGGATCGATGACCGTCGCGATGGGCGTCATCGTCACCGCAAACGCCGACAACCTCGCCGCTGCTTTCACCATCGTCATCATGGCCGGGCTGATACAGCTCTTCCTAGGCGTACTTCGAATCGGACGCTTCGTCGAGTACACACCCTACTCTGTCATATCCGGGTTCATGTCGGGCGTCGGGATCATCATATTGCTGACCCAGACGCTCCCATTCCTAGGCGCCGAGATTGCCACCGGCGGGCCTGTAGGGGCCATTCGTGCCTGGCCCGATTTGATCAATCACTTCAATCCTAGCGCGCTCATCATCGGTGCTGTGACACTTGCCGTCGCGGTCCTTTGGCCCGAACGATTGAGCAAGTTCTTCCCCGCTACAATGGCTGCGCTCGTCATCGGTACCTTCCTCGGAATACTTTGGTTCACTGACGCTCCGGTCATCGGCGAAGTCCCAACTGGATTGCCCGTGCTCGTCACTCCAGACCTTTCGACTGGCACCTTGCTCAGGGCCATTCAACCCGCACTCGTCATCGCGCTCGTCGGGTCTGTCGACACGCTGCTGACGTCCTTGGTAGCTGACTCGATGACTCACACTCGACACAACGCCGACCGCGAGTTGCTGGGACAAGGAATCGGAAATGTCGTCACCGGGTTCATCGGCGGGCTCCCCGGCTCAGGCGCTACCCCCGGAACCGTCGCCAACATCAGGGCCGGAGGTTGGACACCTCTCTCAGGGGTGCTATGCGTCGCGATACTATTGGCCATCGTCATCGAACTCGGGCAATACGTCGCATCGATACCTATCGCTGTCCTTGCAGGCATCTTGATAAAAGTCGGATGGGACACCATAGATTGGCGATTCATTACAAGAATCTTCCATGTTCAAAGAGATCACCTGCTGGTAATGCTGCTCACTCTCGGGCTCACTGTGTTTCTGGATCTTGTCACTGCCGTCGCTGTCGGAATGATCGCCGCCGGCGTCGCAAGCGCCAAACAATTTGAACGCCTCGAGTTGGATAGCGTCATATCCGTTCCCCTTCTCGACCAAGTCTTCTTCAAAGACTATGAGAACGTCGAGGAAATCGACGTGTTCTCTGCACGGGTTGGTTTGGTGGCCCTCAAAGGCACCTTCTCAGTCGCCTCCGCTTCCAAGATGATTAATGCCATCGGTATCGATATCCGCGACCACGAAGTCGTAATTCTTGACTTCTCCGACACCGTATACATCGATGACAGCGCGGCACTCGTCGTTGAACAGATGGTCAACACCGCCCGAGACGAAGAGACAGCATGCATCGTTATGGGATTAGGCGGTCTTCCTGCCACGACGCTGCGAGCCCTCAACGTCCTGCAAAACATTCCCGAAGATCATTTCGCAGACGACATAGACGAAGCTAGAGAGATCGCGAAAAACGTCCTCGACCGCCGAACCGAAGCCGCTGCCTAGTCAATCAGCTCGCCGTCCGCTCACACGCAACGGAGGATCGTGGTACGACGCGCCTAGATTCGCGCCATTTCCCTTTGCATTTGCGCCAAACCCATCGGGCCCAAAGCCAACGCCTGATTGTGCCACTGCTTCAGATCAAAGGATGCGCCTTGCTCATCGCGCGACTGTTGTCGCGCCTCAAGCCAGACGCGCTCGCCGACTTTGTAGGAAATCGCCTGCCCCGGAATGCCCAGATAACGGTCGATTTCGCTGGCAACGAAATCGGGCGGAAAGTGCACGCGGTCCCGCATGAACTCCAAGGCAAGGTCGGGTGTCCAGATCGCTCCGGGATGAAATTCCGAGTCATGCGGGATTTGCTTCTCGAGATGCATCCCGATATCGATGATCACCCGAACCGACCGCAACGCTTGAGCGTCCAACATGCCCATGTAGTAGTCCGGATTCTCCAAATACCCGAGCTCGTGCATCAACCGCTCGGCGTATAGCGCCCATCCCTCGGAGTAGCCCGATGTACCTGCGAGCAATCGCTGGTATCTCGACAATTGATCCGAAAGCGTCATCGTAGTCGCGATCTGGAAATGGTGCCCCGGTACCCCTTCGTGATACGCAATCGAGACCTCGCGCCAAAGCGGAAACGACGTCTTCCCGCCAGTCGGATACCAAGTCCTGCCCGGCCTTGAAAAGTCCTCCGATGGTCCCGTGTAGTACATCGCCAACGCACCACCCGGAGGCGCGATCATCGCTTCGATCTTCCTAACGTCATCGGCGATGTCGAAATGCGTGCCATCCATATCGGCGATCGTCGAATCCTGAAGAACCTGCATCCACTCCCGAAACTCATCTACGCCGTCAATCGCCCTCTCCGGATCGTTCTCCAACACGTCCACCGCCTCGTCGATGCTCGATCCCGGTTTGATTCGTTCAGCCGCCTTCCGCATCTCCGACTGTACCCAACGCAACTGCTCCCATCCCCATTCGTACGTTTCATCGAGATTGAGGTCGATCCCGTTATACGACCTCGAAGTTACCGCATAATGCTCACGACCTACAGCGTCTCGCTCGCGGGCGCGCCGGATGTAGCGCCCTCTCAGATAATCGGCGAACTCCGAATATGCCGCATTTGCATTAGTCGCCGCTTCTGACAATCGGTTCGCCAAAGCGTCATCTACATCGTCCGACCCCGCACCAGCCTCCGCCACGCCGTCGAAGAAGGGTGTCGCGTCGCCTTTGCCCAACCAAGTGTCGATCTGCTCGACACAACCAGACGTCTGACGCTTCGAAGTCGATTTTCCTTGATCAATACCCTCGTCCAACGTCGATCGGTACGACGCCAACGAATCGCCGATCCCCTCCATCCTCGACCCAATATTCTCCCAATCCTCCGTCGTCGATTTCGGCATCAGGTCGAAGATCTGGCGCAAAGACTGCACCGGCGAGTGCAGGATGTTCATTCCCGAATAGTGCAACCCCAACTCGTGCTGATCAATCGACCACGACATCTCTTCTTGGACCGTCTCGCTGCATCTCCGTTCTCGGACCGATTCGGACTCTTCCGCTTCGATGCGACGCAGAACATCCTTCTCCGCAGCGTTTGACCGTTCCATCGCATCCGGCGAATAATCCGGCATCAAATGGTCGTAACCCGGCACTCCCAGATACGTCGCAACAATGGGGTTCAATTCCGCCAGCGTCTCGACGAAACCATCAGCAATCTCAAAGATCTTCGACATTCGGCCACTCCTCAGTTGCTATCGACCAGTCGGTATTTGAAACCGCCCAAACGAAACTCGCCATCACTTATCGCAAACTTCTCGCCAGACCCACGATTGCCGACCACCGTGAAACCGCTGTTGGATACCCTTCGAGCACTCGCTGGGGCGTGCAGCAGATAAGGCGAAGCCTCGTGCCCGCCCATATGCAGTTCGTCATCCGAAACCGCCGTCAGACGCGTCCAGAAACCGGGCTCTGAAAAGTACACGCCTTCAAACTCCCTCAGCCCAGAATTCGCATCGGACGGAGGAATCTCGTGCTGGGCTTCAGCGCTGACTGGTGGCATTTCGTCCCAATCATCTATCACTGCATCGAGCAGATTCTGCGCCAGCGAGACCGAAACAGGGTTCGGCCAGAGACTTGTCAACACGATTGCTCCGGTCTGGAATGGCGCGTGGAACATCGTCTGTGTCCCGAATCCATGAATCCCGCCGCCGTGCCCGTGATACACACGCTCTCCCGATCTGATTGCGCGCCAGCCGACACATTGACCGATGGTCCAATCGGCATCCAGATACGCCGGATGCAACATCTCTCGGCGAATCCGGTCGCTTACTAATCGATGTCCAGAGGCCGTATCCGTCCGCATTATGTGAGCCAACCACTTGGTCAAGTCGGCAACATTCGTCATCAATTGACCAGCAGCTGCGACACCATTCAAATCGCAATAAGGCGCAATCCGCAACCCTTCAGATTCGGGAGACGGCTGGCTGTAACCGGCCACGCGATTCGCGTCGCGTATCGCAGTGTTGTCAAAGGTAGTCTCCGTCATTCCAAGCGGACCGAAGATTTCCGAAGTCGCAAATCGCTCGTACGGCTGACCAGACAACCGATTCACCACTTCGCCCAAAAAGCCGTACGCCATGTTGGAGTATTTCCAAGCGCTGTCGGGTGGAATGACCATCTGAACTTCATCGATCCGGTTCAGCATCGTCCGCATATCTGGGAACGCCGGTGCATCCCAATCGGTCGCAGGATGTTCAGTCGTGAGCCCCGCACGATGGGCCGTCATCCGCCGCAACGTCACGTCTTCAAGGTCTCCCGCAATACCCGCCGACGACGTGAACTCAGGAATGTAGAGCAGCAACGGGTCATCCAATGACAGCATCGAAGCCTCTTGTAGCATCATCAGCGCCGTAGCCGTGACCGTCTTCGTGTTGGAAGCGACGCGAAACACGCTGTGCTCGTCTGGCGCCTTGCCATTACCTAGTTCGGTCTCGCCAAACCCTTGAAACCAAGCCAACTCCGACCCACACACGATGCCCGCGGCGATTCCCGGAATCCTGTGCGCCAACCTGACTTCCTCAACATAATCAGCCCACATCTGGATCTTGCCATGCTCTTCGGAAGACGACATCTTTACCCATTCGAGTTCAGCGGTTTAACATCACCAACACTGAATAGTAAATCGAACATCTCAACCCGCCGAAAAGATGAAGATAGCTGAAGCCAAGATCGACGTAATCGAGTTTGAAGTCCCGCGCATAAGCGTCAACGATGCCCGTGGTGGCATGGGCGGCCAACTCACTGCCGGTGTGTTGCGTTTAATCACCGAAACAGGCATCCAGGGGAATGCCCACATCGGCGACCGAGGCGGAGGTGGAGCGAAGACGATCCGTTCTTTCCAATCCGCGTTCGAAGGAAGATTGGTCGGAATGAACATCGCCGATCGCGAATGGCTCTGGCACCAACTTCCTAACTTGTCGGAGCATGGCGCATCAATCTACGCATTGTGGTCGCACGTCGACGTCGCCATGTGGGACGCCGCAGGTAAGGGTGCTGAATTGCCCGTTCACGAAATGCTCGGGACTGCTAGAAGAGAGACCGAGGTCTACGCTACCTATCCCCCTCTGAACTCAACCGTAGAAGGTTATGTAGCAGAAGCGGCTGAATTGGTCGAAAGAGGTTTCCGGGCATACAAGATCCACCCGGGCGCGATGCCGACCGATCAAGTGATCCAAATGGTCACCGCAGTTCGTCGTGAAGTCGGAGAAGAGATGCGTTTGATGCTCGACCCGAACAACGGCTACAACCTGTCATCGGCACTCAGAATCGGCCGCGCATTAGACGAAAACAATTTCCACTGGTTCGAAGATCCCGTCCCTTGGGACGACCAACAAGCGATCCGCAAGCTGTCCGCGGAACTGGACACACCATTGAACATGAGCGATTCGGGACAGTTTCTGTTCCATGAAGCCGCTCGATCTCTCGAACGAGGTTGGCCTCCCACCATCCGAGGCACGACTCGCAAGATCGGCATCACTGGGCTGAAGAAACAGTGCGGAATGGCCGAAGGCTTCAACGTCAACTGTGAAGTTGGAACTGCCGGCAACTCTCTCATGAACGCCGCAAACCTCAACGTAATCATGTCCGTTCTCAACTGCGACTTCTACGAATACTGGAGTCCGCTCGAAGCGCAGCAGTTCGGATTGACACAGGAAATCCTCGTCAATGACGACTGCGTACTCACCGCGCCCGATTCGCCCGGCCTTGGCTTTGAAATCAATGAGGACTTCGTCGCGCACCACCATGTTTCAACAATCGATCTCTGAGCGCCCATCCGACCCGTTTTGAACGATAATTGCACGAAACATCCTTCACCCAATCCTCGTCCTTGCTTTCAAACGCAACGGACCGAGGTAAGCGAAAAGGTCAGACATTGATGACGGATTACAGCAGTGGCGAGCGGATTCTCGAGAGCCTAGGCGTAACACCCATAATTAACGCCGCCGGACCCGTCACACGTTTTTCGGGGACACGTCCGCGTCCGGAAGCAATGCAGGCAATGATGGCGATGGTGGATCCGTTCGTCGAGCTTCCCGAACTCATCGACGCCGCCGGAAAACGGATCGCCGAGATAATCGGCGTGCCGGCGGCCACCATTACCAGTGGCGCATCCGGTGGCCTGACGGTTCAAACGGCTGCCGCAATGGCGAAGGATGACCCCGAAAAGATCTTCCAGCTGCCAATCTCGGACGACGTGCCGAACGAGCTGATCATCCAGCGCAACCACCGATTCGGGTACGACCATCTCTACCTAACGCCAGGCGCACGCTTCGTAGAGGTCGGCGATGCCGACGGATGCTCCCCCGAAGAAGTTGAGGACGCGATATCTGACAAAACCGCAGCGATCATTCATCTGGAATCGCCGTACAGCGGTGACAACGTCTTACCAATCGAAACACTCGTCGAGATAGCACACCGAAATGGTGTGCCGTTGATGTGCGATGCCGCATCTCGCCTCCCACCGCGCGGGAATCTGACCAAATTCGTCGAGGCTGGTTCCGACTTGGTATCTTTCTCCGGCGGTAAAGGTATTCGCGGTCCACAAGCAACCGGATTGCTACTCGGCAGCGAGGAGTGGATCGAATACGCCAAGCTGAACAACGCCCCGAACGCGACGGTCGCACGAGCGCAAAAAGTCTCCAAAGAATCGATCGCCGGCATCTTGGCGGCGGTTGAAACGTTCGTCAACGAAGACGAAGATGAGGAGAATCGGCGTTACACGAGACTGATGCAGTCGGTCGTGGACCAAGTCATAGAGATCCCGGGCGTAGACGCGGAGGTTGTCCACGACTACAACCACTACATTCCTCACGCGGTGTTGAGGCTCAACGACTCTTGGCGCGGCCCGCCCAAGAGCGTCATCGGCGAAAGAATGTTGGAAGGCCCTGACCGCGTCGTGATTTTGACGTTCCTTGAAGAGGTTCCAGATTTTTGGGTTGACCCACTGAACCTCTCCGACGAGGAAGTCCAAAAAGTCACCGACAAGTTGAGGCAAGTGCTGTTGGACGCTTCAAACGAGGGCTGATTCGATAGGTAATTGAAAAAACCGCCCGATCACTAGGAGATGCCACGATGACTTCCAAACTCCAAGGCAGACACGCGTTTTTGCAGACGCTTCGATCCGAAGGAGTACGTTACATCTTCGGCAATCCAGGTACAAGCGAGGCGCCGATGATGAGCGTCATCCATGAGTATCCCGATCTCGAATACCTGATGGTGGTGCAAGAAGGTGTGGCGGTAGGAATGGCCGAGGGATACGCCCGGGCCAGTGGCGAGGTCGGGTTCGTTAGCTTGCACATCGATAACGGTCTCGCTAACGGTTTCAGCTTGATGGTCGACCAAAACCGTACCGGTTCGCCAGTCGTCATCACCGCGGGCAACAAGGACATCCGCCACATGGCGGCAGGCAGGAGCGACCTTGCGGACATGGCGGCACCGTTTGCCAAGTGGAGCGCAGAGATCTCGCATCCTGAACAGGTTCCGTCCGTGATGCGCCGAGCGTTCCAGGAAGCGAGAACCCCGCCCACCGGGCCAGTCTTCGTGGCAGTGTCCACCAACGCGTTCGACGACTACGCCGATATCGATATCTCACCTTCAGTGCCCATTTTCGCCGATCCTCTTCCGGAACCAGGTGCAGTCGAAAAAGCCGCCGACCTTTTGGCCGATGCGAACAACCCCTTACTGGTTGTGGGAGATCGTGTCCATGCATCTGGCGGTGCGGATGCGGCCGCCAAACTAGCGGATACTTTGGCGGCTAGGGTTTTCGGAGCGGCGGGCGGTCACACGAACTACCCCACCGACCATGATCTCTGGTGTGGCGCTCTGTCGTTCAGAACCAAGGAAGGCAGGGAAGCCATCCAAAACGCCGATGTGGTGCTGGCCGTAGGTTGTGCCGTGTTCGACGACTTCTTCTACCAGAGTGGCAACTTCGTCCCCGACGACGCGAAGCTGATCCATATCGACATCAATAGCAGCGAGATTGGCAAGAAAGAACCCACTGACATAGGCATATGGGCATCGCCAAAGCATGCATTGTCACAACTAGACGAAGCGGTAAAGGCGCGTATGGGTGATGAAGCGCGCGAAGCGGCCGATAAAAGACGAACGAGCATCGCGAACGATAATCGTGCCAAAGCTGCCGCGTTCGAGGAGCTCGCT
Source organism: uncultured Dehalococcoidales bacterium (assembly GCA_964424025.1). Taxonomy (GTDB): domain Bacteria; phylum Chloroflexota; class Dehalococcoidia; order Lucifugimonadales; family Lucifugimonadaceae; genus Bin127. The sequence continues at coordinate 28,722 of CAYRHG010000149.1, read as the reverse complement.
GCGTCTGGTTGGAGCCGCTCTCCGATCCCTCCCGCGGCGATGGGTAAGGCACTCGGTAATGCGATCCCGAAAAATGCCAACGTTTTCAACGACTCGATCTCTTCACAGGGGATGGTGTACGCCGGCATCGCGCGACGAACCGATCTAAACGTGATGTCCGCTCGAGGCGGCGCCATTGGATGGGGAATCGGTGCGGCCATGGGCATGACGCTCGCGAAACCTGACAACCCGACGATCGGAATCGTCGGCGACGGCAGCGCGATGATGACAGTTCAAGGGCTATGGACGGCCGTCAATTACGACATTCCGGTAACGTACGTCATCTGCAACAACGCCGCATACCGTGTGCTCAAGGTCAATATGAATGTCTACCACGAGATGAGCGGTCTCCCGGAACCTGAAATCTACAACGCCATGGACTTCCCTACTCCGTTCGATTTCAAGGCGCAGATCGAGGCGTACGGCGGCGTAGGAATCCGGGTAACTCAAGCGGACGACATCAAACCAGCAATCGACGCTGCCGTTGCCTCGGGCAGACCCGCGTGTGTAGATGTGATCCTTGACGGTTCCCTTTGATCGGGTTGCTTAGACTTAGGGTGGTTCGATGTTCGGCAACTCTAAGCAACGGGCCCTCTTTCGAGACGCTCTGAAAAACGCCGCCATTTACGGTGCGCTTGCAGATGGCAGCGCGGATCCGGATCGCAAGCGCGACTATGGTCGCCTGCGTGAGATCGAGATTGGGTTGGCTCGCCAATGGTTAGACACAACCAACCGCGCTGCTCGTCAGTCGTCTGGCCGGTTCTCAATCACGCTTTTGCTGCTGAAAATCGCTAGCAAGGTCGTAAATCCAGCTCGATTCTCTGGTTTCTTGCGTGTCCGATTTCGACGCATGTTAAGTCGGCACAGCGACGAATATCTGATGCACGACCTTCGAGAAGAAGCCGTCGAAACCATGGAATTGCTCGATCGGCTGTCCTCCGACGTCAACGTCGATGGCTCACACGTGGAACATGGTTCAGTTGCGACGCGTTCGGGAGCGCTCCGCGCCGCCGTATTGGGAGTAAACGATGGCTTGGTGTCAAATGCTGCTCTGGTAATTGGCGTCGCAGCCGGAGCCGACGATCCGGGTGTAGTTTTACTTGCCGGTACCGTAGCTCTGGTCAGCGGCGCTCTTTCGATGGCCGCTGGCGAGTACATATCTGTCGTCTCCCAACGCGAGTTCAACGAAAATTTGATTCGGTGGGAGAGGGCCGAACTGCTGTTGTGGCATGACGAAGAAGAAGGTGAACTGGTCGAAATTCTTCAAGCCAAAGGCCTCGACGCTGACGAAGCGAAATCTGCTGCTGCGCGAATAATGAGTGACCCCGAAGTAGCGCTCGATGTGCATGTTCGGGAAGAGTTGGGGATAGACCCGGATGACCTTGGCGGTTCGCCAATCTGGGCATCAGTCAGTTCACTGATCGCGTTTGCAGGCGGCGCGTTGGTCCCGCTAGTGCCTTACATCGTAGGTTTAAGCGGATCCGTGTCGATCCTTGCCAGTGCGGCGGGAGCTGCCGTAGCCCTACTGATCGTCGGCGGTGCATTAGGGTGGCTTTCCAGCAGCGGAACTGCGTTCGGCGCGTTGAGGATGTTGGCAGTCGGACTGTTTGCAGGCGCGATCACATACGGATTAGGAACGCTAGTAGGCCAACATATCGGATAGCCGCAAATTTGACAAATAATCAGGAATTACGCCATCGGAACCCAAAAAAAGTTCTTTGCGCATTTGTCGAAGATTGCGACGGTTAACTTCGCGCGACGGTGCGTCGGGGTCGCGGAGGTCGATCCAATACAGAGAACATCACTCGATTGTTGTTGGCGTCGATAACGACGTTGACGTTTTTGCCCATCAGTTTGGCAGCTCTTTGGACTTGGAGTTTGACGTTCGTGGCGTTCCTGCTTGCTTCGTAGCTAATTGCGCGGGCATCGCCAACTGACATGTTCGAAAGTGCCTCAACTAACGCGAGCATCTCGGGCGATCTTGATGCTGCTGAATATTTCCGGTTTGATTCCCACACTTCCTGCACTTCTCTGAGCGAAACGTTTTCGATTTTCATGACTTCCCCGGTCGTCACTGACGGCCTAACATTTGCCAACTCTACACCAATAAAAGATACAACGTCCCAAATCCCTATTGAGTCCGATCCGTATCGCTAGTTATCCTAAGCGTGCGTCGGTTGTTTTATGGGACATAGAGTTGCTTTTGGTCGCGATGCTGTGATTGAGTTAGATTCAGACGAATCATTCACCCGAACTCATTGCGCAGAACGCGAATTTCAAGAAATCAGCCCAAGCGACTGTAGGCGATCAATCACGTTGGCAGCACCTTCGGCAGGCGCGGCGTTCGAATTCAAGTTCACCTCTGTGTCGGTGCTGCCACTGGAAGCCGCTCCGCGATTAACGCTAACGAACACACCGCCGTCCGAAACGAAATCCCGAGTCGTTTCTGCGTTTTCGCCGCTGCCGTCGACGGCGATCACAGCTCCGCCGTTGCGTGATGCTTCACGCGAAACCCATCGAACTGTCTCACCAGAATGTGAATCCTCGTCCAGAATCGTTACGGGACGATTTCCATCTTCCAAAAGGATCTCGGCTAATGCGTTCGCGAGCGAAGAGTTCGCATTTGCGCCGTCGCCTGAGATGTAAACACAGAAGCCCCTTTCTGCCATCGCCGGATACGATTTCCGCAACTCAGTGATGACGCTCGGGAATGAAAACCATTCCGGGATTTCGGCTCCCGTCTGCAGACGATCACGCAACTCGGTGCCCGACAGATTCATGATCTGAGAGTCGTCTTGCAACTCGTCGCGGGTGACGTAGCGATCGCTGGCACCGTCGTATACAACCTCTTGGAACGTCACGACATCGATGCCCAGTTCATCGCGAAACTTTTCTACCAAGTATTGCGCGTCGTACGGGCCATAGAACGGTTCTCCGTTCGCATCGTTACCAGGGCCAGCGTGGTCTCTACCTACGATGAAGTGGCTGCAACCATAGTTTTTGCGTACAATCGCGTGCCACACCGCCTCCCTAGGCCCTCCCATGCGCATCGCCAGTTGCAAAAGGCTCAAAGCCGCGGAGCCGTCCGAATATCCGTCCAACACCGCGTTGTAGCAACGCACCCGCGTGTGATATTCCACGTCGCCCGGCTTCGTTAGCCCGACTACCGGATGGATAAGGAGGTTCGCGTCGACCTGTTCAGCTGCCCGGCGCGTCAATTCGACGTGAGCCCGATGCATCGGATTTCTGGTTTGAAATGCGACCACCTTGGACCATCGGCGTTTTTTAAACTCGTCGCGTAGTTGCGCTGGGGTGTGCCTTAGTTCTGCATACGTATGGTGTTGTGAGGCGCGGACGCCTTCTAACGATCCACCAACGTAGTAGGCCTCTGTCTCATTTAGGACGACGTTGACGCCGGGGTGAAACGGGTCCGAGGTGCCAAATACCTTTTCTGCCTCGTCCTTTTTGTCTGGACGCCAGATGTCGCCGGCGGTCAATACCGCCGTCAAAACACCTTCTGGATGCATCAATGCGATCCGGTCATCGCGAGACAGTGTGTCGGCAAATTCGGCCGGCACGTCGAGTACGATCGGCATCGGCCAAAGCGTGCCGTTCGTCAAACGCATTTCATCTCTAACGCCTTCGTAGTCAGCGCGGTTCATGAACCCTTTAAGCGGAGAAAACGCGCCGGTCAACAGCTGTTCGATATCACACAACTGGCGCGGAGTAAGAACCCATTTTGGCATTGACCTCGACTCGGCGTCGAGTTCGCTGGCGCGCTCGGAACTTGCAATCAGATCCACTAACGCGCCACCGTGCGGTTCGATTAAACGTGTCTCGTTGGATGGTGGTGAATTGGTCATTTACCTCTACCAGTCTTTGGTTTATCCCGAAGCGTGAGTGGAAATTGCTTGTCGCGTAAGCATCTCCAGAAAACCGATCAATCGCTTTGGCCGCGTTTGGCCCAATCCGCGTTTACAAACATGTTGAGTCCGGGATCGGCAATTACGCCCGCGTCGGTGAAATTAGGCGGTTGGGATCGAATGAAATCCTCGTTCAACTCCACTCCCCACCCTGGTTTGTCTGGAATCGGGAAGAATCCGTCCACTACTTCTGGGTAATTGGTGCCGGCGCTTTTTACGTGTGGATCTGCGAAATCATTGAAATGCTCGAGTATCTTGACGTTGCGCAACGTCAAGCAAAGATGCAACGCCGCCATGGTTGAAATGATCCCGCCGACGTTGTGCGGTGCGACCATAATGGAGTAACTCTCCGCAGTCGACGCGATCTTTTTGACCTCGAGGATGCCTCCGCATTGCGTTATGTCGGGTTGAATCACATCGACCGTCTGTGCACCCCAAATCTCTCGGAATTCCGGTGCCCCGTATAGTCGCTCGCCAGTCGCGATCGGTAAACCGGTGTGGCTGCGGATCGATTCCAAGGCCGGGACATCGCCCGGTCGCACGGGCTCTTCGATCCAGCCAATGTTGTACTTTTCGATGTGCCGCGCGATCTCTCTAGCTTGATGCGGTGCGAAACGGCCATGCATCTCGATCATGATCTGCGCACGCGTGCCGGCGACCGACGCCACAGCCTCGACCAAGTCCAGCGATTTGAAAAACTCATCCCGTTCCAGTTCCAAGTCGCCGTTACCGAAAGGATCAAACTTCATGGCGCGGTAACCGCGGTCGATCACCCGCTGCGCCGCCTCGGCGAATTGCTCTGGCGATCGTTCCACCGTGTACCAACCGTTCGCATACGCTTGCACACGTTCGGCGACCTGTCCTCCTAGCAATCTGTAGACCGGTTGATTGCACGCTTTACCGATGATGTCCCAAAACGCCAGTTCGACCAAGGCAAGTCCCGTGTGAACAACCTCGCCTGGTTTGCCGAAGTCGAGCAAAGTCATCCGCCGATACAGCGCTTCGATATCGAAGGGATCGTGGCCAATGAAATGACGTTGGGCGTCTTTGAGATACTCGCTGACGGTGTGAGTCTTGCCCAACACTCGGGCTTCGCCGATACCAGTTATCCCCTCGTCCGTTTCGATGATGCAGTACGTCAAGTTACGCCACGGCGTGCCCAGCACCAAAGTTCTAAAACCTGTGGTCTTCATTCCCTGCTCTGCATTTTTGAGTCGCTGCCTCAAACAATTCTAATTTTGGTTTGCAGGCCGCCCGATATCGCCACCGCGTTAAAATGAGAAGCACACTCGCGGGAGTAACTCAGTGGTAGAGTGCCTGCCTTCCAAGCAGGGTGTCGCGGGTTCGAATCCCGTCTCCCGCTCCACTATTTCACTCAAGCCAGCAGCGTTGTCCCATCGCCGCTGGAGGCCAATTCAATTTCCTCGCCGTCCGCGTACTGTGTACGAATGAAGGCCAATCCAAACGTTGTTTCGGTGGCCGGGTCGACCGCTACGGACGAAACCCACCCCGCATCCCTACCTCCTTGGGTGGCCACAATGCGATCACCAATCTCGATTTTGCCTCGATCACAAGGATCGCCCACTTCGCTGAACGCGACCAATTTGCGTTGTACCTTGTCGTAGGTATCGAGACGAGCAATGACCTCTTGTCCGACGTAACACCCTTTGTCGAAGTCAATCAAATGGCGCATCGATGCTTCTAACGGATTCACATTTTCGGTCAACTCAAAACCGACGATCGGAACCCGGTTTGTGATGCGTACATGATCAAACAATGTTCGGTTCGACATGTTGTGGCCCAAATTTCCGAAGCGCGACGACAGGTCCTCCGCTTTTTCACGTGGAGCAACAATCATCCAAGTCGTCTCCCCGGCGGCATCGGTCCGCAATGCAAAGATGTCATTGTCTTCGCCCAAGTCCATCAAACCTGAAGTGACTGATCGATTGGCCCGTGGGAATGCCTTGAGGATTAAATCCGTTGCCTGTTCACCGAACACCATGAACCGGGTGCATTCGTCGGTGATTTCGATTAACTCAGCGTCCTCGATAATCGTGAAGCGCGAAATACCTTCCTGGATCGCCCTCGGATCTTGCGCATCAGACACCAACAAAAGGTCGTCCTGGGCGAGTTTGATCACCCACGGAGCATCGATGATGCGCCCCTTCTCGTTGGTCAAAACCGTCTGACGAGATGCGCCGTCCTGCAGATCGATGAGCGAGTTCGTTGTGATCCGGTGCAATAGATCCAGCGCATCCGGTCCGGAGTGTTTGAACACTGAACCGAAATCTGGAGTCCAGATGGCGACGCCGTTTTCAACGAACGTCGAGAGCGACTGACGGAGATCGATACTAGTCGAGGGTGGCGCGGAGCCTATCATTGCTACGGCTTCAAACCGCGAATGAATCGCCGCATCCGCACGTCCGTTTCGCGTTTGGATTATGAAACTCGAACCCGCGCCCGTTTAAACCGTCGGAGAAGTCCAAAACGGTACCGGCAAGGAACACGAATGCCCGTTTCGGAATGTAGACTTCGATCCCGTTTTCGATGATCACCTTGTCCGAATCGTCGGGTCCATCGACGAGTTCAAGCACGTATTGCAGCCCGGAACATCCGCCTCCCTGCACAGCGATCTTGAGGCCGCAGTGCTCACGTCCTGCCTTTTGGGCGAACTCGATCGCCTTGGAAGCCGCCTTTTCGGTGACGCGAACCGTGTTTAGCGGGATCGAATGTCGATGTTCGGCGGTTGTCATTTGGTCCGGAAATTCGTCGGCATCGAGGGCGATTGCCAATCGAGATTTTGAGCGGGACCCCGCTCGATTCTGAGGTGTCGGTTAACTCGCCGACACAGCGTAGAATCAAAATACCTGTCGGTACACATGTTATATCAACCGCATTGGTCAGGAATTCCATAAGCACCAAGTTCGGAGATCGCGGCGAGACGTCGCTGCTCTACGGCGGTCGGGTCGCGAAATCCAACCGGCGTGTCGCAGCGAATGGCATCGGCGACGAAGCCATAAGCGCCATCGGGTTGGCTCGTGCGTCATGCGATTCGGACTTCCTGAAAGATGAGCTTCTTGAAATCCAGCGGTTGATGTTCCTCGCGAACGCCGAGATAACCACCGAAATCGATCATCTCGATGAATTCCGCCAACGATTCCAGACGATTGACTCGGAGCAGGTAGCAGCGCTTGACGAACTCCTGAAAAGGTTGGAAAACGAGATACAGTTGCCTCCGACGTTCATCATCCCCGGAGCGTCGGTTGGATCGGCCGCTATGGACATGGCCCGGTGCAAGATACGCAACTTGGAACGAGAAGCCGTCGCACTTTTCGAAGACGAAATGATCCGGAACGAACATCTTCTGGCGTGGTTGAATCGGTTATCAGATTGCGTCTATATGATGGCGCGCTATGTAGATCGTGACCTGCCTACGGAATTGGTGACCGGCACGAGGCGAAATCGATGAAGAGTTTCCGCCTCGCGATCATCAATACGGGCGCTGCCAATATCCATAGCGTCGCAAAGGCGGTCCGTGTCGTCGGTGGCGAACCGGTGGTCACCACCGACGCTGAAACTATCGCTTCGTCTCACGCTGCGATCCTGCCGGGTGTAGGCGCCAATGACGCCGTGATGAAGCAGTTGAACGATCTACGGCTACCATCTACGATCCGCAAGTTCGCGGCATCGGGTAGACCGTTGCTGTGCGTCTGCTTAGGAATGCAGATTCTCTTCGAAAGATCGGAAGAGGGTGAGTTACCCGGTCTGGGCGTTTTGGAAGGCGAGGTTGTCAGGCTCCCTGAGGTTAAGGCCGAAACGACCGGACGACCGTTGAAGATTCCGCACATGGGTTGGAACACGGTTCGCTTTCGAGACGAAGCGGTGCCGCGTCACCCGATCTTCGCCGGTATACCGCAAAATGCGTTTTTTTATTTCGTGCACTCCTATCACTGCAACGCAGCCGACACCAAAGACGTTGCCGCTGTTTCTCCACACGGGATCGACGTGTGCGCGGCGGTGGTCAGAGGCAACGTTGTTGGGACGCAGTTCCACCCGGAGAAAAGTGGCAGAGCAGGTTTGTCCATCTATGAGCGGTTCTTGGATTTCGCTCAATCAACGGTCTGAGACCGACCAAAACTGATAGACGATGCAAGTAATCCCGGCCATAGATATTCGGAATGGACGCTGTGCGCGCCTGTTCAAAGGCGACTATGCCCAAGAGACCGTTTTCGACAACGATCCGTTGGACGCAGCTTTACGGTGGATTGACATGGGTGCCGAAAGGCTTCATGTAATCGATTTGGACGGAGCAAAAGAAGGGGCGCGTGTCAATGCTCGAGCGATCCGTCGCATCGTCAATTCTGTAGATGTCCCAATCCAGATGGGCGGCGGTATACGCACATTCGAAGATGCGGCGGTTGTTTTGGATATGGGTGTTGAATTAACCATTTTCGGAACCGCAGCGGTCGAAAACCCTGACGACGTTCAACTCAGCGTCGAGACATATGGAGCGCGTCACGTCTGCGTGTCCGTCGACGCCAAAGACGGATATGTAAGAACTCGCGGTTGGCTCGCTGAAACCTCGCTCCGCGCAATCGAACTTCTGAATGAAATGGCGGACGCTCGTGGCGTCCGAAACTTCATCTATACAGATACGGCACGTGACGGTACGCTTTCGCACCCCAATTTCGATGCGGTGAGCGAGTTGATCAGCCGAATAGAATATCCAGTAATGGTGGCGGGCGGAATTGCGACGGTTGAAGACATCAACAAACTCCGTGAAATCGGGGCCGCGGGTGCGATTACAGGCATGGCAATCTACGCTGGTTCACTGGATTTGGCAGAAGCGATAAGGTCAGCAGAAAAATAGGTCGACGCCGCAATGCGACTCGCATGAACACCGGCACCAATAAACCGCGAGACAAAGAGACCCCACATTGACAACCAGACCTACCGCCAGTTGGCACACGTTTAACGATCAAATCGATCCTCATGCCATCATCTCGCTGTTACCGATACATCGATCCCAGCACGTCGCAGTGTTGGGCGGGAGCGTTGATGGTCTGACCATACCGATCGCCAAGTATGTGTACGACGGTAGCGTGGTCGCACTGGATGATGACCAAACGGTCTTAGACGAATTGGCATCCGAGGTCGAACGAGTCCACCTGACGAACATTTCGCCCACTCTGGTCGTGGGAGACGATCTTTCTTCAACCGAATTGGATACCGACGGCATCGTGGTTATCGACGCGCTGCACAACACGACTAGCCCGGCGCGGTTATTTGCGTCCGTCGCGGATCTTTTGCCAGGGGGTGGTTGGATGTTGGTAGCCGACTGGTTCTCAACGGACGCACGCGGCGACACCGGACCGGCAAAATCGAAACGCGTCGATCCGACGCGCGTCGAACGCTGGGCCGCCGAACACGATATGACGCCCATAACACGCCGCACTCTAGGTGTGCAACGTTATGTGCATGTCTATCGCAAACGTCGTGCCAAACAGAACTAATCACACCTCATCTAGCACATCATGCTGACGAATCGCGTCATTCCATGCTTGGATGTAGACCGCGGGCGTGTCGTCAAAGGCGTCAGCTTCGTCAACATTAGGGATGCGGGTGATCCAGCTGAACTGGCACATTTCTATGACGCCGAAGGCGCTGACGAACTGGTTTTTCTGGACATCACCGCATCGTCGGACGCTAGAGACACTATGGTCGACGTCGTTATGCGAGTCTCGGCTGAGGTTTTCATACCGTTGACCGTCGGCGGGGGGATCCGCTCGCGTGAAGACATGCGACGCATGCTCGAAGCTGGTGCCGAAAAAGTCAGCGTAAACTCAGCGGCGGTCGCGAATCCAACACTCATAGAAGAATGCGCACGAGAGTTTGGATCGCAATGTGTCGTCTTGGCAATCGATGCCAAGCGGGTTGAAGAACCGGCTACGCTGACCCGTTCCGACGGCAGCGAAAACTATGCCGAAGCTTTGTGGCAGGTGTATACGCATGGCGGCCGGAGACCAACCGCGCTTGATGCCATCAAGTGGGCGCGCATAGGTGCGGAACTCGGAGCTGGTGAGTTGCTGGTCACGAGTATGGACGCCGATGGTCAACAGACCGGTTACGATTGTGATTTGCTCAGCACCATCTCATCTCAGGTGTCGATCCCGTTAATAGCTAGCGGGGGTGCCGGCACTCCAGAACACTTCGTAGAGGCCGTCACTCACGGTGGAGCGGACGCGGTTTTGGCGGCATCGCTGTTCCATTATGGAGATTTGCGCATACAAGAAGTAAAGTCGCACATGGCCGAATCGGGTCTGCCAATCAGGATGATCCACTGAATGATCCGACTTGAGATGATCGCATGATTACTTTTGATGACCGAGGGTTATTGACGGCCGTGGTGCAGGACGCATGCACCAAGGATGTCCTGATGGTCGCGCACATGAACCGCGAGGCGCTGAAGCGCACTATCGCGGGTCCTCACGTTTGGTTCTACAGCCGTAGCCGCAAGACACTGTGGGAAAAGGGCTCGACGTCAGGGGACTATCTCGACGTTGTGGATCTCCGGTTGGACTGTGACGGCGATGCACTGCTGGTGCACGCGAAACCAGCAGGAGCGGCGTGTCACACGGGCGAAATTTCGTGCTTCCACGCTTCGTTAGACCCGTCAGACGAATCGACCAACCGAAGCGGCCCAGGGATTTTGCATGAATTGGCCGAGGTGATCCATCAACGCGCGGTTGATTTGCCCGAGAGATCGTACACCGCGAAACTGATCAAAGCGGGACCATCTCGCATCGCTCAGAAGGTCATCGAAGAGGCGGGTGAAACCGGGCTAGCTGCGGCGACCGGCGCCAAAGACGAGGTGCCGCTCGAGATGGCTGACCTGATATACAACTGTTTGACCTTGTTGGAATCGATCGGCGTTTCGGTCGAGGAAGTTTGGGCCGAACTGGCTAAACGTCGGCATTAACGCAAGCGGCGTATTCCAGTCTGCAAGATCTTTTAAGCGTCATCGCGTTCGTCTATCTCGATCGCTGAGCGCATCGCCGATACTGCGACTTCAATCATCTCGTCATCGGGTTGCGCGGTCGTGAGTCTCTGGAGCCAAAGATTAGGTTTCCCGATCATATCGGCGATCACGTTGCCGCTGTGCAAACCGGTGAACCGTATGAACTCATAGCTCATCGCCGCGATCACCGGTATCAGCACGATCCGGGAGCCGATGAGCATCCACAGAGGTTCACGCGGTACGAACATGAACAGGATTATCGAGACGACAATCACGGTGAGCAGGAACGATGTGCCGCAACGCGGGTGGGCCGGTGAAAACTTTCGTATCTCGCTTGGAATCAGCTGAAGGCCATGTTCGTGAGCGTGAATCGTCATATGTTCAGCGCCGTGGTAGCCGTACATGCGCTTGATGTCTTTCATGAAACCAATCGCCCAGATGTAGACGAGGAATATGACCAGCCGCGCCAATCCCTCGACGATGTTGGCAACGAAATGCGATTGGGCTTCCACAGGCCGTGACAGGAAAAGGGGCAACAAGAAGAACAATGCGATGCCAAACACGAAAGCGATACCGGTCATAACGCCTATACCGAGCGTTCCTATCTCGGCATCCTCATCCTCGTCGGCGTCTTTGATTTGCTGGTTCGCGCCAATCGTATAGGCGCGCATTCCGATGACCAACGTCTCGATTAAGACCAATATGCCGCGCACAAACGGTACCCGTCGGAGATTGCCGTTGGCCCAACCGAGCAGGGGTATCGTCTCGTGATGTATCGAACCATCGGCGCGCCGTACTGCCACAGCACACGCTCGCGCGCCTCGGATCATCACGCCTTCGATGATCGCCTGTCCTCCATAGAGTCGGGCGGACGGTTCCTGCGAACCGGATGTGCTTGCCGAATCAGACATTAGGCATGTTTGCGAAGAACGTGCTGACAGTCATGCACCGGCACACGTACGCGGCTTGAATGGGCCGCGTGGCTTAGAAAAAGAAGGTGGGCGACCAAATGGTGCTACTTCAGGCACCGGAAGCGGCAACGCGCTTATTCTGGCATCGACATTCCGTAACGGCGCATCAATCTTTCGACGCGCCCTTCGGTGTCGACGATACGTTGCTCACCTGTCCAGAAAGGGTGGCAGCTGCTGCAGACTTCGACGTGTATCTCTTCCCGCGTGGAACCAGTGATCATGCCTTCTACGCCGCAGGCACAAACGACTTTGGCTTCGGGGAAGTACGTGGGATGAATGTCGGCTTTCATTTGGGCAAATCTACCTGCTGTATCAAGCCACAAGCGCGTCTATGTTGATGCGCCGTTTGTCCTGCCGGGCATAGTCAAATCGGACTGTACCGTCTACTGTGGCGAAAAGAGTGTGGTCTCTACCCATGCCGACGTTTTCGCCGGCGTAGAAGCGCGTGCCGCGCTGGCGAACCAGTATCGAACCTGCGCTAACAACCTCGCCACTGAACGCTTTGACACCCAGACGACGCCCCGCGCTGTCGCGACCGTTTCTCGATGTGCCGGAACCTTTTTTGTGTGCCATAGCGGATTCTCCGAAATCTAACGCGGTGCGATTACACTTCGATTTCTGTTATCTCGAGTGAGGTGATCGGCTGCCGATGACCCCGCTTGATGCGATAACGGGTTTTGTTCTTGTACTTGAAAACCGTCTTTTTCTTTTCGCGTCCGTGAGAAAGGACAGTAGCGACCACTTGTGCGCCGTCTACCTTTGGATCACCGACCTCCACTTCGCCGTCAACACAGGTCAACAACACGTCGTCTAGCGTGATTGTGTAACCCTCTGGGTAGGGCAGTTTTTCGACGTCGAGCACATCGCCTTGGCGGACGCGATACTGTTTGCCGCCAGTGGCAACGATTGCGTAGTTGTCAGACATGTCTAATTCAGGAGCGTTGATGAAGGGATCGCGTCGGACTAACTCTCCGATTCTACATTAACGAACGCAGAAACCATGCGATCGTGGGCGGTTGACGGCGTTCAAGCCAACTCGGCGAAATGACTCTCATAAAACACTAAGGGATGACCGAAACCGACCTTGATGTTTTCAACTTCGGCGATGAACACGGTGTGGTCTCCCGCTTGAAACGCCTCGGTGACCCGACAATCCATAGCGGCCAACGCACCCGATATAACGGTCGATTTGCCCAAGCGTTCCGTCGGTGGTGGCGGCAACGTGTCCCTGATCTCGTCGGGAACCGTGAAATGTCGGGCGATTCCTCTTTGGTCTAGCGTGAGTACGCTAATGCCAAACCTCCGATTCGCTGCGAGCAACGGAAACGTGTTGCGTTCGTGGCCAACTATCGCCAGCACGAGTGGAGGTTCAAGAGAAACGCTCGCCACACCGTTCGCTGTCATGCCGTGAACGCCTGATCCATCAACTTCTGGCGTCGTCAACACGGTCACGCCCGTTGCGAATTTGGACCACGCTGTACGGAACAGATCGGTTGTTACTTCAGTGTTCGGCATTTAAATGCAATGTTGGGTTTACAGGCAAATTATAGCGATACACGTTTAAACGAATGGCCGAATATCGCACGTTTTGAACGGCAGTCATTTTGTTCGCTTGCGCCAGTCGAGCGGTTCGGGATCCACGTAACCCGAAAGTTCCGCGAACGCCACGCCGACGGGCTCACGGCTCGATGAATCGTACACATCGACCCGACCTTCCCAGTAAGCCGACGCCTTATTGCCGTAAGGCATCGCGGGCACTTCCTGATCATTCACTGTCGGCGAAAGAAGCACATCCAATCCGATGCTGTCGATCCGCAAACGCCATCCTGCTGGATAGTCGCCGCCCGTTGCAGGGCTGGTCCATCGATCGGTGATCTCCAACGAGATTCCGTCTTTCTCCGAATCCAAAACCCTGTGGCCAGCTTCTGCGCTAAAAAGGGTGCCATCAACGGCGATCACATCGCCATCCGCGCCACGCACTTCCGAGACCATCAGGGAATCGCCGCCGTCAAGATGCAATGCGAACCATTGCCATCCCGCAGGTTTACCGACAACGAAGAAATCCCCCCATTGATGGTCAAACCACACTTCTCCTGTCACGTCCACCTCGGCGCCATCCAAAGTCAAAACACCGTCGGCTGACATCCGCGGATACGAGTAGTAGTAAGTCCATCCAAACGGCCAGTCCATCCAACCGATCCCCTGGTGCAACATAACGTCGCGGGAACGCCCGATCCGCAACTGCACGCCGTTTAGTCCTTCAGCATCGGCAGCTCGGAACCAGTGAGCGCCATCGAGCCCGATTTCCAACGCGAAGTTGTCTAGGTTCAGATTCAGTAGGTTCGGGGCACCTTCTGCGTCTGTTGAACCATCGTCACCGAAGCCGTCGGAGATGAGATAGATATGTATCCCGCGTCCAACGTCGGTTATACCAGCCTGACCAAACTGGAATCTGGTCGCCTCGCCGTTGCTTTGGGTCTGAAATACCACGAAATGGAATGAATATTCCGACCCGTTTGCCGCCTCAAGGTGTCCGTTGTAGTACCACCACTCGATTGGTGCATCGTGGGCAGAGTCGTCATCAGGAAACCTGAGTTCTCGAGGTTCGGGTGTAGGTTGTGGCGGGCTTGGGGTTGGGATCTCGCGGGGCATCAATTCGGTCGAACACGCAAACGCGAACGCAAAGCAGATCGATGCGGCGATCAAAACTAACTTGCGCATACCGTGTTTCACCCAACCCTGATCTTCGGCAACCTACGGTCAAGCCAGGCGGGAAACCACCAATTCCATTTTCCGAATAGACGCATCAACGCCGGCGCAATCAAAATCCGGACGATTGTGACATCGATGAATATCGCCAACGCGAGGCCGAACCCCACCGACTTGACAGTCACCACTTCGGCAAGAACGAAACTACCGCCAACTATGATCAATATCGAAGCCGCACCGGTGATTATCGCCCCGCTTCGCTGGAGCCCGATCTTCACGCTCTCGCGGTTGCTTGAGGTCTCGAGGTATGCTTCGCGAATCCGGGATAGAAGAAAGATCTCGTAGTCCATGCTCAGTCCGAACAAGACAGCAAACAGCACGATCGGTGTCGTCGCCTCGGTAACTCCTAGAGAATCGAAGTTCAGCAATCCGCTTAGGTGACCTTGTTGGAAAACCCAAACCAGCGCTCCAAAACTAGCCAAAATGCTCAACACGTTCAACACCACCGCTTTCAGCGGTATGACGATCGATCTGAACAGAACCATCAATGAAACGAATGTCAACACAATCACAATCGCCACGATTATCGGGAAGCGATCGTAAAGAGATTTGATGAGATCGTTAGTGCGAGCGGCGCCTCCGTCTACGTGGACGTTGCGAGGATAGGCCGACGAAAAACTGCGGATTTCATCGACGAGCGTCCGCGCCTCAGGCGAGAACGGATGTAGATCGGCACTAACGTAAAAAAGCGCGATGCCCTCGCGCACGCTGTTGTTCAACAGCCTCATCGCCGAGGCGTCGTAGATCGATTCCGGGTGCTTGTAGAGCTCGTGGTAATCGTCGATGCTGAGAGTTGGTCGAAGATTTACGACGCTCGAAACCTGGTCGACCATTGGTAGACCCTCCAAGGCTTGGCCGAAAAGGTACATCGAATTCAGATTGGCGTCCGAAAATGGATCTCCGTCAAACGTGTACGCAACGAGTAATTCGGTCGTGATGTCCCAACCGAATTCGTCTCGTAGCAGGTCGAATCCTTTACGGGACTCGTACCGATCTGGCAATATGGTCGCGTCTGCTGCACCGGGACGAATGTCTTTAAAAGGAATCGCCAAGGCGATCAAGATGGCCACAGTCGGAATCAGAAACAAGAATGGCCGTTTCATCACCGCGTCGGCCATATTGCCCCAGATGTTTTCACCTAGTCGCCAACGCGGCAGTACCGGAATCCGATTTATCCGGTTTCCGATGACGCTCAAGACCGCTGGCATCAAAGTCTGCGCCGAAAGTAAAGCGATTGAAATCACTATGACCGCACCTATGCCGATCGAGTCCAAAACGGTTAAATCGAACAACAACAAAGAGGACACGCCGATGACGCTCGTGACACCCGAAAATAAGATCGCGACACCGGCATGCGAGTGCGTTTCGGCGATGGCGTCCTCCACCGTCAACCCTTTCGCCAATTCCTCCTTGAATCGGTTCACGTAGAACAGCGAATAGTCGATGCCCATGCCGATTCCGAGCAGGGTGATGATGTTGAACGCGAGGACGGACATATCGCGCCAGTCGGCGACGTAGTAGATTGCGCCTAGTCCGATCGCTACCGCTACACCACCCACGGCTACGGGCATCACCGCGGCGACCAATGTGCCAAAGATGAGCAGCAACGCGATGACGGCCAGCGGAAACGCCACCAATTCGCCGCGCCGAAGATCTTCTCCCCCAGCGATCACGATGTCGCGATACAACGGAGGTCCCCCGGTCATCACGAGATCAAGTTCACCGGGATCGAGATGTTCTGAAATTTGGTCCAGAACGACTAGGGATTCCTCTATGTCGAGATCCAAGTCGACTTCGATCAATGCCATCCGACCGTCGTCCGACACCAACCCTGGTTCAGAGAGATATGAGCGAATGCCTGACACATCGGGATGAGTTTCGATCTGCGCGATCAGATCGTTTGACGCGCTGACGAATTCGGACGAAAGAGGCGTCCATTCATCGTGACCAACGATGAATATCAGACCGGTTGAGCTAAGGCCGAACTCTTCCTTGAGCAACTCGTGCGCTTGTGCCGACGGATAATCTTCGTTGGTGAAACCGCCAGGAAGTAGTTTGTTTTGCGCTTGCGGAGCGACGGGCAACATCGCAAAAAGTGCGACAACCCACACTGAAACTACGCCGTATCGATATCGATATATCCGACGACCGGTATTGGCAAGCATCGTTGCACTCAGATCGCCAGTCCAAGCATACCGACAGGATTTGCTATTGGTTGTACTCCGTTACCGGTACAGACGGCCTGCGTGTTGAGCGAATACGTGACCTATACGCCGTCATATCTCAGGTCTTCTCGGCGATAGCAATAGCGGCGGCGTTATCACCATCGTCGAGGGCCACGATTTTTACGCCTTGCGCCGAACGCCCTGTCTCTCGAATCTCTGCCAGCGTTGTGCGAACTATCTGGCCGCGCTGGGTCAAAATCATCAACTTGCCTGAGTCGTCTTGACGTAGGGCGTCGCTGATTACGTTTGCGGCCGCGACGTTGCCAGTGTTACGCGTAATGTTCAGCGTAATCAGTCCTCGACCACCCCGGCCTTGCGGACGGTAGTGGCGCAACGCCGAAAGTTTGCCTCGCCCTTTGGTACCTATGATCAGCAGATAGCCCTCATCGTCGACCACATCCATGCCGACCACGGCGTCGCCCTTGTCCAACTTGATGCCGCGGACGCCACCTGCTTGGCGCGATCTCGGGGTTAACACCTTGCTCTCGAACCTTATCGAGAGACCTTTTTTCGTGACAAGGATCAGATCCTGATCTTCTTTCGCCATCGCGACCGAGATCAGCTCCTCTTTAGGTTTGAGCCTGTAGCAGTTGAGACCTGCACGGTTGATGTTCGCGAACGCTGAAAGCTCCATGCGTTTTACGTCGCCGTGTTTCGTGGCTAGAGCCAGGTACGTGTCCGGCGCATTCATGTCGCTGACGACCATCATTTGCCGGACAGTCTCTCCGGGTCCGATGTTGAATCCCAAGTTGTGGACCAACGTGCCGCGAGACTGCCGTGACTGATCGGGCGGTAACTCGAACACTCGCGTTGAGTAGACGCGGCCGTGATCTGTAAAGAACAGCAGCGTGTCGTGCGTGTCCGCGACCTGCAAGAATCCGGTGATGTCGTCGGCGCGCGTCAAACGTTGGCCACTCACACCCTTGCCGCCGCGGTGTTGCTTGCGGTAAGTGTCGAGTTTTACCCGCTTGATGTAACCACCGTTAGTGAGCGTGATGACAACGTCTTCGTGCGGTTCGATGTCTTCCCGCCTGAATTCGCCGAGTTCTTCCGTGTGAATGGCCGTTCGGCGTTCGGTGCCATACTTCCGCTTGAGTTGGTGCGTCTCCTTGATGACCTCTGCCCTCACCTTGGCAGGATCGGCCAAAAGAGCTTCCAATCTCTCAACCGTTTCGAGCAACTCTTTGTACTCGTTTTCGAGCTTTTCTCGTTCCAGAGCAGCGAGACGTCGAAGCTGCATATCCAAGATCGCTTGAGCTTGGACAAGTGAGAAACCGAACTCCGCAATCAACCCATTCCGAGCTTCTTCAACGTCGGCAGAACCACGGATGATCGCGATTACGCGGTCGAGGTTGTCGATCGCGATCCTAAGTCCTTCTAGAACCTCTAGGCGCGCTCGAGCCTTCTTGAGATCGAACTCGGCGCGCCTGCGGATTACTTCTTCTCGGAACTCGATGTAGTACTGCAGAACTTGCCGGAGGTTCAATACGCGTGGCGCTCCGCGCACCAATCCGATCATGTTGACCGAAAAAGAGGAGCGTAGCGCAGTGTGCTTGAACAGATTGTTCATCACGATCGCCGGCGACGCGGAACGGCGCAACTCCAGCACGATCCGCATGCCCTTGCGATCCGACTCGTCGCGCACCTCCGACACCCCTTCCACTCGTCGCGTCTTGATCAGTTCAGCGATTCGCTGTATCAGAGTGGATTTGTTGACTTGGAACGGTATCTCCGTGAAAACAATGCGTTTGCGGTCTTGCCGCGGCACGTCTTCGAATTCGCCGGTCGCTTGGACCACGATTCTGCCTCGACCGGTTGCGTAGGCGTTTCTGATGCCTTCGGCGCCCCAGATGTGTGCTCCGGTCGGGAAATCTGGCCCCTTGACGTGCTGCATCAATTCGTCAACCGTCGCGTCAGGGTTTCTGACCAACCAGACGACAGCATCACAGACCTCCGCAACGTTGTGCGGCGGAATGTTAGTGGCCATGCCGACCGCGATGCCCGATGCGCCATTTACGAGCAGGTTCGGGAGCCGGGCAGGAAGAACCGACGGCTCTTTCAAAGATTGGTCGAAGTTCTCTTGCCAGTCGACGGTTTCTCGCTCTATGTCGCCGAGCATGTACTCGGTGATCGGCGACAACTTGCACTCCGTATAGCGCATGGCGGCTGGCGGATCGCCGTCGACGCTGCCGAAGTTGCCCTGGCCGTCCACCAGAGGTTCACGCATCGAAAACGGCTGCGCCATCCTGACGAGGGCGTCGTAAACAGGACTGTCGCCATGGGGGTGGTACTTGCCCAGCACATCTCCGACTAGACGGGCACATTTTTTGTATGACGAACCAGGGCGCATGCCTTGGTCGTGCATTGCGTAGAGTATGCGCCGCTGTACAGGTTTCAATCCATCGCGGACATCTGGAAGCGCCCGAGAGACGATTACGCTCATCGCGTAATCGAGGTATGAAGAGCGCATCTCCTCTTCGATGCCGATGGTTCGAATGTCACCCGCGTCGGTGCCGATTACCATTCCGAATTCACCTTACAGACTGTGCTTGTTTCAGCGCTCTGCGCGTTCCAAAAAAGTGTCGGAAAACTGAGCGCGCAATACCGAATTTGGACCTGTTGAGATTCTAATTTTCGGTATGTTGCGAGTTCAGCATAAACGTCGCGTTCAAACTGCATCGGGAAACGATTTCAACGAATATTGGGGACTATTCGCCCGTTGCGCGTTCTAGGAACGCCATCAGAATGCTGTCAAACCCACGCGGCATCTTGATTGCACCAAAAACATCCCATTGAACTCCGATCACCCAACGTAGTCCCGGCATTTCAAACGCTTCCACAACGCGGTCTGCGGCGATCGCGGACGCCATAAAGCCAGTTGCCAATCCAGCCTGTGGCACACCCCGTTTGTGACGACACGGAATCGTTAGCCATCCCGATCCCCCAATCGTTGAGGAGACCTTCGCGCCCGGTGCCAGAAAAATGGATTGGCGGACAGCAACACTGTCTGCGTCACCCATGTGCGCCGAGGTTGGACGGGCGTTATCGCCACGCATCGCTACATTCAGGTGGTGCATCCCGGAACCGGATGCCAAGATCGGAATGTCGGCATCTAGTGCCTCACCGACCAACGTGCATATTTCGAGATTCAGCGAATCGTTGCCAGATCCAGCGATCAATAATCCTGATGATCCTTCAGGCAAACGCCTTTCCCAAGGATCGAGGTTGACAATCCATTCCGGTTTGACGTTGGATTCGGTCCCGAAATCGCTAGACGTCAATGTTTTCTGGGATACGACTACGATCTTCGCAGGCAACGATCGATCCTTCGTTGCGTTGGAGGCATCAGAAAGGGATGCCCCACAGCCCCAACCACTCAGACATCGAACCTTCTGTCTTTAACCCGGCTCCGCGAATCGCAGTACCGAGCATCCGTTCTGTTTCGCGATCCCGTTCGCCAGCCGCATCGCCGGTCGGTATGAATGGGTAGTAGCTGTCGCGGTCGAAACGATAGATGAGGTACGAGTTCACAAATCCTGTTCCGGCTTGCGCCTGCGGGTTAACGGCGTGGTTGGCGAAATCGAATTCGAATACTGCGGCGAGCAAATTCGGACCACCGTCGTTCGCCTTTATGGCGTTCGCCACTGTGAATGTCGAACTCAACAGATCGTCGAAATTGCCGTCGTTGAGAATCGCCCAACGCATGCCGTGTTCGTCGTCGTGGATTTCATAACCCGTTTTGGTGGCACCGGGTCCTTCGTAGAGGATCCCGTCCAAGTGATCAGAAATTGTCGCCAAAAACGGGAGGTTGTCGTCGTGACGATAGATGATGCCGGCTTGGCGACGCGGCGAAACAGCTTCGCCCTCGCGTTTGAAACTTGAAACCATATGCGAGACCGATGACATCGAATCCCACATCGACTCGCCGCGCGACTTGCGCCCAAAGAACCAACCCATCAGTTTCGGAACCCGTATCGCATCTCGGCTTCGAGGTCTCGCAGTCTGGCAATGCGTTCCTCGATGGGCGGGTGAGTTGAAAAAGCGTTCGCTGCGAATCCTCTGAGCGCTGGTGCGAAAAGAAAGGCTTGAGCGGTCTGCAATCGTCGCAAATCTTCGTCAGGGATGTAGTCCATGTCGACAGCAATCTTCTCTAGTGCATCGGCCAACGCACCAGGGTCGCCGGAAATCTCGGCGCCTGTGTGGTCGGCTCCATATTCACGATAACGTGTCAGCGCCAGCACGAGCAACTTTCCCACGAAATAAACGATGATCGTGACAAGATACGCGACTAGGAACGGCATCGATCCGCCACCGCTGTCCCGTCTTCCGAAAAGCATGTTGAAGAAGAACATAGTCATCAGGAAACTGGTCAATGTCACGAGGAAGTTCGATATCGCCAATACCTTCATGTCTCGGTTGGCGACATGGGCCAACTCATGACCTAGCACCGCTCGTAACTCGCGGCGCGTCAATCGCTGCAATATCCCGGTTGTCACGGCAACCAGCGCATTTTGGGGATTGCGCCCGGTAGCAAATGCGTTCGGCATGGCAGAATTGATGATCGCCACTTTAGGCATCGGCATGCCGTAGCGATCCGCGAGATCGCGGATCATGCCGAATAATTCTGGCGCATCGTCTTCCGATACCTCTTTGGCACCTGTAGTCATCATCACTAACCGATCGGACATGTAGTACTGGAAAATCGCAAACGCCAGCACGATCGCGCCGACGAACACCAATGACACCCCGAGCCGCAACATCACGTATGCGAAAACCGCGTAGACCACGCCGAGCAAAAGCATAGTGAAATACATCCGAGAAACGATGCCCGGATCGCGCTTGAGTTTTCGTACGGACTGTGGGGATTTCATCTCTGTTGAGGCCGGCGAATCGTTGATCTGAACAACGCGTTGCCGCGCTTCGAACGGAACCTTCGTTTAGATTCAGTCTATTGCAATATTTAGATACGACATGCCGCACTGCGGTAGATGCACCCATCCGAAGTGCGAACCACACCTGCAACATGACCACGACTTCGTCACGACCGCAATTCACAGATTCGCAACTTGAGGAATTCGAACTCGCGGCTATCGAAGCGGTCTCCAAAGCGGGCGCTTATGTCCTAGATCGAATCGCGTTGCCGATGGAAGTCGAGTCGAAGACGGGTAGGCCTGGACGTGATTTGGTGACCGATGTCGATCGAAACTCGCAGGTCATCATTGCCGACATCATCACAGGACGGTTTCCCGATCACCAGTTTCTGGGTGAGGAAGACCAAAAGGATGACTTAGATCCCGCTAAGGATCTAGTTTGGGCCGTGGATCCGATTGACGGGACTGCTAACTATGTCAACGGTTCAATGACCCATGCAGTTTCGGTCGGGCTGATGTACCGCGGCCAACCTATCGCCGGCGCCGTTTGGAGCCCGTGGCCCATGTCGGAGAACCGCGGAACCATTGTTCATGCCCGATTGAACGGCGGCACCAAACGCGATGGCGAAACTGCCAAAGTGCTGAGCCCTGTCGACGAACTGGGTCGTCCTGTATCTGGCAGGCTTTCGGTGCTGCCCGGCAATGCACGCAGCGTCTTCAAGTTCGATAAGCGAATGCGAGGTCACGGCGGCGACGTGCGGGTCACCGGCAGTGCCGCCCACGAGATGGCAAACGTTGGAACCGGACACTACCAGTATTCGATTGGTGGCGTCGCTGCTGTTTGGGATTTTGCCGCGGCCATCATCATAGTCCGTGAAGCGGGTGGAGAGGTCATGGTTCTCGGAACCGACGGGAATTGGCGTAATTTCGACGGGTGGGCTCAGCCGTACGTCAACGAAGCGTCTACGTTCAAACATCTTCAAGATTGGCGAGGAATCATGCTCGCGGCGCATCCCGATACGCTGCGGTTCCTGGCGCAAAACATAAGGTTTCGCCGACCGAATCCGTTGACGAAGATGTGGCGACAACGGCTCGGTCAACGCAAACGGGCTTAATTGGCTTGGGACTGTTCCCGCAATTTGTGGTTCAACCACCATTCCGCCGAGTCTGCTAGCGCCATCCAGCTTGCATTGATGATGTTCGTCGACGCTCCAACGGTCGACCACACATGACCTTCAGCCGCAGATTCGATTGTCACGCGGACAGATGCCCCTGTGCCTAGCGTTTCATTCACTACGCGGACCTTGTAGTCGGTCAGATTGATGCTTTCGACTTGTGGGAACTTATCAGAGATCGCTTTACGCAATCCGCGGTTCAACGCGTCTACGGGACCGTTACCTTCGGCGGCTTCGAGGAATACATCCTCGCCAACTCGAATCTTCACCGTCGCCTCGGACAGCACAGGGTGTTCCACGCCGTCGTCTCGCCAACCGGTGCCGAACGAGGCCCGGCGTCGATTCTCGACGATAACCATAAAGTCGACGAGTTCGAAAGGCGGCTCGTAATTCGCGAGGTTCCTCAGTATCAACAGTTCGAGCGAAGCCGACGCGCTTTCGTATGCAAATCCCTGCGATTCCTGTTGTTTGATGTGCTCAACAATGCGACGAGCGTCTTCACGCTGCAAAGCCTCTTCCAATCCCAATTCGCGGATCAAGGTCATGACGTTCCCTCGGCCCGACAATTCGGAGATGGTCACGCGTGTCCCGTTTCCGACGATACTCGGGTCGATGTGCTGGTACGCCGCCGCCGATTTCTCAGTAGCCGCGGCGTGAAGCCCGCCTTTGTGCGTGAAGGCGCTCACCCCTACGTAGGGTTGAAACGGGAATGGGCGTCGATTGACGATTTCGGACACCACTTTCGAGAGACTGGTCAAATCGGGCAGTTTCTCGGGCTTGATGGCTTCGACGCCCAGTTTCAAGTTGAGATTGCCGATCACACTGATCAGATTCGCGTTGCCGGTGCGCTCACCGTAGCCATTGATGCAACCTTGAATCTGCATGGCCCCCGCCCTGAAAGCCTCCATCGCCGACGCGACGGCGGTATCGGTGTCGTTGTGCGTGTGAATGCCCAGCACCGCGTCTTCAGGTAGTTCGCGTTTAACCGCGGTTACGATTTCACCGATCTCGTGAGGGAGGGTTCCGCCATTGGTATCGCACAGAACCAACCTCTCAGCACCGGCGTCGAACGCCGACCGCAGACATCTCACCGCGTAGTCAGGATTCTCTTTGAAGCCGTCGAAAAAATGCTCCGCGTCGTAAATGACCCGACGGCCATGCGATTTGAGATACGAGACCGAGTCGGAAATCATCGCCAAGTTCTCTTCAACGCTTGTTTCCAAAACGACCCTTACCTGGTATTCCGAAGCCTTGCCCACGATCGTAGCGATCGGTGCTCCCGAACCAAGCAACGCCTGCATGGACACATCATCGGCACAATCGGCATCAGCGCGACGCGTGTTTCCGAACGCCGCTATCTCGGCGTTTCTTAAGGTCATGTTCTGGACGCGTTCGAAATACTCGTCGTCTTTCGGCGTGGCTCCTGCGTATCCCCCTTCGACGATATCGACGCCCAGATCATCGAGAAGCCGAGTAATCGCGAGTTTGTCTTCAACCGACAGCGAAATCCCTTCTTGCTGCGCACCGTCGCGTAGCGTCGTGTCGTAAAGCTCAATCATCTTGGTCGCCCGCATCGGCTTCCGGTTAGTCTCAGTGCTTGCTGTTTTGGTTGTCATGGCAACACATCCAGTGCGGGCAAAAATAAAACCCGTCCAATGAAAGGACGGGCTTAAAGTGCGATCGATCGCCTCTCCCACGCGCCCTTATCTCGATGGGACGAGCTGATTTTGCTCCTGGGAGCCAGGCTCGCGGTACCACCCATCTTGCACAGTCCCCGGACGGGATCTACGCCACTCAATATTCGCGTTTTAACGGTTCGCTACCGTCTGGTTCTAGTCGTTGTCAGTTCAAAATCCGACAATTTTCTTCCAGATGCTACGGGGTGATATCGGTTGACAACGCCCTAAATCGTTGGTGAGTCGCAACCAACCGTCCCCGATTAGCGGTGTCATTCACCGCCGCGCAAAAACATGTTTCAACCGAAAATCGTATATCAGCGGCATGGAGCGCGCAAGAACCGGCTTTGCATTCGATGGCACGTGGCGGCGTGTTGCTAGAATCTGATTCGACATCGAAGATGGCGATTAATCAAGTTCGCTCAACGCGACGTCAAGGAGAAGCCCGATTTGGAGCAATCTACTCACCTAGGGATCGTCGACGACCTTCAAGTCTTGACGTACGGCGAACCGGGGCGGCGTACGTTCAATATCACGGTTCAAAGCGAGCGTGGTTCCGCGGTCGTTTGGCTTGAGAAAGAGCAGCTTTACAACATCTCCTTTTCTCTCGGGAACGCGTTGGAACGGATGGATCCCGAAGAAGAGATTTCGGACAGATCGCTTCCTGATATACCCGCCGACTCCGAAGGTAACGTCGATTTCAAAGCGGCTCGAATAGCGATGCAGTACGACGCTGGGCGGAAGGTTTTCCTGTTCGCAGCGGCCGGCGTCAGTTCAGATCAAATCGAGGCTGATGAAGACGACCCCGATCCCGTCATCCTTCAGTTCGGATTTTCTCACCGACAGGGAGTGTTGCTGGCTGAACGCGGGATGGAGATCGTAGCGGCCGGACGTCCGATTTGCCCTTATTGCCACATCGCCATCGATCAAGGCGAGGATCACATTTGCGAACGGCGCAACGGACACGATTTAGATGTTGGCTCCATGGTTATCCAGCAAATACGCGAAGAGGAAGAGGACGATTGACCGAACGCATTTCCCGGCGCCATAAACCCTCTGACGGTCCATAATGGTTCAACCCGACTCAGTCGCCGGGTTGAGTCGGCAAGAGGTAGAACGCCGTCTCGACGAATGGCCGATAACCGGCATCGGACTTCACCCCGGCGGTTCAAACTATGTCTTCGTGGTTCGTCTGGCTGAAGGTGACGAGGAAATCTATGGGATTTACAAACCAGCTGCCGGCGAACGCCCTTTGCGCGATTTCCCGTACGGTACGTTGCACCACCGCGAGTGGTCCGCATACGTAGTTGCAGACGCACTCGGTTGGCCGGCCGTGCCGCCGACGGTCGTACGAGAAGGGCCTCATGGCATCGGCAGCGTGCAGCTTTTCATCGATGCGGACTTCGCGAAACACTACTTCAACATGCGCGAAGACAGGTTGGACGATTACACGCCGGTCGCGATGTTTGATGTACTCATTAACAACGCAGACCGTAAAGGTGGCGCTTGCCTCTTGGATGCCGACGGTCGGATATGGGCAGTCGATCACGGATTGACGTTCAATCCGATGGCACGGCGCAGGACGGTGATGTTCGAATTTAACGGCACGCCCTATCCTGACGATCTTTTGTCTTCAATCGAAGAGTTTCAGGCTTTGTTGAATTGTCCTGATTCTGAACTCAGAGAGAAATTGTCGACGGCCCTTGATGAACACGAAATCGACTCGTTGCTGCGCCGAGCCGAAGACATGGTCAAAGATCGTGTGTTCCCGGTGTTAGACCCTGATTGGAATGTGCCGTGGCCGATGATCTGAAGACGTTCAGCATCGATGACGCCCGTAAGATCGCACTCGCGGCTCAAGGGTTCGCTGAGCCTCGCCCAAGTGAGGAATGCGTTGGGATCGCAGATATAGAGCGCGTAGCACGGCGATTGAACATCGTGCAGATCGACTCTGTCAACGTCCTTGTGCGTGCCCAGTACATGCCGTTTTTCTCGCGATTGGGTCCTTACCCTCCCGAGTTGCTCCATAGTTTGGCGTACGAGCAGCGCGAACTGTTCGAATACCCGGTTCACGAAGCCTCTTTGATCCCCATCGAGCATGTACCGATGATCCGCCATCGAATGGGGGAGTGGAAGCCGTGGCGTCTTTGGTCGGAGTTAATGGCGAGCCGGCCTGAGATACTCACGTCGACGAGGGCGGACATCACATCGCGCGGTCCGTTGGAAGTCAGCGACATCCAAGAAAAGGGTGAGCGTTACGGCCACTGGGCAACATCGACGGCGAAGCTTGTTTTGGAGACGATGTTTAACCGGGGCGAGTTGGCTATTTCGGACCGCATCAACTCCGCACGCAGGTATGACCTTGTCGAACGCGTGGTTCCCGGCGCCATAGCTGACGAAATGCCGTGGACCGCGGAGGAAGCGCACCGCGAAATGATGAAAATCGCGGTCGGCGCGGTCGGCGTCGGCACTGTGGCGGACTGTGCGGACTACTACAGGATCAAACGGACCGACGCGAAAAAAGCGATTGACGATCTGGTTGAACGGGGCGAAGTTGAACTTGCTCGTGTCGAAGGTATCCAGCGCAATATGTTGGTCTTGCCGGGGGTTGAGGTGCCGAACCAGAAAGTTGGCGCGCGTGCTATTGTGTCGCCTTTCGATCCGGTCGCGTGGTTCCGAGATCGTCTTCAATGGCTGTTTGATTTCGAGTACCGCATCGAGATCTATACGCCGGTCAAAAAGCGTAAATATGGCTACTATGTTTTGCCGTTTCTGCTCGACGATCGATTCGTCGCCCGCGTCGATCTGAAAGCCGATCGTCAGCGACGAGTTCTCCGTGTGCCAGGCGCTTTTGTGGAGCCAAACCAAGACGAGGAATATGTGGCGGAAAATCTGGCATCGGAACTGAGTTTGATGGCGCAATGGCTCGGGCTCGATCGGACTGTTATCGGTCGGCGTGGCAACCTGACGGCTCCTTTGCGTGCCGCGATCAAAGCCCTGTGAACCGATATCCCCGTTGCGAACCTATAATTCGCTTCAATTGAGGAATCATGTCGCCACTGGGACTGGGAACATGAGCACGACAACGTCAACACTGACCGATGAACAGATCAAGGAATACCGGAAAAACGGTTTCATAGGGGTCAACAACGTCTTCTCAATGGATGAGGTCGCAGAGCTTCGGCGAGTAACCGATGAGTTCGTCGCCCAATCTGCGGAGTTAACCGAACACACAGAGTTATTCGATCTTGATTTCGCCGCCGGTCACAGTCCTGAAAGCCCGAAGCTGCGAAGGATCACCAGTCCGCACAAGAACCATCCGGTTTACGAGGCCGCCAGTCGCAAAGAGGGGTTGCTGGACATCATCGAGCAACTTATAGGGCCGAACATCAAATTGCATCACACCAAGTTGAATATGAAGGCTCCCGGTGGCGGCGCGCAGGTCGAGTGGCACACGGACTGGGGTTTCTACCCGGCGACGAACGATGACATCTTGGAGATCGGTCTCACGTTTGACGACATGGAGATTGAGAATGGTTGTTTGATGGGCATTCCGGGTTCCCATAAATGGGACGCTTTGAGCCATCATCAGGACGGCTACTTCGTGGGTGCGGTGTCGGAGGCAGATTTCGACAAGGAAACGGCGGTCCCGATCCGGATCAAGGCTGGTGGTGTTTCGATTCACCATGTGAGGACGTTGCATGGCTCGGCACCCAACATCTCGGACCGGCCTCGGCGGCTGCTTTTGATGGGCTATCAGGCGGCGGATGCCTGGCCTCTCAAAGGTGTGCCGGACTGGGATGCATGGGTCGGCGATATGCTTCGGGGTAAACCGACGAACCGGCCTCGACTCGAACAGTTACCGGTTGCCATGCCGTTTCCAGCGCACCCTGCGCCGGCAGGATCGATATTTGAGCTGCAGGAACAACTCGAGAAATCGCATTTCGCGGATGAACTCGACGCGGCGGGTATCCAGGCTCAGCAGCAGCAACAGCAGTAACGGGCTCTGTGCAGTCCGTCGTGACTTGCATGGATGGGCAGGATGGATATGGATG
>CAYRHG010000148.1:0-7084 GCA_964424025.1 uncultured Dehalococcoidales bacterium | reverse complement strand
CTCGATTGTCATGCGTGGCATCGCCATCGCATCCAGTCTCGCTTCATCGATGGTGGTTCCGTCGCTCAGTTTCTCGCCGTCGATGGTGCCGTGCATGAAAACCGCGTCGTCGTATGAGAAATCGGCGATGCACGACGCGCCAGCTATCTGATCCGCCCAAAACCTTCGATCAGTGGCTGATCTCTTTCCTGGCCACCGGGATCTTCGGGACCATTGTTCTGGCGAAATGGGATTGGGATGTGTGGAAGCGATTCGCAGTAGTGTTCTGGTTGATCGTGGGCGCGTGGCTCGTGTTCGCTCTGTGCCTGAGTGGGTGAACCGCTGTGGTTGTCGAACGCTGGAATTGGGCGCGCAAACGTCACCCTGCGACCTGCACCTGCGTCGAATGCGTGCAGCGACAGGTTGATGAACGTCGATCAAGACCGACCAAGCCGAAGAAACCGAAGTCCAAGAAAAAGCCGGCTAAACAACCCGCGAAGCACCGGCGCGGCGGCAAGAATCGCAAACGGAAACGCCGCCGCTCGTGATGTTTCGAATGGGAATTATAGGGCAATTTACCCTAAAACGCTTTGACGGCTACTTGCTGTCCGGGACACGATATCGCTTGAGATTATGCCACTCATCCTCTTGCCGTCGTGGAGCAGTCACGACCGTCTTCACCACGTTCTTGAAGAGGTATATCAAGTAACCCTAGCCTTGCCGGTAGAGCCTGTGATACAACCAAAAACATGAAAGACAAAGTGACTTTTGAGACATCTGGTTCGCTCCATTCGATGAGCGCCGATACTTTGAACCACGGCACCCGCCGAACTCCGTCGTGCATGTTCCTCGACAGGCGCGATCGCCGAAGGAGTAGCGTTGACGACGACTATCCCGTTTTTTGTAAGAGTGTTTGACCGGGAAGAGTACGCCGAAACATTCATGCGGGGCGAGATTCGGGCGAACACGTTGAAGCGCCTGAGAGAGATCGAAGACGACGCGAGGCAAGACGATAGGGAGGGCGCTCTGCTGTTGGGCGGTCCCGACCTGACATTATCGCTGTGGCCGCAGGATCCGAATCTCCGCGCCCGGTTGGGCGAATTCCACGCGCGTCGGGAGGATCTTGCCGAACCGCTCGCCGTGTACCCGAACAATTACAAGCGGTTCAATCTGTTCTGCATGTACGCCAAGCAGGTGGATTTATCCGATTTGCCGGGTGTAAGCTCCGACCATCTGCCCGAACTGAAGAAGATATTCAAGGTGCCTGTGGATTCTCTGGCGAAGTTCGGCAGACACGCCGTTGTCATCAGCAAGCCGAAACCGTTCGTAGAACGCGTGAAAAGGACAGCTCTCGAAAAGGGTTACGAATTCGGACATGGATTGGTCCGTTACGAGGACCCGGAAGAGGGTTGGCCCGTCACGAATCCTATGGACCCGCAAGGGATATTCGTCAAACGTTTGAGCTACGCACCGGAAAGCGAGTATCGGATGGTGTTCGGAAGAAAGCTTTACAGCACGAAGCCGATCAAATTGCAGATCGGAGACATATACGATGTCGCGTACCGGGCCGACTTGTCGACCGTCAATGATGGGATCGATGTCCGGGTGCGCATTAAGATGACGAGCGGCCGCCGCCGCTGGACACACGAACAACTGAGAGGAAGCCGAGATGATGGGAGATTATGAGGAGTTGGACAGTGGTCTTTACGTCCCACCTCTACCCACTGATTTGCATGCCCGAATGGAGAGAATGGTCCGTAGCCCGATGATGGAGTACCTGATGCGAGCCACATTCAACGAATGGGCCCTGGGTGAGGGCAACTGGGAAACCACGTGGGATCTGCCGGTCTACGCTAAGTTAGCGATGATCCAAGAGGTAACAATGACCGGCGTTGACTTGATTAAGCGATGCGACGACTTGCGGCCGAGCAAAGGCTGGGCATTGACCAGCATGATGGCACGGGGCATTTCCCTTGCACGGATGTCTTGCCTGGCCTTGGCCACAGGTAGTTTTTCAGACACTTTTTCTAATTTTCGCATGCTATTGGACAGGTTGATCACACTTAAACATCTAGAAAATAATGATCAGTACGAAGAGTTTGCGAGGTTCTCGTATGCGGATCTCTACCACCGGATCAATTCCAGACTCAATGACGGAGAACTTAGAGAAAGCTACACATCCGGCGAAATCAAACGCTATAAGGAGATGATGGCTCTCATCAGGGAGAAATACTTTCAGAAAAGGCCTCCGCGGAAGGCCCAACACTACTGGAAACCTCCGTATACCGCGGACCTTGTTGCATCCGCGTTGGCGGATGATGGTGTCCTTCGGCAGAAGCAAACGTCACAGGTCTATGCATTGGGTAACAGGAGCGTTCACCCTTGGATCCGCGATCTGATACAACCGGAAGACAGCGACATAACCCCGCAGGATTTTATGAACCTTATATATAGTTCCCATAAATTGGGAAGATGGCACCATACAGCTTGAAAGGCGGATTCTCAGGGTACAGCCTTTAGTCTGCTGCGGGCGCTCAAACCTCCGAGCCACATCTCGAAGACCGTGCAATCTACCGTCCGCTCAGGTCCACTGCGGGCCTTGGCGAGTTGGTTACGGGAACGGCGGCGGTGAAGAGCCTGTTTCAGCGACCGTGCCCGCTTAATCGGTTCATGGGGAAATGATCGAAGCCGATGCGTCGGCTGTTTCGAACCTGAACGCAACTACCCTCGCCAATCGTTTAGAATCCACATTCAATACCATTCCAGAGGTCGTATTTTCGGTCAGAAACTGGAGCGCTTTGCGCCGGATTTACCGAATATTAAACTCAGGATCTGGAGTCGATTTCGCGTTCAGGTGACGCAATGCCCGGTCCTTGGCGATTGGGCCAGCCGGATTGTCAAGAGACTCCCCAAAGTGGCGGGAACGATCTGGTAAATTATCAATTTCTGATGATGTCTAAATTCGGAGTCGAATGATGCTAAAGGTCGCGGCAGCGCTTGTCGGAGCTGTTTTCGTGTTGCTGTTCGCGTCGCAGACCGGCTTGGCGGGCCTGTACTCGACTGAAGACTACAACGTTGGTTCGGAGCTGGCCACCGCGACTGAACTCGTGTCCGAACAGGTCGGCGACGTCGCCGATTCTTTGGGTAATATCTCCACGGTCAAAACCGCTGAGACGAGTACGCCCGTCGATCTCTTGGATTTCGTGTCAGGTCCGACCCCTGAGCGGACGATCGAGAGAGTCGAGGTGTACGAGCGCACTCCCGTCGGCATGGCCCTTGCCCGTCTCGCATCGCTGGATTCGCCTGGCCGCCGCGACGCTGAGGCGTTCATAACGGCGGTGAACGATCTGCAGTCCGAGTGGGATCCCCGATACGAAACAGCGCAATCCGACCATGGGAGGCTTCTGCATCGGCTCGCGTCCGTCGAGGAGACTGCAGCCCAGTATTTCCTTCGGCAAGCGGAATTGACCGCGAGGATCCACGACCCGGATCTGCGCGCAGACGCGGCTGTCAGGGATGCCGCGGAGTATCGCAGATACGAAGAATGGCTCAGCGCCTCGCGAGATCTGAAGGCGCGTGTCGACGAAATCGTCAGGGACATCGACGACATGGATGTGATCATCAGGAAGCTCAATCTATCTGCGAACTTCTCGGCGTTGCACACCAGTTTCGAATCGCTGACGTTGTCGATCACGGGTCTCCATCGCGATCTGGAGGGTTTCAGACTCAAGTCCGACGAAATCGCCCGGACGTTCTCGAATTGAAGCATGTGACGGGATCCTAAGGTGGAAGCACGACATGATCCGCGAGGGCGTTTCGCCCGAAACGTTAGCGACTGCGGCGCGTCTCGCGGCATTGGTCGGCGTCTTCCTGCCTTGGGCGTTGCTGGACGATGCATCCAGGGCATCGAATGGACCCGAACTGGCCGCATACTTTTGGGAAGGGGCCGACCGGGATTTTCTGAGATCGGCGGATCTGGTCAAGTTTCTGGGGTTCTGCGCCGCGCCATGGGTGGTGTCGGCTGCAGTGTTGATCGCTGCGCTCAAGCCTATGGTGACGAAGGATCAGAGCTTGTTCGCGCACGTGACATCTATTGCAGCGATTCTCGCTTTCATCTACTGCGGCACCGGCGCCGTGGACGATTGGCACTCCGAATTCTTCGGCCTGCTGGTGCCGATGGTCGGACTTTGGATCGTCGCGTTGGGCACGGCGGTTTCTATGACGATCGCGGGCACGCGGGGACAGTTCACCCAAAGACGGAATCGGTCGCGTTGACCGACGTGATCGATGCGTGGCAAACACGAGACCTGGCGGAATCGTCGCAGATCTCCGTCTTGCGCAGCCAGTTGCGCGAGATGCCTGGAGGGAACGCGAGTGCCCGATCGCAATCGACTGCAATGTGGAGTTGCGCTTAGGATTAGGGTATCGACGCCGTGAACGTGCGGGTGTTCGCGCTCGAAGAATATTAGTCGCGTGGCGAAGCGATTCCGATTGGAAACGCAGGCGCCACAGATCCATCGTTCCCAACCGGACGATCCCGGAAGGCGCTTCGTTTTCTCGTCGAAGATCTGCGCAAAAGTAGCAGGGATTTTGGGATGTCGTTCTTGGCGGCGGGTATGGCGTGTTGACGAAGCTCGAATGATGACCGAGCTCTTGAAATGCAATCGGCCCGGATGGCTTTCGACTGGCCTTAGCGCTGATGTGATTCACAAAGCGAACGCGAAATCGAAGACGGTTCTACGTAACCTCAACCTTGGACCGCCAAGGAATGTCATTCACAAATGAAGGTGCCCTCCTCGGTGAACCGCGACGAGTTCATTGTGTCGCCATCGCCATGAGAACGCTGATCTGGTCTGTTCCGGCCGATGAGGTCACTTCATCGGAGGCCATTGCCGTTCATCATCATTATGGATGACGCCCGGTCGTTATGGAATCCTGCGAACGCGGAAACCACGAATTGCACTAGACTCGGGCAAAAGGAACACTGGTACGCGGAAAGAATCCCGAGCGCGCAAAGCGATCATGAGGTCCACCGCGACGGATGCCCTCGACTGCCCAGCGTCGACAAGCGGCTGTATCTGGGGAATGTTCAGAGATTGCCACGGCGCGGTTGACAAGGCCGGGGAGCACTACATGTTTGTGATCGGCCGGCTGCGCGCGATGCGCCCCGCAGTGCAGATCGGCGGGAATGCCAACCTAAATCTGTCCTGGGACCCTAACAATGTTCTTTGCACGACACGTTATTGACGCGCAGGCATCTGGTTGTTGTATCTTGGTCGCCATGGATCAGATTGTTTTGTTACAAAGGTCCTCGCGGAAACTGGCGCATGAAGTTTGCGGGCAGACGCCCATGTCCTTTCGAGTACCAAGGCCAAGGCGGTCGCCTCGCATTCAAACTGGTCGGCCAAAAAGTAAGCACACCGTCATGTTCGCTGAAATCGGTGAACACTGGTCGAGTGCGGACTAAGCGATGCAGGAAGACGCGTTGACCGGGCGATCGCCGCAACTTGAGAACGTCAATTGGCGCCGGCTTGGACGTAAGGCGTCAAAGCAGAGGATGTCAAGTTCGGACCAGCGTATTGAAGCATGCCGCGTCCGTGGCCGCGGGCAGATGCAAGTTGCTGTGTCGGCGAGCTAATCCGACACCGCCAGCAGCAACTAGCGCGCCAAGTGGGAGGCGTTCTCGAGGGATGGCGACGGCGACGGCCTACGTCGCATCTCGAGAAATAATCCTATTGGATATTTCCTAACGGGAGCACATCGGTGCCGGTACGTAATGAAGGCAGCGTGCTCAGCGCCGTTCGAAACACGCTGGAAAATGGAATGCACGATTGCCGTGCTATCATGTCATCATGATCGTCTCGTTCGATGATGCAGGCACCGAGGACGTATTCAACGGGCGAGACACCCGAAACGCGCGACGTGCTTGCCCTCAAGCGATTTGGGGCGTGACAAGGCGAAAGCTGGACCTGTTGGATTCTGCCGCAACCATAGGTGACCTCCGCGTGCCCCCCGGCAACCGGTTGGAACGATTGAGTGGAGACCGAATCGGTCAACACAGCATTCGAATTAATGACCAGTATCGCATCTGCTTCCTCTGGACAGATGCAGGTCCGGGCGAAGTAGAGATCACCGACTACCACTGAACATACAGGAGATCAGACATGGTTCGCATTCCCTCCGACCGTGAGCCGACGCACCCAGGCGAGATGCTTTTGCAGGAGTTTCTGCTCCCTCTCGACATGACGCAGAGCGAATTGGCTACCGCGATCCAGGTTCCTTTCCAACGCGTCAACGAGGTCGTCCGCGGCAGGCGCGGCGTCACTCCGAGCACGGCGCTGCGGCTGTCTCGGTTCTTCGGCACGTCCCCTGATTTCTGGATCAATCTGCAGCTGCGCTGGGACCTCTACCACGCCAGACGCGCCGAGGCGGAGCAGATCGACAGCATTCAGCCTCTTGAAGTCGTGAATGCCCCTTAGCGAGGCATGTGTATCGGAGTTCAACTCGATCAAGTTGCATCAAGCACAGGGATAGCCGATTCCGGCACAGACCGTCCACGGCGTTTCTCCAGAGTGACGGGAGTACGGCGGCGCGGGCGAGAAACAAAACAAAAAAGCGCCATATAGGCAGGGGTTGAGCGGCGAACCCTCGCTTGTTCGTCAGTGTGGAAACGCAAAAAACTGCATAGACGGGAGTCACGGGCAAACCGCCATTTGATTGGCGGTCTGCACCGTGTCTGCGGCCAATTGCCTTGCGTCGACCGGCACTGTCCGTTTAGAAAAGTCTCGGCTCTTGCTCTTCCTGCTGCGTTGTCCCCTGCTGATTCCGGTTGCGACGCCGGGCCGGTGGAGCGGGACGTTCGTAGGTGGGATGCTTGGGCGACTCCTCCCATCTGACCTTCGCTCTCTCGGTTACGGCTACGACCTCTTCCGCCAGTCCCGTCAGATCAGCGTCTTCGAAAGTCTCGATGTGCGGGTCCGAAGCAGGCTGCTGCACCCCGACGGTCGCTCTTCCCTGCTTGATCGATACGATGACTTTCAACTCCTCTGCTGCGCAGGTTTGCGTCTCGGCTTCGGCAGTTTTCTCGCAGTCATCGGTGCTTAGG
>CAYRHG010000147.1:0-8705 GCA_964424025.1 uncultured Dehalococcoidales bacterium | reverse complement strand
GACCGTTCCGCTGGTCAACGTGACTGGAGTGGCAGCTAGAACTGTCGGTTACGCGATGGCCGCCATCCTGTTGGTGCTGGCTTTCCTACCGAAAGTTAACGGCGCATTGCTCACGATCCCGAATCCAGTCCTAGGCGGTTTCTTGGTATTCGCCCTAGGGCTCGTGTTTATCGAAGGTATTCAAACGCTGGTTCGTACCGGCCTCAACATCCAAAACGCGATGGTTGCCGGGCTTGCGTTCGGCATCGGGCTTGGCATGCAGCATCACAACCTATTGGGCGACTTTGTACCTCATCCTTGGGGAACTTTGCTCGGCAATGGCATAACGGTCGGCACCGTAACTGCCATCGCATTCACAGTATTTTTGACCATCTCAAGTCCGCGGCCCCGTCGAATTGAAACTGTGTTGGACTTAGCACGTTTGCCACGCATCGACGAATTCCTCCAAAGCATCGCGGCCGAAATCGGTTGGAACAAATCTTCAATCGAAAATCTGCGCGCCGCAGGGGAGGAGACACTGGATGTTTTGAGCAATTCTTCCGAAGGCTCGAATCCGCAAAAGCCGCCCCGCCTAATCGTATCCGCGCGCCCTCAACAGGGCAGCATCGAGTTGGAATTCGTCACTGTGTCTGATGAGACCAACATCGAAGATCGAATCGCATACATCGATGAAGATTCAGAAACATTCGACGACACGGATATCTCGCTGCGGCTCCTGCGACACTACGCGTCGTCCGTCAAGCACCAGAAGTATCACGGCGTCGACATCGTCACGCTCACGGTGTCCGGCAACAAATGAACCGGGCACAAGGTAACGGCGGTAACCTCTCGCGCGTAATCCTGATTATCGATCCAATATCGGATCGATAAACTCTCGCATCGCCTCCACGCACTCTTCTGGCTGCTCCAGCTGCAAGAAATGGGTCGCTTCCGGCAGAAAATCGTAGTCCACATGCAACGTGTCGCTCAGTTCCAGCGTCGGAAGGTACGAATACGGCAACAGCGGGTCCGCGCCAATCACTTTGGTCGGACAGAGATAGGTCCCAAAATCCACCAACACGGCGTAGATGCTCGCATATTCCACGATCTGAGCTTCGTATTCGCGTGGGCATCTGAGTTCGTATCCATCCCCACCTTCGCGCTCCCTGAGCGTAGTCTCCGCGAATAAATCGGCTACCCCCGACATCACTCTTTGGAAACTGGGCGTAAAGGGCAATATCTCCGCCAACTGTTGCGGCGACCGGAATCTGTGCGCCCGTTGCCTAATCAGTTTCGAAGTACTGTTCGCAGCGGCCTCAAAATCCGCGTAACTCCGACCCGGTTTGCACAACGGTGGATCAAACAACACTCGCGCCACGAAAGGACTCCCCTGGGTTGGTGACAACAGCGTCGTCAATCCCGACACCGAATGAAATACGCCAACTTTAGGTTTCGAACCGAAGTGTTCGTCAATCGCATCCATCAACACGTCGTGATCGCGCACCAACGTGGGAATCGTGTGGTCCTCGATCTTACCGACATCGTTCCAGCCGTGATTCCTGACATCGTAAACAGCGAGATCGAAATCTTCCAACAACAACGACCAGAACGGATAGTAAAGGTCGATCGCTAGGCCATTGCCATGACTCAAAACAAGCCGAGGTCCTGAGACGTTGCCGTGTCGCCGCAACTTTATCGTCGTTTCCTGGTCTACACGAACGTCCACAACCTCGACCGGGTCAGGCAGCTCCCACGTGGATTCTGAGATTGACACGACTGTTTGCGTCTACTTGAAGATCAGCGGGCCGACCCAATTTCAATGTTCGGGCGGCATCAGAGTAATTATCCACTGAATCGGTACTGTCATGCCCACGTTTCCCTAGCAAATGGCTAGGTGCCTTAAGGTAACTTCTTACGAAAGAATTTCGTAAGCGAGCGCCGCCGCAAAACTTCGTTCACTCAAGTCTTCCAACTGCCACCTAACCTCCGGCAGATGCGGAAACACGAACTCCTCGCGCTTCGCACCCAGTCTCATCTTTAAAGGCACTTCAAACTCGGACGTATCCAACGTCATACCCGCTCCCAATGCCTTCACTAGCGCTTCCTTCACCGTCCACAGATTAAAGAACATCTCCACCTTGCGCTCACCGTGAACAGAGCTCAACTCACACCGTTCGTTAGCACCGAAAACGCTCTCGCTTACTAGATCGATATGGCGATACGATCTTCGTTCTTCTACGTCGACCCCCAACCGACCCGAACCGCCACATGCCAACAGACCATGTCGACCGCTGTGAGTCACATTGAAACTTATCGGCG
Source organism: uncultured Dehalococcoidales bacterium (assembly GCA_964424025.1). GTDB lineage: Bacteria > Chloroflexota > Dehalococcoidia > Lucifugimonadales > Lucifugimonadaceae > Bin127. The sequence continues at coordinate 6,407 of CAYRHG010000147.1, read as the reverse complement.
CCTTCTGGCCCATCACCACTGCATATGGTTTGCCGTGTTCCGCCTCACCAAACGTCAGCTGTTCGTTCGCGCAACCTAACCATTCGCAGATGATGCGCCGAAGAGCTGCCCTGCACAACGCAAAGCGCCGTTTTGGACCCGGAAACATAAACCTCCGCCATCGGTCTCTTTCATCCGCACTTAACAATCCGTACGCAACAGCTTCAAAATTGTCGTTAAGTGCCAAATCCACATAAAAAACGTCAACTTCATCGACCCGCTTTAGTGGTCGCCACCAAACATTCCCTGAATAATCCTCGCGCATCTTGCAAACTTCGCCTGCCTACACATACCCAATCTGAAACAAAACAATAGCGTCCCGCCACATGAAAATTGCAACGGGACGCGAAGATCGCTGATTAGCTGGACTAACCGGACTGACCGTCCACGAACTTGACCAAGTCCGCCAACGTCGGGATATCCGCGCAGTCTTCAGCCGACATCGAAATGCCAAAGTCGTTGACTACCAGCCGCCCGAACGCGACGATGTCCACTGAGGAAACCCCAAGGTCGCTGAGACTCGTGTTCAGATCATCGATAGGGCCTACCGATTTTCCGTCAACTTCCAAATTCTCGGATACCAACGCTTTAATACGATCTGCAGTTGATGCCATGTGCAATTGTCCTTTCAGTTCATTTGACGCCACGCGCCAAAACGCTTCATCGAAACAACGTTATCACGTCCGTTATGTTTGCCCGATTATCAGAACGCAGTCATCGAATCAGAATTCGTCCTGGCAGGTTCTTTAGCGATGATTAAACCCAATGCCGCCGTCGCTGGAACGGGTACATCGGCAGTCCTATCCGCCGCCGAGTCTCACCCGCGAACAGTCCCGCGAACGAAATTGACAGACCCAGTTCATACGCTCGAGCGACCGCTGAAGCGAAGCCACTGTCGGCGCCGGTGTCGCCATTAATGTCAAGCGTCTGTCCTATGGAACCGAACACCGTGATCGCCTCAGGTTTCAATCCCACGCCCACTATCGCGTCGACCCCGAGTGCGCCGAGCGTACCGGAGTATCGGTCGAGCCCAGTCTCGATGGATTCCTGCTGACACCAATGTTCGACTGCATTCAGCTCCTCAAGTCCTACTCGCTCCCCCGTCACGCCGCTGACTAAGGTAATCGACGGCGCCGAAACCGAAATGTCGGACAATGCAGACGAGGAGTTTTCCGGTCCTAGTCCTGAACCATCACTTGACTTCGTCTGGCTACACCTCACCGCGAGCTTCAAACCGTCTTCCATGCTGAAAACGCCAGCAACCTGCGCCGCGGCGATTTCACCGATGCCATTACCCAGCACAACGTTGGGTTTCACACCAACGCTGCTCCACAGCGACGCCATCGCAATTTCAATCGCGTAGGTCAGAGAACTCGCGCGAACGGGATCGTCAACGCCAATCACACCCGAGCCTCCTTCTAGCTGCCCATCCCACAACGGCGACCCCGTTTCCGATTTGAACAGTTCACCGCAACGATCCACGATTGCACGCACTATCGCGTGATCCCAGTACAACGACCCAATCGAATCACTCCAACGCTCCAACTCGCCCGAGAAAACCATCGCCACCCGTCTCGGCGCATCCTGAGCAGCTCTCTCAGAATCCACTGGCCTCGACGCGACGGCACGCAACCCATCGCGAAGACCGTCGGCGTCAGCAAACGCAACTCCCGCCCGATGACCCATGTGGCTACGACCCGAACCCGAAGTCCAAGCCATGTCGGCAAGTAAGTCATCCAACGATCTACCGTTGGCGCGCTGACCATCCAACCAATGCAAGTAACTATTCGCCAGATCGACTAGCGCCGGTTCCGATTTCGCGGACAACGGCAAAACCCGAGCCTTACCGTCCAAGGGCGGACCTATATCGCCATTGAGGTTCTGCAGCGGTGATTCCACGAGACGCCCGTCCCCTACCACCGCGGTTCCAAAGCCATTGTCTTCGTGCAACTCACCATTGCTACCGCCGTAACCAGCCATCACTAAGTGAGCATTCGCTCCAGACATCCCGAACCCGCTCACCGCCGCCAGCGGAGCCCGTGTCGACGTACCGTTCCATTCGGTATTCTCAGTCGGAACCTCCATCCGCACACGGTCCCAATCAACATGCGGATTAGGCTCGTCGAAGTTCAACTGTTTAGGCATCAAACCATTCTTCATCGCCAACGCGACCTTGATCACGCTGGCCACACCCGCAGCACGTTCCAAATGACCCAGATTCGCCTTGACGGAACCAACAAGCAGGGGATGATCTTCGTCTCGCCCCTCACCGTAGACCGCAGCCGCCGCATGAAGCTCTATCGGATCACCCAATTGCGACGCGCCGCCGTGAGCCTCGTAGTAGTCCACCTCGCCAGGTTCCACGCCCGCCGCCGCAACCGCGTCCTGCATAACTCGTTGCTGCGCCGAACCGTTCGGCACCGTCAACCCGGCGCTCGCACCGTTCTGGTTCACAGCCGAACCAAGTATCAGACCCCAAATCCGATCACCATCCGCCTCAGCATCTCGCAGACGCTTCAACACCAACATCCCGCAACCTTCCGCACGCACGAAACCGTCCGCATCCGCATCAAACGGCTTGCTCTGGACGCTCGGAGACAGCATTCGCAAGTCCGTCATGTACTCCGTGATCGGGACCGACAGCACGGCATTCACGCCACCCGCCAACGCCATATCGATCTCGCCGCTGTCCAACCCTTGGACCGCCTGGTGGATCGACGCATGAGACGACGCACAAACAAGGTCCACCGGTAGCGCCGGACCTTCCAAGCCCAAAGCGAACGCCAATCTGCCCACCGCCATGCTAGAGGTAGTGCCCAGATAGTTGTCCGGCACTCTGCTAGCCGCGATCACATCTCGGTACTCGCTGACTCCAACGCCCACATACACACCTGTCCGACTGCCTTTGAGCGAATCAGGATCGATACCAGCATCCTCCAACGCGTGCCATGCGGTCTCCAGCATCATCCGCTGTTGCGGGTCCATCGTCCGAGCTTCGATCGGCGAAATCCGGAAGAAGCGAGAATCGAACATGTCGATCTCGTCGACGAACGCGCCCTTCCTCAACACGTCCAACTCGGCATACGGGTCACCCACAATCCCGCGCCACTCACCGTTATCCTGGCGACCGTCCGTTATCGCGTCACCGCCCGATTCCAGCAAGTCCCAGAACTCACCGATGTCCTTCGCCCCCGGGAACCGACACGCCATACCAACGATCGCGATTCCATCAACGTCGGCCTCCACCTCGCTTTCAAGCGTCGCCTCTTCCTCAACCTCCGTAGGCATCTGGATCGCGAAAACCTGACGCTCCTCGCCGAGATCGCCCAGCTCTTCAGCCAGATGACTTGCCATCACCTCCACCGATGGGTAATCGAACACGATCGTGTTCGAAGCGACATACTCGCCCGAAAAAGCCCGGTTCAACCGGTTCCTCAACTCAACCGCCATTAACGAGTCCATACCCAAATCGAAGAACCCGACCGTCGGCGACGGCGAAGTAGACAACCTCAACACCGCCTGTACTTCATGTTGCAGGAAATCAACCAACACATCCTCGCGTTCCGATTCAGCCGCACCGCGCAACTGCGAGAGCACATCTTCCGTCGACGCCGATGGCGTGGCGTCAGCATCTTCATCCGAGGACAGCAGATCCTCCAAGAACGCGGGACGATCTTCAACGGCTTCCGCGAATACAGACCAATCAGTTGACATCACAACCGATGTCGTAGTGTCCTCGCGCACCAACCGCTCAAACGCCCGCATGCCCTGCTGCGGCGTGAACCATCGTCCACCGAGCGCCGCTCTGCGCTCTTCGATGCGTTCCCGCTGCTCCGCAGCCTCTCCAATCTCCGACCATGCGCCCCAAGCGATCGCCTGACCCGGCAGACCCAACGCACGACGATGACCAGCGAGTTGGTCCAAAAACGCGTTCGCCGCCGCGTGGTTCGCTTGCCCCGGATTACCCATCACTCCAACGCGGCTGGTAAACAGAGTGAACATCTCCAAGTCGCGGTCCAACGTCGCCATGTGCAGATGCCAAGCACCTACTATCTTGGGCCACAAAACCCGCTCGAAACTCTCCCAAGTCTGGTTCGTCAGCGCGGCGTCGGAAAGCACGCCTACGCTGTGAATGACGCCGCCGAGAGCCGGCATATTCGCATCGATCCGCGCCAGCATCGCATCGATAGCATCCGTGTCGGTCATATCCGCCAACTCGACCTCGACTTTCGCACCTCGGCTCCGCAGCGCGTCGATCGCTTCCGCCGCCTCCGGATCCGGATCGCGACGACCATTCAACACGATCGTCCCGGCACCGTGATCCGCCAACCACTCAGCGACCGCAATACCTATTCCACCCAATCCACCCGTCACCAGATACGAACGGTCCTCGCGCAATCTACCCGTCGACAGAGGCGACGGCGTAAGAACGATCTTCCCGATATGCCGAGCCGATCGCATGAAATCTAACGCCGTACCGGCTTCCGCCAACGGCCAACGGCTATGCACCAGCGGCGTCAACTCACCCGATGAAATCCGCTCCATCACCTCCCGCAAAACCCTGCCAACCCAAACAGGGTCGGTCTTCTTCAGAACATCAAGCTCGAGGATTTCGTACAAGACATCTGGCCGCAACTCCGCCATCTCTTCATGGCTCAGAATGTCGCGCCTCGCCAATTCAATGAACCGACCGCCCTCCGCCAAACACGCCAGACTCGCATCGATAAAGCCCTCACTCGTCAGGCTGTTCAACACCACATCGATGCCTTCCCCCCCGGTAACCTCCAGAATCTCCTCACCAAACTTCGTCTGCCGGCTGTCGAAAATGTGGGTGACGCCGATAGTTCGGAGATGCTCCTGCTTCGGAGCGCTCGCCGTCGCGTAAACTTCAGCGCCCGCCGCCTGCGCCATCTGAATCGCCGCCAATCCAACACCGCCTGATCCGGCGTGTATCAACACTCGATCACCCGCGTTCAAACCCGACAGTTCGTACGAAAGCGCAGCCGAAACGTACGCGCTCGGGATCGTGGCCAAGCCCGAAACCGATATCCCCTCCGGTGCTGGCGCTACCAACTCCTCATGCGTGATCATCTCCGGGCCAAACGCACCGAACCCAAGTCCAACTACCCGGTCACCCACATCGACGCTCGATACCTCAGATCCGACATCGACGACATATCCGCACAACTCACGCCCCAAATTCCCCTCTTCAATGAACCCCAGCGAACGAAACACGTCCCAGAAGTTAAGACCCGTGGCCTCAACCGTTACCCGAACCTCCTGCGGCTCCAAAGAGCGCACGCCTAGATGCTTCACCTCAGGTTTGTCAAAAATCCCATCCCGATTCGGTGTCAAAACCCAGTCCGAACCGTCGGGCAGCGCCAACCGCTCATTCGACCAATCAGGTCTAACCAGACGCGCCGCCAAACGACTGCCCGAACGATACGCAATGTGGTTCTCGTCATCCGGCGACAACAGTTCCGCCACGACATCTGAAATCCCAGCCGCCGCATTCGGATCGAGATCGATCATCCGCGGATGCAGGTGCGACGCCTCCAACGCGATGGCCTTACCCATGCCCCAAAGGATCGCGCCAGCAAGTTCACCACCGCTCTCCCGTTCCAAAACCTGCGCACCACGCGTCACAAAATAAACGCCCTTCGCCGGCATCGAATCGGAATCCGCTACCCCCTGCACAAACGCAAGCGCGCTCACACCAACACTCTTCACGTCCTCGGCAATCTCTGCAGTAGCAACCTGCAACCCGCTACCGTCCAACGCCTGCAAATGCACCACGCCATTCAAAGGAATATCCGCAGGCAATTCCTCGAACAGCGAACGCCAAGAATCTCGGCTCTCCAGATCAACCGAACTGCGAATCACTCTTGCATCCGCGGACTCCGCCCGGCCATTTACCGACATCTCGCCACCCGCGAGCACAACGGTTTGGTTCCGCCCCGCCAACTCCGTCGCCAACTCCTCAGCGAACCCACCTCGGTCACCAGAGACTACCCACACTCCAGCAGGTTCCAAAACCTGCGCCGGACCTTGTGCCACGATTACGCCCTTATCGAGCATCTCATGCGTAAACGAATCATCCACACCCAACACCTCTACTCCCTCGAAGCCCACATCGCCCAACGCCTGCCGCCAAACCGACGGCGTCGCCAACGCATGATGCGGCCGGTACTCGTCATCGAAACGCCACCAACCGTCCAACTGGCCAAACGTCAGATCCATCCAGCCAAGGCCGCGAAGGTTTTCCAACGCCACCAATTGACCAGAAGGAGCCATCAACGCCCGACAGTGATCAAGCGTCTCATCCAAAAAACGCGTCGCGTGCAGCACATTGGATGCGATCAGCAGAT
>CAYRHG010000146.1:0-2775 GCA_964424025.1 uncultured Dehalococcoidales bacterium | reverse complement strand
CGGTGAGTTCATCGTCGTCTAGTCCACATGTATCGGCAACCGAGGTTTCGATTCTCAGTCCTCGATCGGCAAGCTGTAGGATCGCTTGCGAATACCCAGCGAGACAAATGTCTCGGTTCTTTGCACACCCGGTGTTTTACCAACGTGGTCTCTGATAAATTCGCCAAGGCTTTCTGCGTTCGGCAACGTCGCCCATGCGAACACATCGTAGGTGCCAGTTGTGATGCTGACTAGCGTAGTGTACTTGAACTCAGCCATCCGCGAAGCGACTTCTTCGAGCATGTCGGGCTCTACCTGCATACCGATGAGTACCTCCGACTGGTAGCCCATTTTTTGCGGGTCCTGGACTGTCACGATGTCGATCGTCTTGTCGCCGGTCAGTTTCTTTAGTCGCCTACGAACGGTCCCCTCACTCACTTTCACCTTTTTCGCGATCTGTGCGTTCGCGGCCCGGCCATCTTCGTTCAAGGCGGCGATTATTTGACGATCTATTGCATCCATGCAGCAGTTGCTCCTGATTCAGCTGGTTTCCGTGTCGTGCATCGGCCGAGTTAACCACGAGGGCGGCACACGTACGCTTCGACGCCTGCCAAATTTAAACCTGCGAATTGCAGAACTCGAATTCTCAACCCGAATGGCAGACGATAACGATGCACAGATTCCAATTGTATAGCGCGATAACGTAAAAATCGAGCGAAATTGTGAATCACGCCAATCTGCGCAGGGTCGAGAGATTGACCTAGAATGCGCGGCGACTCGTGTAACCGTTGCATTACAATTTTAATTCGCGAAGCGATGGTTGCAAACACGCGCCGCCCGGCAATCGAAACCGGGCGCTCCAATCACGTGCATCGCCTTGGTCTGACGCAACAGAGAGTAGGAAAAGATGACCAGAGAGCAAGAGATTGCGATAGTGTCGTTCACCCCGGCGGCTTTGGAAAAACTGGTCGAAGTGATGGCAGAACAGGACGCGTCCGATGCCTACCTCCGAATCTCCGCGTCGGCCACCCCTCAAGGTGGCGTCGAATACGCATTCGGTCTCGAAGACGAACCCGCGGATGACGACATGTCACTGGCGGACGGCTCAGTGAAGGCGTTGGTTGACGAAGGAAGCATACCGCTTTTGGCCGGTTCCAGTATCGACTACGTCGAGGGCTTCCAGCGCTCCGGCTTCGTCATTTCGAACCCCAACTTTGCGGGTGGCTGCGCGTGCGGCGGTGGCGGTTGTGGTTGCGGAGGATAACGATAATCCGAGATGAGCACGCGTTTCGCCGTGAACGTTTCTCGCCCGTCATAGACCGTTAGTTCAGCATGGGAGTTGCAAGACGGTGACATACATAATCTCTAAAGCCTGCGTGGATGTCATGGACGGCTCGTGCGTCGATGTCTGCCCGGTCGACTGCATATATTCGAAACCCGGCGACAGGATGCTGTACATCAGCCCTGACGAATGCATCGACTGCGCCGCGTGCGAACCCGTGTGTCCCGAAAACGCGATCTTCCCAGAAGATCAAGTCCCTGAGGACGAGCAAGAGTACATCGCCCTCAACTACGACTACGACTACGACAGCTCCGAACCCGGGAAGAACACCTAGTTCGTACGTAACTTGAGCGTCTGACCCGGGTCATCACCGATCGGCCATGCTCACTCATTGTCAGCCGATCGCTTGGAGAGCCTCCGCCAAAGGCATCCGGATCGTCGTGAATATCGGCGTCTCCGAATCCGTGAACTGAGCACCTGGGACTTCGCGCAGATCCATCACTAGCGAGACGAACTCCGAAGGATCGTCAGTCTCGAACGCCACTACAAACTCGGGGTCGTCGATGCCAAACGAATAGGTGGTGTTTATCGTTACGCCCGGATAATCGTGGCCGACGCGGAAGTGGTCGTTCATCATTCCTTGGCGCTCTCCCATAGATAAGCCGTACCATCGTCTGGTCTTCGTCATCGGGTAGACGATGAAGTAGCGCTTGTCCTTGCGTTCCACTTCAGGGTTTCCGCCACCGTGCTTGTAGCGTGTCTTGCGTCGAAGAGAGAGATACGAGTGGGGTTGATCGAAGTGAGCCGCCGCTTCGGTTCGATTGATAGCTGCCGCCGTCGCGTGAAATGCCTCAACGCTCGGCGCGCTCTGAAACAAGAGCAGATCAACGTCCGCACGAGTCCCGACAGCGCTGAAACTCGATATCGGCGAACCGACATCATCACCAGCCCCTTGGATCGTCGCCGCGAACTCTTCGCGCAGCTGCGATTTACGGCCCGGTTCGAGCAACCTCCAAGACGATCGCGCCTTGAAAAACGAGAACTTGACGTAGTCGCCGTATTCGATGTTAGGCATGGCAGTTGGGGAGCTTCGTTCTGGTTGTCGCAGACAGTTGTGGAACAGCCCTGATTGACGGAATTACGCCTACCACAGTATAGAAAACGATCGTTTTGCGAAAAGACGTGGCGACTGTTCATACGCTCTGGCAAGCAATGCATAGATAATTTCCTAGTTGAAAGCAACCTAATCCGTGCATCGTACGAGGAACCCAAATGCCCACGCTCGCCGTCACATCACTCATCCGCGACGAAGACCCACTCAACAGGATGATCGATTTCGCCATCGAAAACGAGTTCAAGGCGGTAGAACTGAATGGAAGGCACCACTGTGCCGAAAAACTTTCGCAAGAAGATCTCAACTACCTCTGCGGTGTCGCAGATGAGCATGGCATCACGATCAACCTCCACTACAACCACGGCGCGCTGCCGGGCTCGCACAGCGCGAGCGTGTGGCA
>CAYRHG010000145.1:0-7260 GCA_964424025.1 uncultured Dehalococcoidales bacterium | reverse complement strand
ATTGAGAGCAACGGATAGCCTTCTGGACCTTCCGGCCGAGAGACGTAGAGGATGACCTCGTCACCGATTTTCGGCAACGCGTCCTCGCCCTCTTCCTCGGTCAAAAGTCTGGTTTCCCTTATGGGCACCCATCCCTCGGATTTCTGTTGGATGTCAACCAATAGGCCATCGCGTGCGGAATCTAGAACAATCCCATCGATGATGTCGCCGCGTCTCAGACCCTCTTTCGGAAGGTATTTGAAAACAAGGTCGATCTCTTCCGGAGCAGCTTCTAGGGCATCACCGTTGGGAGACTCAACCTGGGCTACGGCGCCGTCTTCAGCGCCATCGGATTCGCTCGGCAATGTTGCGACGATTCCTTGAGTCGTCGCTTGATCCATGTCTGTGGTTGTCAATTAGAAATCCTTAGGGTGTGACTGTGCGGCCCCATTGGGTTGCACGCCCTAATTATAAGCGCCTGATTCTCGCAGTTGTTTCGGATGTGTAAAGCGTACACGCCTATCCACGAAGCGAAGCACAAGCTGTTTTATTTGTGGATTTTAGCGATTTCGGCGCGATGACCGCTACGGATTCTTCTGGCCTTCAAAGGTAGATTTACGGAATATCACCCCGCTCAGTTGCGATATTCTTGATTCTTGAACGAATGCAACGGGATCTTCGTTTGCGGCCGCGACACCAAACGGCTTCGACGGAGACTGGAGATTAACGAGCATGGATCTAGGAATCAAGGGCAAGCGTGCGCTAGTGACCGGTGGCAGCAGAGGCCTGGGACGACAGTCGGCTTTGGCGTTGGCGAACGAGGGTGTGGATGTTGCGATTTGCGCCCGCGGCAAAGAGCGTTTGGACGCGACTGTTGGGGAGATTTCGGCGCTTGGAGTGAACTCGGTGGGATATGCTCTCGATATGGGTGATGCCGACGCACCGGCTCAGGTGGTAGAGCAGATGAAGGCCGATATGGGAGAGCCCGATATCGTAGTGAACAACGTTGGTGGGAGCATGGGCACCAGTGACGTGATCAATTCTTCCGTCGAAGATTTCGCTATGGTCACCGACCTCAACCTGTTTTCGGCGATCAGGTTGATTAAGTTGACGCTGCCGGGAATGCAGGAGCGAGGCTGGGGGCGGATCATCAATATCTCCAGCATCTATGGGCGCGAAGCGGGTGGAACAGCGCCGTACATGGTGGCGAAGGCGGGGATGATTGCGCTTTCGAAGCATGCCGCGTTGTCGAGCGCGCCTACTGGTGTGACGGTGAACTCGGTAGCTCCGGGTTCCATTCTTTTCCCTGGCGGAAGTTGGGAACGATTCCAAGAGGTCAATTCGCAAGAGTTCGTCGATGAATTCGTAGCGCGCAACTTGCCGATGGGCAAGTTCGGTTGGCCCGAGCCGGTCGGCGCGACTGTGGCGTTTTTGGCGTCGAAACACACGGACCTGATAACGGGCGCGTGCATCAACGTCGACGGTGGTCAATCCCACAACTTGTTCTAGTGCCGTAAACCTGATCCCTTTTGCGCGAGAGTTTCACCATGAATGACGAACTCGTAATAGCTGGCAAGTCCTTCACATCCCGTCTGATGACGGGCACGGGGAAGCATCGTTCCGCGAAAGAGTTGCTGGACTCCGTTGAGGCGTCGGGAACTGAGATCATCACGGTGGCCATCGGACGGCTGAACCTGGACGATCCGAATGAAGAGACTTTTCTCGACATATTGGATTGGACCAAGTACCAGATCCTGCCGAACACGGCCGGTGCGCGTACTGCGGACCAGGCCGTCGGTATCGCCCGATTGGCGCGTGAGGTGACTGGTTCGGATTGGGTTAAGTTGGAGGTCATTCCTGAACCTGCACATTTGCTGCCGGACCCTGTGGGGTCGTACGAAGCGGCGAAGATGCTGATTGACGAAGGCTTCACGGTGTTGCCTTACATTCATGCCGATCCCGTCTTGGCGATGAAGCTGGAAGACCTAGGTTGCGCTACGGTGATGCCTCTGGGGTCGCCTATTGGTTCTGGGCGCGGTGTTCATACTGCGGAGGAGATCGCGATCATTATTGAGCAATCGAGCGTGCCAGTGGTTGTGGACGCTGGATTGGGGGTTCCTTCGGATGCGTCGAAGGTTATCGAGATGGGTGCCGACGCGGTTTTGGTAAATACCGCGATCGCGCAGGCGGAGAATCCGGCGTTGATGGGTGAGGCGTTCAAGCTAGGTGTTGAGGCGGGTCGAAAGGCATATGTCGCTGGTCGGATACCGGTAGCGGAGGCTTCGCCGAGCAGTCCACAGGAGTCGCTGGCGGTAACCGCTTAGTGCCGTCTCAGCGAAACGCATGACAGAGAAGGCGTCTCCGCGTCTACCTACTCCGACCCTCTGCCTGGTAACTGATCTCGGCTTATTCGGCCGCGATATTCCGAGATTGGCGGATGCGGTTTCGAGCGCGGTTGAGGGTGGTGTCAACATGGTGCAGGTCCGCGATCCGGAGTTGGATCAAGCGGAATTCGAAGTTTTGGTGCATAAGATAGCTGTTGCTGTAGGTGGCAGGGCGACTACTGTGGTCAATCCGTCGCGTCGGCGTGTCTCGCTGGTCGAAGGTGTCGACGGCGTGCAGCTGGCCGAATCCGCGGCGATGACGGTGTCGGAGGTTCGTTCCGTGTACGGTGAATCGACGCTCGTTGGACGTTCGGTTCACAGCGTCGATGGTGCGCGTGAGGCTAAGGCGGCGGGTGCGGATTATTTGGTTCTGGGCACCATCTTCCCCTCGGCGTCCCATCAGGGAGGTGGATGGCATGGCACGGCGATCATCAGCGAGGTTTCTGCGGAGACGCGGTTGTCGGTGATCGGTATTGGCGGCATTACTGTCGAGAGCGCCGTGGAGGTGATGAGGGCTGGTGCGACGGGTGTTGCTGTGGTGCGTTCGATTTTGGGTGCGGCCGATCCGCGGGTCGCGGCTGGCGAGCTCCGCGAGGTGTTAGAAGAGGTTTTCGGCGCTGCGTAGTGCTGCTTCGACCCTGTCAGTCATGTCTATGGGTTCGACTGTCGTACCGTCGGCTATGGCTTCGATGTCGACCTCGCGGTTCGCAACAGCTTTTAGGGTTTCGACTACCAAGGGTCGTTCGCGTTTGACCCCGGCTTCACGAATCGCGGCGAAAAGTGGAAGATTTTCATCGCCTGCTCGTGCCAATGTAGGGATGTGTTGATTTTTGGCATCTTCCCATTTGGGGTCGAAGTCGCCGCCTCGGATCGGGAATCTGCAGAAAGTTGCAACCGGACCGCGGTCTAGTTCGGGTGTTGCGATGTGGACCATTGAGCCGTGTTGATCTTCGTCTCGCTCGATTACGTCCCATATTGCGTCTTGCCATTTGCCGATGGGTCCACCTGGGAGTGCCGGGTGCTGGTTAAGGCATAGCAGTTTTCGACTGACGCCGGGAGTGAATAGCATGAAACCGGCCATCACGGAGACGTCGGGATTGTAGCCGGCGATTTTGGCGAGGATGGCGTTGTCGAAACAATCTCGAAGATGGTTCCACGGTGTGTTCCCGTTGGCACGTCTGAATTTGAGGGAGGAAAGGGTTACCAATGGGATGTCGTTCGCATCGACGAGATCCATGAAGCTATCCGTCGGCTCGGTTTGTCCGCGTTCTCGACTGACAAATACGAATTCGAATTTGGCCGCGAGTGCGCCGGATTTCATCGCGTCGAGTACCGCAGTGAACATTCCGCGAGATCCTGGTCCGTTGGCCGTGGTGAACCAGCCGATGCGGAGTTTGTCGGGGTCCGATTGCATCGGGTGATTGGCCGATGTCATTCTTCCGATACGAGGTTGAGCTGTTCTGCTAGGCCTTGTTGCAATCGTTTGATTTTGAGTTCGGCGCTGTTGAGCATCTCGGTGCAACTTTTCGCCAGTTTCATGCCTTCTTCAAATAGCTCGGTGGATTGGTCTAGCGACATTTGGCCGCTCTCTAGCCGTCGAACCACGGATTCGAGTCTGGTGAAGGCGTCTTCGAAGGACACTGGCTCTTCGGCATTGGTATTGTCTGCGTCGGTCATCTATGCGCCTTTTGGTTAGGATGTGGCGTTTACTGAACGAGTTTCGGTCTCGACTTTGCCGTCGGCGAAGGTGAGTTCCAAGATTTCTTTGGGTTTTACATTCGAGGCGCGTGTCACCAACCGGCCATCATCTCGCCGCGCGATGACGTAGCCGCGTTCGAGGATGTTGTAGGGTCCGAGGGCGCGGAGTTCTGCTTCTACTCGCTTCATGGCCTCTCGTTTCATCGATAGGTATCGTGACCATGCGTCGTGCGCCCTGCCACTCAACACGTCCAATCGCTCTCGGTAACGGTCTGTGTCGGGTGCGCTGTCGGCGAGGCGGTCTTGGGTCAGATCGAGGCGCTGGCGGGCGAGTGTGACGCGGCCGGACAATCCGCGCATCAGTCTCTGTACGTAGTCTGCTGTTTCGTACTTCAGTCCTCCGATGTCGGGCGAGACTAGCTCGGCGGCGGCTGAAGGGGTGGGTGCGCGCATGTCTGCGACGTCGTCGGCGATGGTGAAGTCGGTTTCGTGGCCGACGGCACTGATTACTGGGATCTGGCTAGCGAAGATGGTGCGTGCGACCATTTCGTCGTTGTAGGGCATGAGATCTTCGGCGGACCCTCCGCCGCGTCCGACGATGACGGCGTCAACGTGCTCGGTTTCGGCGTAGGCATGCAGGTCTGCGAGGGCTTCGATGATGCTTATGGGGGCCAATTCACCTTGAACGGCTGATGGCACCAGCAATAGCTCCAGGAGCGGGTATCGACGCCGGACGATGTTTACGATGTCGTGCCAGACGGCGCCTTGCTCGGATGTGACGACTGCGATGCGTTTCGGGAACTGGGGTATTGATCTCTTGCGTGAAGGATCGAATAGGCCTTCGGCTCGCAGTTTGCGTCGCAGTTCTTCGAGTTGGGCCTGTTGATCGCCTACGCCCGCGGGTTCCGCGGATGTGACAACAATTTGGAGGTCTCCTCTGGGGGCGTAGATGCCCGCGCTGCCTTGGCAAACTACGAGCGCACCATCTTCTAAGAATTGGTGGCCGCGGCCGTAGCGGAACATGACGCACCGGAGCGACGCTTCGCGATCTCTCAGGGAAAAGTAGCTGTGCCCGGATGGGGGTTGGGAGTGTCCGGAGACTTCGCCGATGATTGTGATGTTGGCGAGTTTTGGATCGCTTTTGAGCAACCCTTGGATGAGTTGAGAAACCTCAGAAACCGAACTCGGTCCGGGTTTTGTGGAAGGTCCAGCCGGTGGCGTCGCAGTGGTGTTCATCAATATGACCCATTATCTGCGACGTTTGCGGCGTACGCGAAGGTGTTCAGTCGGCGCGACCTATGTATTCCTTGGTTGTGGTGTTGACGCTGATGAGATCGCCTTCGTTGACGAAGAGCGGCACTTGTAGCGTCAAACCGGTGTCGGTGGTTGCGGGTTTGGTGGCACCGCTTTGGGTGTCGCCTTTCAGACCGACTTCTGTGTGGGCGATTGCGAGGTTCACGGCAGAAGGGAGTTCAACGAGGATGGGCTTTTCCTCGTGCATCAGCAGGATCAACTCACCGCCTTCAGGCAGGAAGTAGACGGCGTCTCCTAGGAGGCTGTCGCCGAGGAGGTGCTGTTCGTAGGACTCCATATCCATGAAGACGTAGAAATCCCCTTCGCGGTAGAGGTATTGGGCGTTGCGTCGTTCGGTCTGTGCGACGGTCAATTTGTGGTTGCCCGGTAGTTTGCGCTCGAACACGTTGCCGGTGCTAAGCTGGCGGACTTTCAATGTGAGCGTAGGCGGGGCCTTGGGGGCTTGCCGGTGTTGCCACTCCATGATTTGGTAAATGTCGCCATCCAGGAGGATGGTCATGTTGCGACGAATCTCAGAAGAGGAAATGGTCATGTTTCAGTACCTTGCTTGATTAGGTTTATCTGCGTTTGTGGCACTTATGGCTAGAAACGCATTTTCTTGGCGTGGCTGAGGACTCGGGCGCGGCCGTTTTCCAAGACAACTACGTCTTCGATTCTGACGCCGCCCCAACCAGGGAGGTAGATACCGGGTTCGATGGTGAAAGGCATGCCGTCTTGGAGGGGCGACGTGCCCCGCGGGCCGACGTTTGGTTCTTCGTGCACTTGCAAGCCGAGGCCATGACCGAGGCTGTGACCGAAATTGTCAGCGTATCCTGCGTCGCCGATGATCTTGCGAGCGATGGCGTCGGCTTCTCCGCCGGTGATGCCCGATTTGACTTTTTCGATTGCGGTTTCCTGGGCTTCCAGGACGATGTTGTAGATGCGCGCTACTTTTTCGTCGGCCTCGCCGAGCACGACTGTGCGGGTCAGGTCGGAGCAGTAGCCTTGGTAGGTTGCGCCACAGTCGAAGACGATGGTTTCGCCTTCTTTGAGGGGGGTATCGCCGGTCTGGTGATGGGGGCGAGCGGCGTTGGGCCCGGTTGCGACGATGGTATCGAACGACAAACATTCGGCACCGCGTTCCCGGATCGCCTTCTCGAATTCCCACGCGGCTTCCTTTTCGGTCATGCCGGGGGTCATTTGGGATGCGGTTGCCTCGAAAGCAGCATCTCCGATGTCGATGGCTTTTTGGAGAAGCGCGACTTCGCCTGTGTCCTTCAGCGCGCGTAACTTTGCGGTGTCGCCGGGCTTGGGTTCCAAAGCGACCTCTGCCCCGCTCTCTTCGAGCGCGTCTTCAAACATTTTTAGCGAGGATACGGTGAGGTTGTCGGCTTCGAACCCGAGTTTTTTGACCGCGAGACCGTTCAGCACTTCGGGGAACCACTCGGTTAGGCGGCCCTGGATTTTCGACACCTCGAACCCGGTGGCTTGATCGGCCGCCTGTTCGGTGTAGCGAAAATCGGTGGCCAATACGGCTTCGGATCGGGTAATGAACAGATAACCGGCGGTGCCGATGAATCCGGAGAGGTATCGGCGATTGTGAGGATCCGAAATCAGCATCCCATCGATGTCGCTCTCTTCGATCGCCGATCTCAGGCCGGCGATGCGATTGGGATGCCGGAAATCGATGTCACTCATCAGGGTTGTTCCTCAACACGCTTTGCGAGGCTTTCCAACGCATAGGTGTATCCCCTCCAACCGAGGCCTGCGATTTGCCCTAAAGCGAAGGGAGCGATCACTGAGTGTCGACGGAATTCTTCTCGCCCGTGGATGTTGGATATGTGGACTTCGACGACGGGCAACTTGGCGTCCAAGAGGGCGTCGAGTATCGAGTATCCGACTTGAG
>CAYRHG010000144.1:0-8306 GCA_964424025.1 uncultured Dehalococcoidales bacterium | reverse complement strand
GTGCTGTTCATCGACGAGATACATCGCTTCTCGAAGTCCCAACAAGACGCTCTGCTACCGCACGTCGAAGCTGGAACCTTCATCCTCATCGGCGCAACTACCGAAAACCCATCGTTCGAAGTTAACGCACCCTTGCTGTCTCGAACTCGTGTCTACACGATCGAGGCACTAAGCGATGACGAGATCGGACGCATCGTTGATGCCGCGTTGATGGACGTGGAGCGCGGCCTGGGAACGGCCAATGCCACCTTGGACGACGATGCGCACTCCTTCTTGTTGCGAGCGTCAAACGGAGACGCGAGGACTGCGCTTAACGCCCTCGAGATAGCGGTCGACTCAGCACCCGTCGAAGATGGCGGGCGAACAGTCACGGTCGATTTGATCGAGCAAGCGGTCGAGAAACGCTCCCGATACGACCGCCTCGGCGACATGCACTACGACACGATCTCGGCGTTCATAAAGAGCGTTCGGGCTTCGGATCCGGATGCCGCGATTTACTACCTCGCGAGGATGATTGATGCTGGTGAGGACCCGTTGTTCATAGCGCGCAGACTCGTAATTTTGGCGGCTGAAGATGTCGGATTAGCTAACCCGAATGGTCTTGCGGTTGCGGTTGCCGCGCAACAGGCGGTGAGTTTTGTGGGTATGCCGGAGGGTCGGATTCCGCTTGCGGAGGCGACGATTTTCTTGGCCTCAGCGCCGAAATCGAATTCGGCGTACATGGCGATTGACAAGGCGCTGGGGTTGGTGCGGGAGAGTCGCGATGAGCCGGTTCCGATGCATTTGCGGAATGCGCCGACGCGGTTGATGGAGCGGATGGGTTACGGAAAGGGTTATGAGTATCCGCATGATGCGCCGGAGCACTTCAAACCGAGCGAGAATCTGCCGGAAAACGTAAGTGGGAGTCGGTTTTATGAGCCGGGCGAATTGGGTGCGGAACGGCAGATTGGGGAGCGGTTGAAGCGGTGGTGGGGTGAGGAGAGGTACGGGGGCGGTAACGGCGATTAATTTTGATCAACCCCGAATGAATATTCTGTGCGATGAATCTGGCCCCGTAACACAATGATATAGTTGTGTTATGATACCGGAATTTGAGGAGGGTGGGAACTTGCCGCAGGGTGTTCATTGGGCGACGTGGAATGAGATCGTGGAAAGGTTCGGGACGACGCCTTGGCGTAGGGATTTGTTGGGTGGGTTTCAAATCGCTTTAGACGGACTCAGGCTTGCGGGTTGTCGGACCGTTTATCTGGATGGCAGTTTTGTCACGAGTAAAGAGGTTCCGAGGGATTTCGATGCTTGTTGGGATGAGGATGGTGTGGATATGGGGTTGATCGACCCTGTGTTGCTTGAGTTTGATCGCGGGCGGGCCGCTCAGAAAGCTAAGTTTCGGGGAGAGTTCTTTCCGGCGTCGTGGACGGCGCGGATGCGAGGCGATGTTTTCTTGCAGTTCTTTCAAATTGACATGGAGACCGGCCAACCGAAAGGAATTGTGGCGTTGGATCTAGGAGAGATCGAATGATTAAGAACGAGAGGCAGTATCGGATAACCAAGGCGCAGTCGGAGCGTTTTTCAGAGGCTTTGCGTGAGTTGGAGGGCGAGACTTCGGAAGGGCTCGGATTGCATCCTTTGTTGTTCGAGGCGAAGAAGGATGCGGTGAGGAGTCAGCTGTCCGACCTTGAGGAAGAGTTGAGGGATTACGAGGCGTTAAGGTCGGGTGATTTTGAGTTTGGTCAGCTACATGCTGTAGCCGAGGTGCCGCAGCTATTGATCAAGGCGCGGATTGCTAGGGGGCTTAGTCAGAAGTCGCTGGCTGGCCGTTTGGGTTTGAAGGAGCAGCAGATTCAGCGGTATGAAGCGTCGGAGTACTCGTCGGCTAGCTTGGCGCGGGTGCGGAGTGTGGCGGAGGTGCTTGGGGAGGGAGTCTGAACCGGGAATTGCGCGAACCTCGCATCGGGGTGCGGGACTCGGTTAGCGACTAGTGGGATTTTTGTGTCGGTGGTTACTGTAAGGGATGGTTTTGAGTCACAACGATCCTGAACGCAAAGCCGTGGCGACCAAACTATTGCGGTGGCACGGGGAGTTGCGAGCGGAGGCGAATATCACGGCTCGGAACCAGATATTGAGTTCAGTCATCACGAAGACGGTGAAACGTCCGTAATTGCAACTATCGAGATCAAAGGAGGCAGAGACCCTGCGGGCGCGCTGGAAAGGCTTGGTGCGATCCAGAAGAGTTTCGAGGAAACTCCGCCTGGGTGCGAGAACATGCTTGTTGCCGGCGTTATAACGTCTGAAATGAGGGAACGATTAAGTCGGCTTGGGATTGTCAAGACGTTCTTGCTTGACGAGCTGGGGCACGATGGGGACGCGTGGGCCTCGTTTTTAAATGAGGTGTTTCACCATACCGTGCGGATTACGGATTCGGTGATTACTTCGGATGGGTGACAAGGTAGCGGAGATGATCGGGGTGGACCCGAGCGATCCTGATGTGATTGGGCGGAACAAGAGGTATTGGGGCTTTGCTGAACTGCGATTTAAGTGATTTGAATGATGGGGAAGAAGGTGTGGATGGGGTTAGCAATCGGTTGTTTTTTGGTTGCGACGTGCCGCGTTTGACCCGGTACTGCTGGTGGTGCATTCGAGTTTTGTGATCCATGTACGCCAGGACATCTTGGAAGATTTCGAAGGTCCAATGCTACGGCACAGGTTGCAAGCGCGGCTGATTGTGGAGCCGTTAGTCAAGATTTATGCGGTTCATTTAGCCAATGTATCGCGTCGGAACCCCAGCAGATCGCAACGTTTCATAAAGCGAAGCGATACGTGCTTTGCCGCCACGTTGCTCACAGTACGTGAAAATTACTCGGTGTTTTGCCCTCGAAAACGCAACGAAGAAAGTCGATCTGCCTTCTCCCGGATCATTTTCAAAGCTCCACCAAGCCTGATCGTCCAGTGCCAAGAACACAATCGTGTGATACTCAAGTCCTTTGCTCTTGTGTATAGTCATCAAAGGGATGGAATTGTCTCCTTCCAAGTCATCTAAAGCAGCAACCCAACTATCACAACGTTTAAACGATTCGAAAATGAAGCCGGCCGCTTTGTCGATGACCGTGGTCAACCAGTCGCCTTGACTATATTCGGAATACGATGATTTAACAGTGTCTTCGTCCAAAAATTCCACGATATCTTTGATCGTGTCTTTAATTTCAGTTGCAGAATTTGGCCTTAACGCCATTTTGCGATTTAGTCGGGAATGAAAATCAGATAACTCCTTTTGCAAAACCGAACCTACCATCTCATCATCTGATGTTAGTCCGCGCAACCTTATCAATATTTCGCTACATTCTGACCAATATCGACCAGAACGTTCAAGCGATCCGAATCTGAGGAAGGAAACGATCACAATCACAATCCTCTCAGCCAAAATGTCTTGCAATTCACCTTCGTCTCGCAGCATGACGCCGTATTTTTCGAACGCCGGCTTAAGTTCATTCGCGTAGTCAGTCGCCTTCTGCCTAACAAGGATCGCGATGTCTCGGGGACACAATATGCCTTCGGTCAAGTCGGCGGAAACCATTTCGGCCAAATGTGTGGTCTCTTTTTCAACAGTCGGAAATTCCAAGATTGCACAGGCTTCTCGATCGTATTCGTCATCGACCGTTGATTCGGTTCGACGCGTTCCTTCATCTACGGTCAAGGCGATCTCATGTTGAATTCCAATTAGCTGTTGCGATGATCTGTAATTGCGAGTAAGTTGAACACGTTGCGCCTGGAATTCGGATTCGAAATCCTCAAACGGGTTTTCGAGTGCCATCGCCCAACGCATAATCTGTTGTTTGTTGTCGCCGACGGCGGTCAACACATTGGGTGTACCCAAAAACAGCGACCTGACGAGATCGTATTGAACGTGCGTGGTGTCTTGAAATTCGTCCAAGAAAACGTGCGAGTAGGTGGCTCTGATCGCTTTGCAAATTCTGGGATTGGCTCTGACGAGAAGCTCGGCTAACCGCCCGATCATGGAGAATGTGAGTCGAGACGGTTCTTGCAAGGCTTCTTCCCACCATGTTGAAGTCGCCCAAGTGGCCACACTTAGCGCCTCAATCCCTTCTATTGGCAACGGACGTCCGACAACATGATACTTTTCAAAAGTCCGTCCCGGTATCGCTCGCAGTTGAAAGTCGGTACCAATTTCCGGCGGAGGAGCCCTGAGCGAGTCTAAGAAAGCGGGAAGCGCACGAAAAGTATCCAATATGATTTCATAGTCATCGCTTGGGCGCCATCGGTCGGGCAGCGCGAGCCGAAAACGGTCCAGCAGACTCTTGGCAAAGGCGTCAAACGTAAACGAATCGAATCGTCGCGATTCTTCTGGCCGGCATCGTTGACTCACACGATCTTTGAGATTCCCAGCCGAATCCCGTTTAAAACTAATGGCCAATATCCTCTGTGGAGCTTGAACCGCGCCGGTTTGGAGCAAGTAACAGGCGCGTTGTGCAAGTAATTCCGTTTTTCCTGCTCCCGGACTCGCAACAACAGTGCGATTGCTTTGTGCCCGCACAATTTGCCAAGCAGCATCTTCGAGTTCCTCGACGCCTGACGGTCTCCATTGATTTTGACCGATATACATTCGTGGATTTGCAAGCCTAGTCTATCAATGATTGCTCACACCTTCGCAATAGCATTCGTACGAATCTAGGCACGTTAGATGCAAGATCCTCTTTGCTGACACTTGCTAAGGCTTCAATGTGAGTAGAGGGTTTGCTACGAAACGAGAAAAGGTATCGATACCATGGAAATAAATCCGTGACCTCCGCATAGTGATTCAGATATAGGTCAATCGTCGCATCGTCATCATGCACGCTGTTCGCTATAGCGCGTCGGATGTATTGGTCCTGTAAGCCAGAAGCAGCGTTAGGAATATGCGGACCAAATGCACGATCAGAGTTTTTGTAAGCATCCGGATACTTGTGGAGCATCGCCAGGTCGAAATCCAATGGGCCCGACAAGAATACATTGAATCGTTCTAATTGCATGACCCAATCGTAAAAATCCGCGATGCCTGTTAAAGGAGTAGTTTGTAATTGTTCGAAAACTTCAGGGTCAAATAAGTTTGGGAGGGTTGCGTGTTCACAGTCGAGCAACTCATCCAAGGTGTTTCCATGTGCCATCAATTGGTTACAGATGTATTTGATCCGGGCCCATCCGCCGGTGTTGCGGCCGATGTCAAGATCCAAAAGGGTCGCGAACGGTATCTGAAGGTTGGTCAATAAATTCCAAAAGTGATTCACGTGCCTGCCGCCGAGTGGTACGATGCAGACGAAAGAGTTGTCAATCTCGAAATCCAATGCGGAGGCGATTTTCGGAATGACGATTTCCTCAGAAGGTCCTTCGGCGAGTACGACGAATTTTCCGAAGTAGAGTTCTGGGTACGCGATGACAGCTTCTCTGACATACTTGCCCGCTTCGTGAGAAGATTCGGGCAACGACAGCTTATTGACGAGAGTGGCGCGGTCCGTATTCAAACGTAGATGCCTCACCTCGTCAGGTTCTACGCGCCGCATTACCGATGGTGAGTGGCTAGTAAAGACAACCTGAGCCGTTCCAATTTCCGTCAACGACTTCAACATCGCGACGATTCGGGCCAGATAATGGGGTGACAGATGATTTTCCGGTTCTTCGATGGCAAAAACCGTTAGCTCCGGTATCTGAAGTTTGTCTATCCTGAATGCATCCCTACGAGTAGTTCGATCTTGATGTTCTGCATTTTGTCGATCGATTTCGCGGTCGACTATCGAATCGCGATTTCCATCGGCGGATCGTGATCCAATGGCGTACCTTTCCACATCGAACACCATTGCGACCAGCGCGAGGTAGAACAACGACAATTGTCCTTCGCTCAATCCGGAAAGGTCACTTTCAGTTCGTCCGTCATCGGTCTGGAAAATGACCCCAAAGTCTCGAACTAACGCCTCGAAACCCGAGTCAGCGAATTGCATTTTGGTCGCTGACGACACGCTGTCGTCCCTCAACTGATCCCATCTTTCCTGCAGAAACCGGTTCATGGCAATTACGGAGGTCTCGTTCCCCAAAGTCTCAGCGATTTCCTCGGAAGCGGAATTCACAGTTGTTTTAGTCTCTTGGTCCCACGAGATCGCTTGGACGAGCCTCGCGGCACGACCTCTCGCGGTATTCCTAAATTCGGGAGCTGGATCTCGGTTACCCGGGACATATAGCACCTGAATCAATCGCCGTTCATGCGGCAAAAATCGGACTAATTTATCCTCTGGTATCGGATTTTCGCTGGTCAGGACCCAACCTAGAGTTTGCTCGATCAGTCCTTCGGTAGTTCCGTCATCAATCAAACGCGCGTCGAGTCGTATACGACAAAACGGCTTGCCGTCAGGTTCGTCGACTGTCATATGGTTGAAAACAGCGCCGATCGAATCGGCTGTCTCATCGTCGCCTTCAAGCTCGGGAAAGTCTAGGATGATCTCGATAGCGAGCTCGGCCGGAGCTAAATCGTCGGGGTCAGAACCGACTGGCAAATGAAAATCAGACCTGCGAATTGTCCTGAGGTGTTGTGTCGATCCGAAAAGTCGGTTCAGCCCCTCTAGTACCGCGGTTTTACCCGCTCCATTTGCTCCGACCATGGCGGTCAAACCGCCGGACAATTCGACAGTGACGGGATCTGGACCGAAACTGCGGAAATTCTGCAGAGTGATTTGTTTGATTTTCATTGATGTGAACCAAAACTTGATTTTAATTTGTGCCAGTAT
Source organism: uncultured Dehalococcoidales bacterium (assembly GCA_964424025.1). Lineage (GTDB taxonomy): Bacteria > Chloroflexota > Dehalococcoidia > Lucifugimonadales > Lucifugimonadaceae > Bin127. Next base: position 1,539 of record CAYRHG010000144.1, on the reverse strand, counting down.
CGGCAGCCTTAATTCTTGTTTGGGGTTTGCGGTGCCTCGTGTCCCCGCAGCGCAGGTCGTACACCTTCGGTCCTGCCCCCGCCCGTGTTCGGCCAACCTTGGATCCCTGCTTTCGCATGGATGGCGTAGTGGTTTGCGAATTGAATTCGCCGTGGGTCGAGGATTCCCGCCTCGGCGGGAATCCCCCTGTGATCTCGTTGTGCAGGCACCCCTTTGAATCCCCCTCGGGAAGGCGGAGTTAAGGGCGGAATGGGGACAATCGAGGATTAAGACGGGCAGGTTTGAAACCTGCCCCTACGGTTGATGTCCCCTTTTATCCTTGAACCCCTCTTAAGCTCCCCTTGGGAAGGGGAGGGAATCGTGGCGCGCGGGTAAACGGACGCTTAGGCCGCCGCAACCGCCTCCCGGAAGTGCTCCTGCAACGCCACCAACGTGTAGTCAATATCCTCCGACGAAATCCCGTAGTGGGTCACCATACGCATCATGGGGTCGCCGGCGTTGACTAGGATGCCGCGCTCTTTGAGGCTTGCGGAGATCGCTGCGCCGCTGCCGGTAGGTATCTGCAAAAAGACGATGTTGGAGTGGATGTTGTCGGGGTCGACGCTGATGCCGTCGATTTCTGCTAGGCCTTCGGCTAGCTTCTTCGCGTTGTCATGGTCTTCGGCGAGTCGTTCGATCATGTTGTCGAGGGAGTAGATTCCGGCGGCGGCGATGACGCCCACTTGCCGCATTCCGGCTCCGAGCATCTTGCGCCAGCGTCGGGCACGGTTAATGAAGTCCTGGCTTCCGACGACGACGCTGCCGATCGGACACGATAGGCCTTTGGAGAGGCAGAAGGTCGCGGAGTCGGCAGGGGCTACGAGGTCTTTGACGTCGACGCCGAGGCTGACGGCGGCGTTGAAGATTCGTGCGCCGTCGATGTGGACGTTCATTCCGCCTTCGCGTGCGGCGTCGGCCATGGCGTGGGTCTGCTCGGCGGTGAGGGGTTGTCCGCTCATCTGGTTGTGGGTGTTCTCGATGCAGAGGAGTTTGGTCGGAGGGACGTGGTAGTCGTGTGGTTTGGTGGCGGCGCGGATGAGGTCGGGCTCGAGGAATCCGTGGCGGTCGGTCTTGATGGGGTAGAGGAAGAGTCCGCCGAGGACGCTGGCACCGCCGGCTTCGCTGGAGAAGATGTGGGATCGGTCGCCGACGATGACCTCGTCTCCCCTGCCGCAGTGGGCGAGCATCGAGACTAGGTTGCCCTGGGTGCCGGAGGTGACAAATAGTCCGGCTTCTTTGCCGAGCATGTCAGCCGATTTTTGTTCGAGTTCGTTGACGGTGGGGTCGTCGCCGTAGACGTCATCGCCGACTTGGGCGTCGTGGATGGCGCGCCGCATTTCGGGCGAAGGGAGGGTGACGGTGTCGCTGCGCAGATCTACTCGGGCTTCCATGTTTGGGCGGCTCCTGATGGTTTGTTACTGGTTTGAATCTTACGTTGTTTGAACCGCTGATTGCGCTGATGATTGTGATGGGCTTTGATTGGGGTGGTTGGTCTTAGAA
>CAYRHG010000143.1:0-14573 GCA_964424025.1 uncultured Dehalococcoidales bacterium | reverse complement strand
TACCTGTTGAGAGCGCCTTGGATAAAACTCCAACTGCTCGCAAGCCTCCAAAATCACGAATCTGGCCTCAGATCCGACCACTTCTAGCCTCTCAAGGCCGTAACTGCCTCCGGCGTCGTAACTACCCGTCAAATGACCGATAACGCCGTTTTCAAACTGCATGTTGACTTGGACGTTAGACCAAATCGTCCGCCCTTTTCCGCGTTTGAAAAACGCTTGGACCCTCTTCACATCGCCGCAGAAGTACTGCATCACGTCGATTGAATGGGGATGTAGCGCGCGCATGTGGAAATACGGCGAACTCTCGTTCGGGTTGTTGATCCACATCGTCATATTGACGATGTTCAACTCTCCTAATCGTCCGTCATCGACCCACTCCTTGGCGCGCACCGCTGCCGGAGTGAAGCGATGATTCAAATTGATCCCGTATCTGAGATTCTTTTCCTTCGCCAGCGCCACCATCTCCCTGGCTTCCGGGATCCGGTTGGAGATCGGTTTTTCGCCTAAAACGGGAATTCCCGCTCCGAGCAACGTCATCGTAGGTTCGTAATGATCACCGCCATTTTCGATGCCTGCCGTGCACACACTCGCGATGTCGATCTGCTCGCTTTGCATCATCTCGTCAACAGATGAGTACGCTTTGCAGCCGTAGCGATCAGAGGCGGCATCGGCCTTATCTACAAGCGCATCACAAACGGCCACGACATCACAACGATCATCAGCGTCGTAGATGTCAGCGTGTCGAGTTCCGATACCGCCCAATCCGACGACAGCAACCTTGAGTGTCAAGAGTCAATTCCTCCTACGCTAAAGCGAGTTGCGACTTTTATCGCGACTTTGCCTGCAACCGTCTCGCCGTCGACGAATCGCCAATATAGAGCGAGTCGTATGCCTGTTGCGACGATTTAAACGCTCCAACTCCTTCGAGTCCGTGCCAGTCACCTTGGTGGTGAATAGGGTTTGGCAACCCTGTTTCACGTTCTCGCTTTGCGATCCAATTCTCCATCCTGCCACTCAACGTCTCCACGACGTCAGGATGAGCGTCCGCAACATCTTGGGTCTCCAACGGATCTTCGACTAAGTTGTAGAGCTCGACGGGCGGTTTGAAGTGAAAGTCTGGTTCCAATGCGCGTATTAGCTTCCATTGCGGCGTTCGCCAACCGTGCTTTCTCATCCAAGTGCACTCGGTGATGTAAATCTCCGATTCGTGTGATGCCACCTCTCCCCTGACCATTCCCATTAAACTCCGACCATCGAAGTCAATGCCGCACTCGATCCCTGCCAACTCCAGCAGCGTCGGCATCAAATCCTTGTGCTGGTTGTAGCCGCTAATTCGCTTTCCGGCAGGCACCTTTGATGGATATCGGATGATCAGCGGCACGTGCAGGTTCGAGTCGTACAGTCCATGATGATCGAAGAAACATGCATGTTCGTACAGCGTTTCGCCATGATCTGAGTTCAATACGATGATCGTGTCATCCAGCAACCCGCGTGTCTCTAGGAACGTGAGTATCGTCTTGATTGCCGCGTCCATGTAAGCGATCGCGCCGTCGTACTGTGCAATCACGTAGTCCTTATCGGTGATGCCTGGCGGCAACCAACTCGCATGAAAGTCCCGAAACGGCTTGAACGATAAAACAGGCTCCATCGAGTCGTTGGACGGATCGCACTCGTCGCCGTGGTAAAACATCCGCTCGAACGGTTCCGGCGGCAAATATGGAGCATGCGGATCCATGTGCCGCAGCAACGCGAAAAATGGCTCATCGGCATCACACAACCGTTCAAGTTCCGGCAAGAACACGCGGTTGAGGTCCTGCGCCTTGTCGCTACGCCCTTCCGACCACGATCCCCAAGCTTTGTAGTCGAGATACGTGTCGAATCCTCGTGAACTGGGGTTTCCGCTCAAACCGACACACACCGTGTTGTATCCCTCGTCCTTGAGCAGTTCCGGCAACAACGTCACCTCGGACCGGACCGGACCCTTATGTCTAAGTGCAACGACCTGCGATGAGAACACGTCCAAGCCGCTCAGCATCGACGTGTACCCGCTAGTCGTCGGTATGTGGGCGCTGAGGGTGTTTTCGAATAGCGTTCCCTGCGCGGCAAGCTGGTCGATGTGCGGGGACGTCAGCCGCGGATAACCGTAGCAACTCAGGTTGGGTGCCCTGAGCGAATCGACACCGATAATCAAGATGTTCGGCCTCGATTTCGATCCGTTACCAGCGACCATCACCATTCTCCAATCAATTTTTCAACCATAGTTGGACGCGACGCGTCCGAACGCCGAACTAAATGAGCACTTCCGCGCCGATGCGCTGCGCAATTCCAACTATGTCGTCGTACTGCGATTGAAGTATTGGCACGCCATTGGCTTTGCGGTCTCGCGCCGCTTCCTCCTCCGGATCCCCCGCAACCAACACACGATCGGCGCCAGGTTCAGTCGGAGAATCGTGGAGTGTACGGATCATCTCGTCCATCATCTCTTTGAATTCATCGACCGGACGGAACGCGGCGATATCGATCGCCATCGCAAACGACATGTTCTTGCCGCCACCAATGAATGAGCTGTAACCGCCACCCGAAAGCACGCCGCACAGGATGTCGACCATCATCGCCAGACCGTAACCTTTGTGAGCACCTTGCTCACGCGTATTCCCCAACGGATTTTGAGCCCAGTGCTCCCCTCGGTCGCCGGGTGGTTCTGTCACCGCGTCGCCTTCCGCGTCAACCGCCCATCCTGCCGGTATCGGTACTCCCAACCGACGCGCCAACCCTATCTTGCCGCTAGCAACTGTAGAAGTTGCCATGTCTAGCACGAAGTCGGTTTCCTCACCCGCAGGTGCTGCAAACGCGATCGGATTCGTGCCGAGCATCGCCTTTCTGCCTAGCGCGGGTCTCGCGGCAGGCCCAGCGTTAGTCATCGCGATACCGATCATGTCGCGATCCAAAGCCATCATCGCGTAGTAAGCCACCATGCCGATGTGGTGGCCATCTTTGATCGTCGACATCCCGAGGCCGTGCTCGGCAGCCTTGTCCATCGCCATCTCCATACCGATGTGCGCGGCTGGATGACCAAGTCCCCATCCACAGCTCAAAAGCGTCGTTGTGTCGGACTCTGAAATGACCTCGATCTCCTGCGGCGACTTGAATGTCCCATCCATGATCGATTCGGCATACCTCACCACATTCGTAGCACCATGCGTATCCACACCACGTAGGCTCGCGAGCGTCAACGCATCCGCGGTAATATCCGCGTACCTCGTTGGAGTCCCAACCGCTTGGAAAATCGCCGACACTTGCCGGCGCAGCGGTTCCGCAGGCACGCGGACCGCGTCTTCTTCCGGGATCTTCAGGAAATCGAGAGCCATGATTCAACTCCTCAACGGATGCAAATTTATTTCAGTGGCAGGCCAACGCCCCGTTCACGGGCAAGTTGGACAATCCGCTCACACGCGGCAATGTCTTCCAATGCCAAGCCTTGCGATTCAAACAACGTAATTTGATCGTCGTCGTCACGACCTGAAATCCTACCGCCTACGATGTCGTGAATGGGCACCGCCAGATCCCATGAGAACCGCCCCACCTCGGCGGCGCGCATCAATTCGCCACACTCGATCTTTGCCTGCTCAACGTCGTCAGTCGCGACAATGTCCGACATCGTTACAGCCCGAGTATCGATCTCGCGTTTTAACCAAGAGTTATTGCCAGCCGCATTGATGTGTGTGCCCGGCTTCAACCACTCCCCTAAGAGAACCGGATCTTGCGAGTTGGTAATGGTCGAGATGATTTCGGCATCTGCCGCTTCTTCACCGGTCGACACCGGGGTCACATCGATCCCTAACGCTTCGGACATACGATCAGCGAAACTCTGTCGATTCTCGCCTGAGCGACTGTAAACCTTCGCGCTCTTGATGTCGCGTACGTGTGCAATAGCTTCCAATTGGGTTTCTGCTTGATAACCGGAACCAATGATCCCGACAGTAGACGCGTCCTCTCTAGCCATGTACTTGGTCGCCACGCCCGACGCGGCGCCAGTGCGTATCTGCCCCATGCGATTCGCTTCGATCACGCCAGACAACGAGTTGACCGATGTGTCATACAACAACACGTGGAAATTGATCCCGCCACGTCCACCGGCATACGACTTTAACCCTGCAATCTCGTGACCGGGCCACGAAGCAAACATAACGTTGTATGCCCCAGAACTCGTCGGAACCCGTCGTCGCGACTCATTGTGAGCCTCACCTTTCGACCTCGCGATGAACGCCTGTTCGACCGCATCGATCGCGACGCCCATCGTAAACAGCTCTTCGACCTGCGATTCCGTGATGTACAAGGGTGTCGTCATTTCAACTCCGGTTGTTCCGCCTCTTGGGTTTCGGGTTGGTAAATGTGCGCGTACATGTGATTCAGAGGACCGTGCCCTGCGCCGATTGGCGAGGCGTTCGCCATCGCGTTCCAGACGTATCGTTGTGCCGAATCGACGGCCGATTCTAGATCTAGGCCATGCGCCAAATGCGCGGCGATTGACGAAGCGAACGTGCAGCCGGTGCCATGATTGCTGGTCGTGTCGATTCGTAGCGACGTAAAGCGTTTTGCACCGTCCCGCGTGACAAGGACATCAGTCACGCGACCACTTCCGTCTTCCAAATGTCCGCCCTTCACTACCGCTGCACCCGCACCCGCTTCCACGAGTTCGCCGCCCACCAGTTCCATGTCATCTACCGACGCAATCTCAATGCCCGTGAGCACTTCAGCCTCAGGAATGTTCGGTGTGATGACCGTCGCCAAAGGAACCAGTCGCTCTTTAACGCTCTCAACGGCATCGTCCCGCAAAAGCTGAGCGCCAGTTGCCGCAACCATCACAGGGTCGACTACCAGGGGCGACAGTTCCAATCGCTCTACCGCCTCGGCAACGCATTTGACGATCTCGACCGACGACAACATCCCCGTCTTTGCTGCGTCAACGCCAATGTCGGATACAACTGCATCGATTTGGTCGTTAATGACCTCGACCGGCACCTCTGCAACCGCTGTCACTCCAAGCGTGTTTTGTGCGGTAATCGCGGTGATCGCGCTCGTACCGAATACGCCCAACGCGGCGAACGTCTTGAGATCCGCTTGAATGCCTGCTCCCCCACCAGAATCTGACCCGGCAATGGTCAAGGCGCGAGGTGGCGGTGCGGAGTTCATTTCCATATAGAATACGCAAGCGGAATGACGGATGCACACAAAAACAACCTGACACAGATAAAAGCCTTGATTTTCGACGTCTTTGGCACCGTCGTAAATTGGCGAGATTCGATCATCCGAGAGGTCTCGCAAGCCGCCGCGGCGCATGGAAGATCCGAGGGCGATTGGGGACGTTTCGCTGACGAGTGGCGAGCCTGGTACGGCAAATCCACGCGCGAACTCAGCCGCGGCGAAGGTCCGTGGCGATTAGTCGACGAAATCCACCGCGAAAAGCTCGATGTTCTGCTCGCCGAATACGGATTGGCGGTTGTGATGAGTGAAGACGCGAAGGCCGAACTCAATCGCGCCTGGCACCGCCTCGACGGTTGGCCCGATTCTCCGTCTGGGTTGCGCCGACTTAAGTCGAAGTTCATCATCGCCACTGCATCAAACGGCAATCTTGCATTGCTCGTCAACATGGCAAAACATGCAGACCTACCTTGGGACGCCGTTATGTCACCCGATGTTTACGGTGCCTACAAACCTTCTCCGAAGGTTTACCAGAACGCCGCCAAACTGCTAGGACTAAACACCAACCAAGTGATGATGGTTGCGGCGCACACGGGCGACTTGGAAGCATCCAAGCGCCAAGGATTAGCTACGGCGTTTGTGTATCGGCCCTTGGAGCGTGGTGCGGACAACCCGGTGGAGATGCCCGATACTTCAGCGTTCGATATCTCCGCGACTGATTTCAACGATTTGGCGGACCAGTTGGGTTGCGATTGACCCGCCACAAAACTATATCCAACGACGAAAACTACCATCAAAGGAAACTAGGCCATGCCTTGGACTTTCGAAGACGCCGCGCCAATGATCGGTACCATCACCGAGGGCAACTGTTGGACCGGCACGCACATGCTCTACAGCAACGTTGCGCTCAACCGAATCATGCGCTTGGATGTGAAATCCGGTCTGGTAGACGTGTTCGCCGAGAACACCGAGGGAACGAACGGTCTGAACTACGACGCCGACGGGAATCTATACGGCTGCGCGGGTGATGGCCGGAAGGTCGTCAAATTCAACGACGACGGCAGCTTCGAAACCGTCGTTGACAGCTTGGATGGCCTGCGGTTAAACAGCCCCAACGATCTTGTGATCACGCCCTCCGGCGCCATCTACTTCTCCGACCGCGTCGGCGACTCGAACCCTGAAGTCGGCATCCCATACTCAGCGATAATCTCGGCCGAGAAGGACAATGACGGCAACTGGGTATGCACGCGCCGAACCTTCGACACTACGCAGCCTAACGGTCTCGTCTTCTCGAAGGACTACAAGACGCTTTACGTGGCCCAAAGCGATTTCCGCGCCAGCGAAAGCCGCGACCTACGCGCTTATCCAGTCAACGACGACGGCTCGCTCGGAGACGGCAAGATCATTCATGACTTCGGCCCTCACCGCGGCATCGACGGCATGACTCTGGCATCAGATGGCAGTATCGTCGCCTGCACGGGATGGGAGATTTCAGGCCCTGGAGGCAACGTAACCCACTTCGACCCAGACGGCATGATCATCGAACAGCATCCGGTCGTCGCACAGCGCCCGACCAATTGCACATTCGCCGATGGCGACCTCTACGTATCATCCATCGAAGGCCATACGCTGGTTGCGAGGGATACGGGTCTGACCGGATACCTGCTTTACCCGCAGTGATCCAACGGCACATGCAAATCGACTGAGGGCGAAGCCGACTCGCGGAGCTAGAAATGAAAAACGTTTGGGATTGGGAACTGATTGCGAAGCACGATTCGCTAACTGAAGGTCCAGCATGGGACGGCAGCGGCCTGCTTTACAACGAGTGTTACGCCTCGACAACCTACCGCTGGGACCCAAAATCTGGCGAGAGCGTCATTTGGAGGAGTGACACCGGTCAGGCAAACGGGATGAAATTCGACCGGTCCGGTCGTCTCTTCGCCTGCGAAGGCGGAGCGAATCGGGTAGTCGAGATAGACACATCAGACCCAGCAGCAGGTCCGAGTGTCATTGCCGACAACCTAGATGGCGCGATGATCAACATGCCCAACGACCTCGACATCGACGGTCAAGGTCGCATCTACTTCTCCGACCCCAACTACTCCGACAAACCCAACAACCTGCCGCACGAGTCGGTTTACGTGGCGGAACACATCTTCGGCGGCAACTGGACCGTCAAGCGCGTCACGTTCGACACAAACCGCCCCAACGGCATTCTTCTATCGGCGGATCAATCAGTCCTCTACGTTGCCGAAAGTCCCGTAATGCCCGACATGCGACGCCAACTCCGCGCTTATCCGGTCAACTCCGACGGCAAATTAGGAAACAAAACCATCCTTTTCGACTTCGGTCCAGGCCGCGGCGTTGACGGCATGGCGCTCACAACCGATGGGCAAATCCTAGCAACCGCTGGTTCAAGCTCTGCAGGTCCCGGCTCCGCGATATACGTTTTTCAACCCGACGGCTTAGTCCGCTCCACGCATCGCACGCCAGCCGACAGCCCCACCAACTGCACCTTCGGCGGACCCGGCCTAAACATCCTCTACGTAACCTTCGCCACCGGCCACGTCTACCAAGTCAAAAACACAGGCATGACCGGGCATCTTGCGTATCCCCGAAGGATGTTCTAGGCGATTCAATCGATCGACGCGTTCAGCCTAATCCAGATACGCGTCCGTCCAAGCTTCGGATTCGTCTAAGTCAGCGTCAATCTCTCCCTGCTGTTTCATGAATTCAGCCACGCTCTTCCAGCGCTCTGCCGTCATCGTGCCAAATTTTCCGGTCTCTTCTGCCCGCCAAGCCTGGGATGTCAACAGATCGATGCTAGGACGTTCGATATCTTCGATCTCCTCTTGTTCTGGGTTGAGTTTCAGCAATATGTCGATAGCGTCTTGAGGATTGTCGAGCCCGTATTCGAATCCCTTAGTAAATCCGCGCACGAAACGTTCGACCGCGTCCGGACGCTCTTCCAACATGCGCTCCGAAGTGACTAGCATCATCTCGTAGTACTGTGGCACGCCGAATTCTTCTGGATAAATGACGGTGACCGGGTAGCCTTTCTGCTCGAGTAGGATGCTCTCGTGGGACCAGTACGCCCCGATGACAGCATCGACAGTTCCGGCTGCAAGTGTTTCCCACAGAGCCCATCCGATGTCCACTACTTCGACATCAGCAATAGTTAGTCCGTCGGCTTCGAGCATGGTTCCCAGCATCTTTACGTTCCACTCGATGCCGGGATAGCCGACTTTCTTACCTTTGAGATCCGAGGGTCGGCTGATACCTGAAGATTCGAGTGCCATCAATGAGTTCAATGGTCGTTGAACGATAGCCTTCAAAGCGACGATTGGCAGTCCTTCGTTACGGGCCAGTAATGTGTCGGTTTGATAGAAGACACCAAAGTCTCGTTCATTTGACGCCACAATCTGCGCGACGAGCGCTGGGTCTGCCGGCGGACGGACGTCGACATCGAGATTCTCTTCGTCGAAATACCCTTGGTCCTGCGCCACGAAAAAGCCAGAATGGTTAGCGTTCGGATACCAGTCGAGTTCAACGGTTACCGACTCACGTTCAGGTTCCTCAGTCGTGCACGCAAACAATGCGACACTCGCGGCGATCACGAGCGACACCGCGATTATTCTTGTGAATCTCATTTTGATCCTCAATTGGTTGCTCCTTCGTTATCTGACTGATGATAATGCCGCAACATGTGGGACTGCGCCAGAGAAATCAATATGAACATCATCGATGCCATCACCGATAACGTGAAAATCGCTGCGAAAACCTTGTCGGTCTGATACCTCGACCCCGAAGTCTTGATCAGCCAACCTAATCCGGAGCTCGCGCCTATCCACTCCCCTATCACCGCACCAATAACGGATACCACTGCTGCCACTTTCAAACCAGCAAACAGATACGGTAAAGCGGATGGCAGATGCAGCTTGACGAACATCTGCCACTTCGATGCGCTGAGAGTGCGGAACATCGCAATCATGTCGGCGTCTACCGACCGTAATCCAGTCATCAAACCGATCGTAACCGGGAAGAACGTGAAAAGCACCACGATCACTACCTTGGGTGTCATACCGGTGCCCGTCCAGATCACGAGCAATGGTGCCAAAGCGAAAACCGGTACCGTTTGCGACGCAATCAGGAACGGATACACCGACCGCTCCAAAAGCCGCGACCAAAACATACCTGTAGCCATCACGAAGCCGAAAGTCACCGACACCATGAACCCGACCAAAATCTCACGGAGAGTCACCCATCCGTTCGAGATGAACAGAAACGGGTCCGCAATCAGTTCGCTGAGTATCTTTGAGACCGGTGGCAACAACCACTCTTGAACGTCGAAAAGGCGCACCGACCACTCCCACAGGAGCAGCCCGGTTAATGCGATCAGCATGGCAGCGCCCCAATTCTGTACGTAAGTCTTAATCTTTCCCAATACAGAAACCGTCGACCTGCGCGAGGAGGCCGTCGCATTTTCAGTGGCGATGTGATCGTTTGTTCGCGGTATCACGCTCATGCCACCGAAGCACCACTCAAAGCCGACAACAATTGCCATTTCAATTCGACGAACCGAGATTCCCGGACGACGTCCCGCGGACGAGGTCGAGGCAGATCCACGTCTAGTTCAAGCAAGATCCGTCCAGGACGGGGCGACATCACGAGCACTCGATCGCCGAGCATCAACGCTTCTTCGACGTCGTGCGTGACCATGATCGTGGCTCGGTTCGTCCGATCCAAAACATCCGACAGCCAACGCTGCAACTCGGCGCGTGTGATGGCATCTAGAGCCTTGAACGGTTCGTCCAGCAGCAGAACATCGCGTTCCGGAAGGACGGCTCGGAGCAACGCGACGCGTTGTCTCATACCGCCGGAAAGAGTTGCGGGATAGGCGTCGAGAAAATCGGCGATGCCGAAGCGTTTCGCCAAATCCGCCGCCTTCGACTCAGCCTCCTGCTTCGGTATTCCCGCGATCTCCAATCCCAATACCGCGTTCGAAAGCACGTTGCGCCAAGGCAACAGAAGATCGAGTTGATGCATGTATGCGACACGTCCGATGCGTTCAGCGCCGGCGTCGCCGTCCAGCCTGACGGTACCGGTGTCTGGCTCGATCAAACCCGCGATGACGTTGAGCAGAGTGCTCTTGCCACAACCGCTGGGTCCGACTATTACCACGAATTCTCCCAAATCAGCATCTAGCGATACATCGACGATCGCGTCGACGACCGGCGCGTCTCCACTTGTGAACGACTTAGACGCGTTGCTGACGCTGACTGCGGTCACCGGATCCAGCCAAGGGCGAGATTGGCTAGGTTCGCTTCGAAGCGCTTGAGAATCGGCGTTCGGACTTGGAACAGATTCCAGACTACCGTTCGATGAACGATTTCCTAAAGGCAATTCCGATGTGTCGGACATCGGTGCGTTATTCCTCCGCTGGCATTATCCAGATCAGGTTTTATGGGTCGGCGGAATACGTCCACCCTCTCAGCCCGGCGTTCCGAGCTCCCCCGATCAACTTTGATACGAAATCAAGGTCTCTGCTGGTAATCAGTCGATTATACCAATGTGAGATTCAACTCTCGGACCCGCGTTTGCCACATTTCCCTTACGTCTTTACAATGCTTTGCCATGGGAACAACTGACATCGGACCGAGACACAATTTCGTCCGATCGGTATCGCGCCCAGCAGACCAGATCAATCTGGCGCTCTCCTGCCTCTTCATCGCCGCAGAGAACGATCCCGACCTCGATGTGCCTCTGTACATGGGTCGAATCAGCGAGATTACGGAGCGGATCCGCCAGAAGGTTCAGAACCGGTACTCGTTCTTCGATTCGCTGTACTCCCTCAACGAGCTGCTATTCGACGATTTGGGTTTTCGCGGCAACGTGGGAAACTACTACGACATCCGAAACAGCTTGCTGAACCAGGTCCTAGATCGCAAGCTGGGAATCCCGATCACACTCGCAGTTCTCTACATGGAAGTCGGCAGACGCGTCGGCGTACCGCTGACCGGCGTCAACATGTCTGGACATTTCCTGTTGTCGGCAGGCGAGGGCGATTCTTTGATATTCGTCGATCCGTTCCGACAGGGTAGGCTCTACTCGCGCTGGGAATGCCTCAGGTTGCTCAGCGGCAACGCGAAACCTTCCAGCGATCCCGAACAACTGGACCGTCTGGAGAAGACCTACCTGCCTCGCGCTGATAACAAGATGATTTTGGCCCGCGTGTTGAACAACATGAAGATGATCCACACACATGTTGGGCACTACCCAGAAGCCATCGCGGACGCCGAGCGCATCCACAGTCTTATGCCGTGGAACTGGCGTAACGTCGGCGACATCGCTCACCTCCACGGCAGATCCGGACGCGCTCGAGACGCGTATGACATGTTGACGCGGATGATCCAGATGATGCCGCCGCACGAAGACGTTTCTTTGCAACTCGATTCCCTCGAGATGCTCAAACCTCTGGCAGAAATCGACGGATTGGTGGACCCAGAAAAAATCCACCAGATACCCTTCTTCCGTATATGAACAAAACAAGCGGTTCGATAACCGACTCGCTTAGGAAGAATTGGCGCCGTATCTGGCAGAAATTGGAAGATGATCAACTATCAGGAACTGACCGATCAAGAACTGCTGGCTGAGATTTCGGAAAAAAACACCGACGCTTTTGCAGCGCTATACGATCGCTATGGGAAACGAGTATTCGGTCTTGCCGCGCGAATCCTGAACGACGCCGTCAAGTCCGAAGAAGTCACGCAAGACGTCTTCATGCGAGTGTGGCGACGCGGCCACACCTACATGCCCGATAAAGGAAAGTTCACTACCTGGCTCTTCCGCATCGCCCACAACCGCACCATCGATGAGTTGCGCAAGCTGCGACGCGACAAATCGCGGTACAGCGACGACATCACCGAGAGATACGATCTCGAATCAGACGACATCTCCCCTCCCGACGCCGCGGTCGCCAACTCCGAGTACGCACAAGTTCGAGAGGCACTCAAGGTTCTACCCGACCCGCAACGCCAAGTCGTCTATCTGTCGTATTTCGAAGGGTTAACCCAAACTCAGATTGCGGAGACCACGGGTCAACCCCTCGGAACTGTTAAGACCAGAATGCGACTGGCGCTCAAGAAGTTGCGCGTCGCACTCGACAAAGAAATCTACGGCGACGAATAACCTTCCTTCGGTAACCCAGATGCGACCAGACGAAGACATTGTCGGCGATTTCCCCGCGTACGCATTAGGCGCGTTGGATGATGACGAGCAACTCGCCGTTGAGGATCTGATTGAGCGCGACGCCTCAGCGGCCCAAGAACTGGCGGAGATGCTAGATACAGTCGCTGACATATCTGCTCGAGTCGGCGGAGAATCTCCTCCCGCTGGGCTGCGACAGCGTTTGGTCGCTGCCGTCAGCGCTGAAACGAATGTTTTCAACGAAACGGTGGCAAATCAGGAAACCGCAACTCGTCGATTGGAAGGCGAAGATGTCTTCCACGACCTGCCCGCATACGCCCTGGGCACGCTCGACGAAAAATCTGCCCGGGCCGTGGAAGATCTCGTCGAGCGGGACGCTGAAGCAGCAGACGAACTGGCTGAAATGCTCGACACCGTCGCTGATATTTCCGCTCGCATCGGCGAAGCGACGCCTCCAACCGCCGTTCGTGAGAGATTGGTCGCCGCGGTCAGAACCGAAAGCGGTCCTTCAGCTCAAACCGCCGCGTATTCGACCCTAGTATCCCATCTAGAACAACGTTTGGCCACCGAAGAGATCGAATACGTAACGCCGAAACTGCGCCTTTGGGACCGAATGCGCGGTGCGTTCACTGCCGGAAGGTTGGCCTTTGCGACTTCGATGGCCTCGTTCGCCGTCGTCATCATCATGGCAGTCCAACTAGGTGCCGATAACGTCGAATTGAACCAAAAGATCTCGGAGATGGAACGCGAGGTCGCGGCCGCAAACACGCACACCGCAAACATGGTGGACGACATGTCCACTACCGATCAGTTGTTAACGCAAGCCCACGAGCGAATCTCCTTGCAAGACGAAGAGATCGTGCGAATGTCTGCCGTCAATGACGCGCTCCGCGCGTCGATGAACGACCAAATCAGCCTTACCTACGCCACGCTCAGGAACGAATATACGAGCCCTGACTGGCAACCGGACGCAGTGTTGGCAAACGACGGTTACGCGTATCTGCTCGAGCACCAACGCCATCCGTTGGGGGCTTTGGTCATCGGCGGCGTCGAACCGGCGCCCCACGGAGAAGAGTATCGCCTCTATCTGATCGGTGATGAACAACCACATTACGTCGCATCATTCAACATGAATGAAGCCGGATACGGCACAGTGCTTTTCGATCTTCCATTGCCGCTAAACAGCTACAACGGCGCACACATCACTCGCGAACTGATCGCAGATCCTCCGGATCCATCGCTCGCGGCGCCGGAAAATCGTTTCGCGCCTCAATAGGCGCGATCCTTGCGGCTTCTTCCGTAACCACGGTGCGACAAAACTAACCTAGAATCTGCCGTAGTGCGATAAACCGTGGTCGGTGCCCGACGAATCACCGAACACGTCAGGTTTAAGGCAAATGGGTCGGTTTTTGTCAGCGGCAACCACTTTTGGCTTAGTTTCGATGCTGTCTGCGTCGATCGGCTTGGCCTGTTCGAGTCCGCGCGAACCTACGCCTACGCCACAACCGACCGCCGTCGTTCAACCGAGCCCGACGCCAACGCCGGTGCCCTTGGAACCGGATGAAGTAAAGACGAACGCGATCGACGCTCTCGTGGATGCCGGCAGTATTTGGTTCCTGCTCGAACACGAAAACGGTTTCACCGAAGCGCTTGGCGGACTGGAACTCACGCGTGTTGAAGGCGCTATCACGGAGACCGGGATGAGCATCACTGCCGAAGCCAATCTCGGACGGATATACATCGAAGTCGATGCGATCCTGATCGGCACCAGCACATGGTTGACGAACCCGCTGACCGGCGAATGGGAGCTTTTGCCAAATGAGGAAAACCCGATTGGATTTCTACAGCCAATCGCCGCAGTCCGTGGGGTGCTCGAAGGGCTAAACTCTGCGAAGTACCGCGAACCGCCGGAACCAGGCAAAGACTATCAAATCACCTCCCCGCTGCGGGCTGAAGCACTAAAGTCGTTGCTCGGCGAGATCATTCCCGACGGCATCGGCGTCGCCGAAGTGGTGATTGACCACGAGACCTTCGAGATGAAATCGGCGCGCATCACTGGTGCCTTGCAAATCCGCGACTCAGATTCAACGGTTCGGATCCTTGAGATGAGCCGCTACGGCGAAGATTTTGTGATCGAACAGCCTATTCCGTGATGTCTGGTCAGC
>CAYRHG010000142.1:0-11603 GCA_964424025.1 uncultured Dehalococcoidales bacterium | reverse complement strand
TCGCCTCAGCCGTCGCTTCAGCTATCGCGGTCGCCGTCGGCGCAACGCTCGATGGCTCTTCAGTGGGTTCAGATGTTGCAGTCGGCTGCGGGGCAGCCGTAGGCGGAATCGGCGTCGATGTTGCGGGGATTGGAGTCGCCGTCGGAGCTTCGGGACTCGCACATGCAATCGCGAAAACCGTCGTGAGCACCGCGCCGGCTATCAATAGATGTCTTACCATTTTTCGTTTCACCTCATTTGTGCGCTACGACTTTATGAGTTCCCGTTTGGATACAAAGTATCAAATCGACGGGAAACAGCGCTGCATTTCAGCGCGTATTGTCCTGCGGACAGGTGATCGACCAAGATCACCTGCCCAAATGCAGTTAGCTTGGCAAATGCCAGTTATTTCAACCGTCTATCCAGACGTGTTGATATATCGGCACAGACAACGGCGGGAATGTCAATCCCTCAACTCGCTGTTTGACTAGAACTTTTCCTTCGACGCCCCACCACAAAGGCAACCATGCCGCGTCCTCCACGATCATCTTCTCGGCTTCTTGGTAAAGCTCTATCCTACGGACGGGATCTGCTTCAACATTTGCTTGGCGCAGAAGTTCGTCGACTTCAGAATTCGAGTAGTTCGTGTTGTTGATCGAACTGCCCGTCCTGAAAAGTACGTCCACGAACGTATGCGGGTCCGGGTAGTCGGCCTGCCAAGCCAATGAGAACGCCTGCAATCGATTCCTGTGAAGGTCCTGCAGGAACGTCGCCCACTCGACTTGCTGAATCTCGACGTCAACTCCGAGATTTCGCCGCCACATATCGGCGATGACTTCCGTGGTCAAACTTGGCGATCCGCCTGTCCCTGGCAACGTAATCACGATCCGAGGTCGCGTTTCGGCGTCCGCATATTTCGACATCTCGAGCTCAGCTTGCGCCCGTTCCACGTCGAACTCCAAACCTTTGAGATTGGGGTTATATCCCACAAACCCGGGAGGTATAACGCCGGTGGCTGGACGAACTAAGTCGGAGAATACGGCATTGGCAACAAGTTGCTTGTCCACTGCAAAGTTCAACGCTCTGCGGAAATGCACGTCGTCAAACGGCTCACGTTCGACGTTGAAACCCACATAGCTGGTCCTGAATGAAGGAGGTACCTCTACGACATCCTTGGATATCTCTTCGGCAGGATCCGTCACCCGTTCCAGATCCGCAAGGCCGATACCTGTGATGTCGATCTCGTCGTTCTCATACATCGCCATCGCGGAGCCGCCGGCGAGCAACAGTTGCACCTCGTCGAGGTACGCCGCATCGCCCCAGTAGTGCGGATTCTTCGAGAATGTCATCCGTTCACCGATGCTGTAGTCTTTCAACACGAACGGGCCTGTGCCTATCGGATCGTCGGTCCAGTTCTCGCCGCCAGACACGACGTTGTCGGCCTTCACTACGAACGCAATGGGATACGTAAGTTTGGCGATGAAGTACGGTTTCGGAGCATCGATCGTCACCTGCAAGGTGTGATCGTCGATCACAACGATGCCGTCAGCAGTTGTAGCTT
This sequence comes from uncultured Dehalococcoidales bacterium, assembly GCA_964424025.1. GTDB lineage: Bacteria > Chloroflexota > Dehalococcoidia > Lucifugimonadales > Lucifugimonadaceae > Bin127. Next base: position 10,063 of record CAYRHG010000142.1, on the reverse strand, counting down.
CGCCATCGATGATCGCCTGGACACCCACGATGTCTCCGAGGAACTCGTCGACGATCGGCGATTCTGTTTCAGGTGCCGCGGCCCGTTCCCACGACCATTTGAAATCCGACGCAGTGACCGGCGTACCATCGCTGAACTTCGAATCATCCCTGAGGATGAACTTGTAGGTCTTGCCATCGTTGGTCACCGAATAGCTTTCCGCCAAATCCATCGCAATCGGATTATCCGATTCGCCAGTCAGTTTGACGAGACCGCTGAAAAGCTCGATCACGATATCGTACGACGTGCCGTCCGTCACCAATGCCGGGTCCATCGTCGGAGGGTCCGCCCAAAGTCTGCGGAACACTCCGCCGCTTCGGCGTTCATCGCCTGCCGTCTCAGGAGTCTCGAGCAGTTCGGGCGCGATCTTCGCGACGTTCGAGACCGGCGTCGGGCGTTCCGACCGAGCCGGTGGAGGCGTCGAAACTACGGTCGGAACCTGTGTCGCTGTCGGCTCTGGGATCGGCGTAGGAGTTGGTTCCTCTTCGCTCGCACACGCCACGATAAACAACGAAATCGCAACGATCAGCGAGAAGCTAAAGAAACTTGATTTCTTCATCAGTTGTCTCCGGAATTCAATCGTTCCTGAAAATACTTACGATTTGATGCCAACGCGCGGATTGCGCATTTGCCGGACTTGTCTTAATCGCGATGCAATTGACCCTGGTCGATCGCAAACGATCCCCGTTTATGTCGCGCGACATTTCACCGTGCTTTCAATGATTTTCGACCCAAGCCATCAATTGCCAATCGAAGATTGTAGAAATGCTGTGAGGAAACCGTCTAGATCACCTTCCAGCACTCCTCGCGCATCCGACACCTCGTAATCGGTCCGGTGATCTTTCACCATCTGGTACGGATGCAGGACATAACTCCTCACCTGTCGACCGAACTCGGCCGATACATGATCACCCTTCAATCTCGCCTGTTCCGCTGCCCTTCGTTGATTCTCCAAATCCGTCAACCTCGCATGAAGAATCTTCATCGCGACTTGCCGATTCTGCGCCTGCGAACGCTCGTTCTGGACCGAAACTACTATTCCGGTCGGCTCGTGCGTTAAACGCACCGCTGTGGAGTTCTTTTGGACGCTCTGACCGCCATGCCCACTCGCCCTGAACGCCTCCATACGAACTTCAGACGGATCAACTTCTACATCATCAGTTTCATCAGGCTCCGGATACACCTCCACGAGCGCGAAGCTCGTGTGTCGACGATGCCCAGAGTCGAACGGTGACAACCTCACCAAACGATGCACCCCGCGCTCAGATTTGAGATAGCCGTACGCATGATCGCCTTCAACCCTCAACGCCGCCGACTTGATGCCAGCCTCCTCGCCCGGTGTGAAATCGAGCACATCGGAATCATATCCCGACTGCTCGCTCCATCGAACGTACATCCGCAACAGCATCTCCGACCAGTCCTGAGCGTCAACACCTCCGGCTCCTTGCTTCACGGACAGGATCGCGGCCCGGCCATCATGTTCCCCATTGAGCTGCAACCGAAATTCCTGCGCCGAAAGATCCGACCGCAACTCCCGAGCGTCAATCACTAACTGCCCGATCATCGAATCCTCAGATTCGATCTCCGCCAAATCTATGAACTCGACCAGTTCGTCCGAACGCTGAAGCAACCGCTCCCACGTCGTCACATCGTCCTTCAGCGTGGTTAGCGACTGCATGTGAGACTGCGCACGCTTATGGTCCGACCAGAACCCAGGATCCAACGCTCGCTTTTCCAGCGCCTCTATCTCCAACCGTTTGCCGGGCAGGTCAAAGATGCCCCGCGATCTGCATGATCCGCTCACGTAGCTCGGCAGCGTCAGACTTCAACTGTGGATCCATAACAGGATTCAAGTATATGAACCGGCATGGCGCAGGTTGAACAAAAACACATGCGCCCCTCAGTTTCCCGAGGGGCGCATGCCTTCAGTCGCTATGCGACGTCCCTTACGGCGCTACGCCGCTGCCGTAGTAGACCCAGACGCCGGTACCGATCGTGATACCCTCGTCCTTCTTCAGCACGTCCCAGGTGTTGTTCACGTGATCCCACGTGTACGCCCGGACGTAGTCGCCGAGGTAGGCGGCGGCTGTGATCGGGTCGTTGTTGCTGTTGCGCAACGTCTCGCCCGCGTCGTCCTGCGTCTGGTCGCCATCGACGTCCACGACACCGACGAAGTTCCAACCCGTATCGGTCGGGATGTCAGCAGGGTTCGGCTGACCGTCGGTTGAGCGGTCACCCTTGCCAGCGAGGTGCACAGCCTGCGTCACGAAGCCGGTCGAGTGGACCCAGTAGCCGTAGCGGGCCTCGACGTCGTTCAACGTCGCATACTCGTCGCTCGTCGTCCACACACCGTCCTGACGTGTAGCTATGCGCCACGGGCTCACAGGTTCAGTCACGTTCCAACCGACTACCTGGTCGATGGCAGCGTTCGTGAACACTGCGTGCAGCGCACGGTCGACCGGGTTCGCCGGGAAGGAGATCGAGTTCCAACCGGCCAGCAGGTCAAGCACGAACGGCGATCGCTGCTTCACGGAGAAGCTGTAGGTGTGGTCGTCCTTGTTGTTCGCAGCGTCGTTAGCTTCGACGTAGACCTTGTACGTCCCAAACGACAGCGGCTCCGGCCACCATACAAACTCTTTGTCTTCCAACTTCTGCAGGTCAGCCGTGTAGTCAACGCCATCGACCTCGAAGAGCGTCACATCGACGTTAGTGTCCTCGTCGCCAAAGTCTAGGAGTACGAACGGTCGCGTTTCGAAGACATCTTCGCCTTGATCAGGGATCAGTTCACGTTCCTTCGACGTTTGGCCTTCAACTGCCCACGCCGACATCAGGTCCGTGTCGTAAACGAAGCTCGTCTTGGAAGCGGAGAAGTTGTAAATGCGCACAGCATCGTCTCCGGTGCCTCGCATGTACGAACTGCGGTCTCGACCCCAGACGATGACGTAAAGCTTGCCATCCTCGAGATCTTCTGGGTCAGGCCCTTCAGCCCAGTCGAACGCCCATCGGTTGCCCGAACGGCTGTGCGCACCTTGCGGATTGACGAAGAAGTAACCATCGTCACCGCACATCGTTCGGTTATCGGTAACACCTTCTGCCGGTGCGTCACCAGAATGCGTTTCGCCAGGTACTGCAGCGTTAAACTCAGCTCTCGACTTGGATCCAGTCCGCTCCTTCAGGAATTTCGCGATGTTGTTGTCGGCGTTATTGCCCCAAGTAAGGTTTTCACACACGACCACGAAGTCCGGAGCGCCTTGAATCGCCTCGTTCGCAGTGATCGTGATGTCGAGACCATCCTCGTTGGTGAGTTCAGACGGACCTTCACCCGCAACATCGGCGTTGAGGCCCGTGCCGCCACTCAGCTCGATCGTGAACGTCGGCAGAATACCGTCGTGCAACTCGATGCCTTCGAGGCGTCGGTCGGTGGACTCGTTGCCCGCTAAGTCGGAGATCGCCTGACCAGCCGCAAGGTCGACCTTTGGCGTCGCATTCGGCGCAAGAGTCTCTTCCAGCAGCAAGTAGACCATCTTGCCGTCCACCTCAACATCCGTCACTGTCGCGTCTGAGCCACTGTCTAACTCAACGTCAAACGTTCCAACGCCGACCGTCGCCGGGTCTAGCGGACCGTCGAACACGACCATCAAGCCCGAACTCGACGGAGCCGGTTTCCCATCGCTGTTGAGGAAGAAACCAGTGGCCGATTCGTCTTCTGAATACGCCGGGTCAACGTCGTCCAAGTAGTAGACGTGACGCGAGAACCAACCCAGAACGTTGTGCAAATCGTCATCATCACGATCTGCCGGCTTGGTGCTAACGTCGTGGATGAACGTCGGGTCGCTCGGCTCGCTGTCCGAGAAACCGATGTTACCCGCGATGTCCATCACCACCGCTTGGATGTCAATGATGTGGTTGTATCGACCATCGTCGCGTTGCGGATTGAAGTCGATCCTGATCACCGTGTCGAACTCGCCGCTGTCCGCACCATCATCGTAAGGTTCGGCGTCGCCGTCCTCGAGATCGAATTCACCGTCCCCATCGGCATCTACTCTGACGGATTTATAGACGTCAGCCGATGTGATGATGCCGAACGTCGGTTGCATATCCGAATAGCCGGCGTAGTCGCCGCGCACTTCGAGGGTACCGCCCGGTTGGCAACCTGGCATGGTCGCGTCGCTATCGATGCACACATTGCCTCGCGCACCATTGTCGGCGTCGCCTAGAACTCCCAGGTCCCAGACCGGCTTCGCGTCTTCGTTGTCGTCCGGCGTGTTGTCCGCGTAGACCTTGAACGAATCCTCACGAAGTCCAGACCCGCCGCCATCCGTGAACGTCCCGATCAAATCCGGGGAATCGTCGCTGCTGCTGGTCTTGTTCACTGGCGAGTCGATCTGAATCGACGGCGCATCCTTGTCGATCAGGATCTCGATGCTACGGTTATCGCCGTTCGAGTTCTTGTAGTTGATCTTCAACGGGCCGCTCTCCACGCCGACATGCGCCGCGTCGTCCTTCATTTCGCCGATCGCTGCCCGAGGCACCAGACCCCAGTTGCAACGCTCGTCATCCGTGTCCGCGTTTTCGTCATGGTCACACTTACCGTCGCCGTTCGCGTCGGTCAAACGCACGAAACCTTCGTAAATGCCCGTGAAACGCCCTGTTTCCTTCAAATGGAGATGCTGACTTGGCGGGTCTTGATCGCCATCTGCACTGGCGTTCAATACCAGACCTTTGGCGTCATCTTTCTCAAAGACCGGGACCAGACTCGCAAGGTCGGTATCTTCTGCATACTCGGCTTCCGTCATACCACCGACGATCTCTTCCTCCGCACTCGTCTGGTAGTAGATGAACTGAACGGTCACGCCGGTTGGGAAGGTAGTAGGAATTGAAGCCGTAACTCGCATCCAAGGCGCGATCCCAGTTGCCGAATCGCCTGTGCTCAAGTCCTCGTCCAACACGATAAATGAAGCAAGGTTGACGAAGTCAGGGTCGGAATCGTCGTCATCGGGACCAGGGCCCTCGTTATCAGGGACCGTGCCGAACCAAAAGACCTTTCCATCGTCTTTCGGGGCCATCGGATTTGCGGAGCTATTGGTTCCGGTCAAACGAAATTCCTCGTCGCCAGAATTCGCTATCGCTCCGGTCGTGGCGGTTCCAGGAGGGTCGAAGTAGGCACCGTTGTTAGTCAACTTAATCCGTTTCGACGTCGGATTGGTGTTGTCTGCAGCCTCGTCTTTGTCGTGGTCCACCAACAGGTCATCTGCGAGACCGTCCAAAGCCGCGGCGATTGTGTTCGACGTGGCCTCATTCAAAAAATTCTCATCGGCGAAATCTGTGTCTGCGCCCGTGTTGTCGATTGCTGCTGCTGCTGCTGATCCTGCGCGGTAGATCACACCTGTTCTCTTGTCGCGGCCCTTGTCATCGATGCTGATCTTGATGACATCCGAGTTCGCCGCTATCGCGCGTGGCTGTTCGCCAGACGATTTCGGGTCGATCGCGTAAGTGGCATATACCTTTTCCACTTCTGTGATCCCATCCCGTGTGGCGACGTTATATCCGCTGTTATTGTCGGGATCGGCGTCGTTGTCGTCCGCATCGCCGTCGTTACATTCGCCCAAGGCAAACGTGTCCGTATCTGTGGTATAGCAAGTGCCAACGTTAAGCACCTGTATCGTCCCGGTAGCTGCTTCTACCGTCCCGGGCGAGCCGGCTCGCACCGCCACCACCGCAACGGCAAGGATCAGCACGGCCAGAGCCGTCAAGATTCTCGATGAAAGCTGCACAGCTGCAGTCCTCCTCTATCTATATCTCTACCGGTTCGATACTCGACACACTCTTACCGACATACTTCCAGTCGGCACCGAAGCGGTCTTGCCCGGATGTTTCCATAGCACTCTCAAGACGCGCAACGAACCACACGCCCGTAGGCACGCCCTGAAAACTATATGATACCGAATATATGCCACCGCGCGCGCCCTGTCAATGAGATTTCTTTAGAACTAGCACGCGAAGGATGCGAAATGGTGGGGAGGTGCGAACCCGGATGGGCATGATGGGGAGGATGGACCGTGATGTGATCAAACTCTACACCCACTAAACCACAACCATCATCCCAAATCATCAAAGTCCATCATTCCCCATCCCGCCCATCCAGGTTCAAACAATCATCACACCCAACCCAGTTCAAACCATCATCAAAGCCCATCATTCTCCCATCCCGCCCATCCAGGTTCAAAAAAGGGCGCCCCTGCTTTCACAGGGGCGCCCTTCTCTTCCGTTTCCCCTCTCCCTCGATGGGAGAGGGTCAGGGTGAGGGTGATACAGCCCTTATGGCGCTAGACCGCCACCGTAGTAGACCCAGATGCCGTCACCGATCTTCACGTGTTCGGTGTCCTCAAGCACCTTGAACTCGCTACGAACCGCGTCCCACGTGTAGGCACGCTTGTTCTTACCAAGATAGTCGCCCGCGGTAACTGGCGTGTCACCAGTCTCCAAGGTCTCGCCATCGTTCGCCTGCGTCTGATCGCCATCCTGGTCGATCACGCCTACGAAGTTCCAACCGGCGTTAGTCGGGATCGATACCAGGTCGGCCGGCACCACGCTCGGGTCGGTGCGGTTGATCTGACCCACTAGCTGCACCCGTTGCGTCACGAAACCTTGCGCGTGCACCCAGTATCCGTACTGGGCTGCGATGCGGTTCAGCGTCGCGAAGTCGCTGTGCGTCGACCACTCACCGTCCATGCGGGTAGCGATGCTCCACGGCTTCGTCGGATCCGAGATATCCCAGCCCGCGACCATGTCGACAACATCTTCTGTGAAGACGTCCTCGATCATCGGGTTCACCGGGTTCGCCGGGAACGAAATCGCGTTCCAACCCGCGATCAGCTTAAGGTTGAACGGTTCTCGTTCCGCAACCTTGAAGCTGTACTCGAAGGTAGCTTCGACACCCGCCGCGTCTACGGCATCGACCTTCACGTCGTGTGAGCCGAGCGTCAACTCTTCCGGCCAGTACAGGAAGCGGTTTCCGCCAAGTGACGAAATCTCTTGCACCGTACCGTCGATCGAAAACTCCTCGACCGATACCGTAGATTTGTCGTCGTACGTCAACAGCACGAACGGCCGCGATTCCGTAACCGGAACGCTACCATGCGGCGTCGGGTCAGGGTCATTCAGCATCGTGTCGAAGCGGAACTCCGCCGTTGCCGAACCCCAGTTGTAACGCGCGTCACCGTCCAAGTTGACGAAGGATCGACGGTCGCGGGCGTAAGCCAGCACTGTCAGGTTCCCGTCGCGCAACGCCTTCGGCGCGTCGAAGTTCACCCATTGCTGCTCCCACACCAAGCCAGGTCGCGAGTACGACGGTACCTGTTGCAGGTTCACGAGTTCCATGTTGTCGTTCGAGTCTTTGTAACCACAGTCGTAGGAATTCGCTTCATTGTTAGCCCTGTTCGGGTTCAAAGGCCCGAATACCGCCGTCGATTCCATCAGGGAACCGTCACGGGCGTCAACCAGGTCTGACAAACCCTTCGAAGTAAGGTCGTCGCCCCACTTGATGTTTGAACACACAACGACGAACTGCGGCGTTGAGTTGATCTCTTCGTCCGAATCGATCGTGACCGTGATCGAGCCTTTCGTCAGCGAACTCGACCCCTCACTTCCTTCACCAGTGCCGGTTCCGTCACTCAACGACACGCTGAGCACCGGTGCGATACCGTCGTTCGCTTCGATCGCTTCATCTAGCGATGTCATGCGGTTGCCCGCCGGGTCGGAAACCCATTGGTTACGCGCCAGATCTAGACTCGGCGTCGCGTCTGATGACAGATCTGCCGAGAGCAGCAGATACACAGCACGACCGTCGACATCCACGTCGATTACCTCGGCCGATGCTCCAGTTGTGCCCGCTGCACTCGCATCGAGGGTAACTGAGAAGGTGTTCACACTCACCGAATCGGCGTCCACTGGGCGGTCGAACGCCACCAATACGCCCGCACGGTTAGGCTGCGGCACGCCATCATCATTCTCGCCGTAGAAACCGGTAACGGTCTGCGCTGCTTCGATTGAGGGGTCAACCTCGTCCAAGCTGAATACGTGCCTCGCGTACCAACCCAAAACGTTGTAGTTCTCAGGCTTCTGCTTGCCGTCGTCAGCGCCTAGGTTGTTGATGAACCTCGGTCCATCGGCATCGCTATCCGAGAAACCGATGTTACCCGCGATATCCGCTACTAGAGCCTGGAAATCGATCGTGTTGTTGTAGTCTGCGCTCGGCCTGAATGAGATCCGCTGCGAATCCGCAAATGTTCCGCTCGTGTCTCCATCGTCCAACGGATCTTCGTCAATCGCTTTGACGTTGTCCGGGTCGTCGGTGGCACGGTTGAACAGAGCCGCGTGAGGGATGATGCCATACGTTGTCGCGGCATCTGTCGTCGCGTATCCAGCGTAATCGCTCGTCGATTCAACAACGCCGTTTGCGTCGGCAGCCGCCGTTACGTAACCATAGGGGCTGGCCGCCATTTCGACTTTAAGGTCAAGCGCTACGGTACCTAGCGTTGCGTCACCCTCATTTTGGTCATCCGTATGGTCGATGTAGAGCCGGAACGATTCATCCCTGATGCCCGAAGCATCGTCGCTGAAACTTCCAGCAAATTCGGGCGACGTGTCCTGACCCTGCGATTTATGCGCCGGGGTGTCGATCTGCACCGTCGGAGGCGCTGTGTCGATCGCTATCGTCAACGTCTTCGCAGTGCCACCGTCCGTATCACCGTACGCAATTGCCACCGGACCACTCTCTACTCCGATGACCGCGGCTCCGTCCGCGTCAGAAGCGGTACCGGTTGCATTCCCAGTCGGCAATCCCCAACCTTGGCCATCGCCATTCGGGTCCGTCAACTTCAGGTAGCCCTCGTAACGGCCGCTGAAACGCGATGTCTCCAGAAGCCGGAGCTGCTGGATCCTGTCATCGCCGTCTGAACGAGCCTCTACCGTAAGGCTGGAATTCGAACTCCGCTCCGACTTCGTGTAGTCGGGTTGATATTTCGTCAAATCAGGCGTGGGGGTTGTAGTGCCGGGTAAGGTTCTCGGCAAGTAATCCCCTTCTGTGTGACCGCCGATCAACAGTTCCCTTTCGCTTGTTTGGTATACGACGTACTGCACTACCACCGAGACGTTGGTAGGGACGGCCAGCTTGACACTAAACCACGGCGCAACCTCGTCGCCTTGCGGATCATCCATGTTTCTACCTGACCCAACGTCCTCGTCAATCCCTACGTAGTTATTGACTTTTTTGAAGCCATCGACATCCTCGTTGGCTGGGGTGCTAGTCACTGTCCCCCACAACTCGATTGGCGAATTGTCTGTGCCAGGAATCGTAAACATCGGTTTATAGGGAATCGCCGTGTCAGTTCCCCTGTTGATTGTGATTCCATTGACCACGCGTTCCGAAGTGGATGAGAATGTGAAAGACGCAGGATCATCACTTGTATCTTCTCGTCCCCGCCAGCGGAAGTTTCGGTTATCGACAACTAAATCGTCTACACCAACCGCTTTACGTAAGGCTTGCAAGTTGGGAGACGGCCGATCCATCGTCTGGTCTATCCCGTCGTCCGGCGTGGTATCGGTTTCGGCAATAGGCGGGTCAAATGTGTCCAAGGCAGTCGCATCAATAGCACCCGTCGCCAACAACACCGGCGTCCTCTTGTCACGCTCTGGGTCTTGGATGCTGATCTTGATCAGGTTGGAGTTCAACAGCACGCCACGAGGGTCATCTGGTGCCGTCAACGGATCATGCGCGTACGTGGCATAGACCGTCCCCGCTTCGGTGATGCTGTTGCGTCCCGCTACGTTGTAAGCGTCACCATCGCCGTCGTCGCAATCACCTACCACGAACACTTCAGTGTCAGTCGCGTAACAAGTTCCGACGTTCAGAACGTCAATCGTACCGGTAGCTGCTTCTACCGTCCCGGGCGAGCCGGCTCGCACCGCCACCACCGCAACGGCAAGGATCAGCACGGCCAGAGCCGTCAAGATTCTCGATGAA
>CAYRHG010000141.1:0-6266 GCA_964424025.1 uncultured Dehalococcoidales bacterium | reverse complement strand
CCCAACGGACGACCGGGTTTAGGCATCGAACCGATCCCTGAAGCGTTAGAGGAGTACAAAGTCGATGTCGATGCACCGGAAGCTCAGCGAACGGACTGGTATGGCGGCGCGAACGACGATGACGATTAGCAACAACAGCGTTTGGTTCCACATCAAGAGTTGTGGGAGGATTACCGGATGAAGTTGAGTGGTGGTGAAGCGCTCGTCAAGTCTCTCGTGAATGAGGGTGTTGAGGTCGTCTTTGGAATCCCCGGTATCCAGATCTACGGCATCGTCGCGGCGTTAAGGGATGAACCGAGTATCCGCATGGTCACCACTCGCCATGAACAAGGCTCTACCTATCTGGCCGACGGATACGCCCGAGCCTCCGGCAAACCAGGTGTAGCGCTCGTCGTCCCTGGCACCGGCGTTTACAACGCCGCTTCCGGCATCGCTAATGCCTACGCGCGCTGTTCGCCCGTGTTACTGATCGCTGGACAGATCCCCCGAGCACAAATCGACAAAGACATCGGAAGCATCCATGAAGTAGCGGACCAAATTGGTGTGTTGAAGCCGGTCACCAAATGGCAACGGAGGGTCATGAGACCCCGTGACGTGCCGGATGCGGTGTTTGAAGCCTTCAGGCAGATGCGCACCGGTAGACCGCGTCCCGTGGTCATCGAAATACCGCCAGAGACGGGAGTGGAGCGCGAGGAAGTGGTTCTCCGCGAACCCGCTCGCATCTCCCGCATCGTGCCCAGTCCTGACCAACTGCGCGAAGCGGCGCAAATCATCGCCAACTCTCGTTTGCCGCTGATATATGCAGGTGGCGGAGTGGCGATTTCCGATGCCGAAGAAGCCCTCGTCCAATTGGCTGAGGCTACCAACATACCGGTCGTAACTTCGAACAGCGGCAAGGGAAGCATCCCGGACAATCACCCGCTCTCATATGGCTCATGCTTCAGCCCTATGGCCGAGCATCCATCGATGAATCAACTCTTCGAAGTCATGCAGTCGGCCGACGTGGTAATCGGAATCGGCGCTCGCTTCTCACTGGGCAACCCCGCCGGCGAGGCATCCACACTCATAAACATCAATATCGACGACGGCGATCTGACCCGCATCCAATCCAACACGATCCCCCTCCACGGCGACGCCAAAGCGACCATCGAAGCACTAATCCCATATTTGAACGAAGCAGGCGCAGGGGATCGGCCATCTCCCGCCGAGGCCGTAACCGCAGCGCGAAATCTGATCGCCTACTACGACATCAGGCTCAAAGAACCGCCTTACGCAATCCTAGAATCCATCAATCGAGCGATCCCGGGAGACGCATTCATCGTCTGGGATGTAACTCAATTCGGTTGGTACGCACGCACGCACTACCAAGTCAACCACCCTAAGACCTACATCGATTCCGGCTACTCCTTCAACCTCGGCTTTTCGTTCCCCACCGCTTTGGGTGCCAAGGTTGCCAGCCCCGATCGACCTGTGTTGTGTATGGTCGGCGACGGCGGCTTCATGTTCAACGCATCCGAACTCTCCACCGCGGTCAAGTACGGGATCAACGTCGTCACCGTGATCTTCAACAACGATGCCTACGGAAACGTGGAACGCGACTTGGACGAGGTTTTCGATGGGACCTACGAGACCGACTTGCGCAATCCTGACTTTGTGAAATTCGCGGAGTCATTTGGCGCGGTCGCGTTTCGGGCAGAACATCCCTCGGAGTTGGGGACGCTCATCCCCCACGCGTTGGGTTTAGATGCGCCAGTAGTGATCGACGTGCCTGTGCAGCACGTGCAGATGCCGCGCGCACCTCAGTTCGCGTTTACCACGAAACTGCCGTGGGCTACTCCCCAAGACGGTCTGTTGCCGACATAGTTCCGTACCTCGTTTCGAGGGAATTGGAACCTGCGCTATTTTTGAGATTGAACTACGGCTTGAACCCGATGGCCTCGCCGAACGCCAGCCCGCTGACAGCGCCTGGATGTCCGTCCCACTTGTCCATGTCGGCGCGCCACATCTCGAACTGCTCTTTAGTCGCCAAACCGGCTTGGGTGGCTTGACTGATCACCTCGTCCGACAGGAACCACTCATTTACGAATGCGTGGAAGAATGCTATGTCTTCGGGACTCGAAAACACGTCGAACGATGCGGACCATTCAACATCGACGAAGCCTGCTTCGACAAATGCGTTCTTGAGGTCCCTACCCATGTCGGGGTGCCCGCCACTTGCGGCGACCAGTCTCGAAAAGGTGCTCCAAGCTTCATCGTCGACCGCTTCATCAGGGCCCACGAAAGATGCATAAGTGACAACCTCTCGGCTAGCCAATATGCCTCCAGGCTTCAAAACGCGCATGATTTCGCTGAGCGCCTTTTCCGTGTCGGGGACGTGCATCAGCACCGCGTGGGTGTGCGCGGCATCGAAGCTGTTGTCTTCGAAAGGAAGATCTGTGGCGTCGCCGACTTGGAAACTGGTATTGGCGTGTCCACCAGCAGCAGCCGAAGCTCTGGCGATCTCGATCTGCGACGCTTCCATGTCGATGCCGTGCAACTCGCCCGGTTCGATCGCTTTGGCCAATCCGACTGAGATTGAGCCTGGGCCACAACCTACGTCAAGGACGCGGGATCCGGGGCGGAGATGTGGCAAAAGATACGCGGCGTGGGTCTCAGCGTTGCGACGGTGCAGTATCTGGGTAAACTCATCGCTGTAGCCCATTGCGTAGGTTGAACTCTCTCCGTGGTTCTGTGACAAGGTCGCAGTCTCCTCTCCGGCTATCGAATCATGTAACCAATCGTGCCGTAGGCGATTCTATTCAAAGAGGCAATAACGATGACTTAACGGCCAGTGCGAAAATCCGATCCATTTGAACTTCGCTCGTAAAGAGATGCCACGAGAATCGCCCCTTTTATTGACGGGTACGGTACCGAACTCATGGTGGTCAACAGGTTTGGTGAGGTTGACGAGCCAAGCTCCCTTGAGAAGCTTCGCGTAAACCCTTACCCCATCGTCTATGGTTTTATACCGGAACAGTTCGATTGTTACGACGACGAGCAAACCGAATTCGGCGGTTGGACCTTCGCGAACGATGACGCGGTAAATTCCGGAGTCCGCAACGTGACGTACGAGAGTGAACGCCAGCACCCGAGCGCAAAAGCCTTCGAAGAGTACAAATTCCATGCCGTTGCACCGGAAGCGCGACGCACCTTCTGTTTAGGCGGGGCTAACGAAGATGAAGATTAACTTGAGCGTAGATTCACCGAATCGCGCGCTAGATGCCGCGATATCGGACTTCGCGCTCATTCGGAACCACATCGAAGAGACCCGTAGCCGGAAGTTGTCCCGACTGAACTCCGTCGTCGACGAACTCGGGAAACTCCAAGACGCGATTCAACGAAATGTCGAAACAGCGATCGAAAAATTAACAACCTTCTCCGCTTCCGAAGATTTGTTGCGGCTCAAGCAACGCGCGGTTGAGGAGCGAGATGAATTCGACGCTATCGATTTCATCGGACGAATGCACGTGGGTTCCGGAAGCGAGATGTGGAGATCAGAGGAGTTCCACTCGAACGTGATCGCGTGGTTGCTCGACACTGCTCAAGACCACCGGATGGGTTCGCTGTTCAACCAGCAGTTCCTAGCGCGAACCGGGGCTTTGCCGAAAGACGTCGCGGATTTGACGGGATTGCAGGTGATCCGCGAATGGGAAAACGAGGTCGAAGGACGGCAAGGATTCTTGGACATACTGTTGGTCGATAGAGACTTAAAGTTCGTGTGCGCCATCGAAAACAAGGTGTTTTCTTCCGAACATAGCAGCCAACTCACGCGTTACAGAAAGGCGCTTGAGCACGCGTACCCTGACTTCGAACGCCATCACATATTCTTGACACCGTCCGGCGTAAAAGCCTACGACAAAGCCGAAAGAGTGCATTGGAATTCGATTTCCTACAACGCGGTTTTCGAAACCGTACGGCAAGTTATGAGTGCCGACGATGTCGCGATACGCGGGGACGTCCGCGCATTCCTTAACCAATACGCCACCACCTTGAGGAGGAACATTTTGCACGACACTAGCGTCGCTGCCCTAGCTCGAAAGATCAATCTCGAACACCGACATGTCCTAGACGTCATCAAAGAGCACGAACCAGACTGGACCGCCGAAAGCAAGCAGATGATCAAGGACGCCATCGCCGAACGCCCGGAATGGGAACTGGACATCGAGTCCAACAATATAGTCAGATTTAAGTCGAGCCAATGGAGTGCCCATAAAGCGTACCGCACCGGCAACGGATGGGCGGGAACGAAATCTCGGTTTCTCTTCGAGTTGATGTTCTATGACCGCAAGATTGAACTCCAGCTGGTCTTTGGCTCAACTAAGCAATCTCAAGACTCCCTGCGACCGGCACTGACCGACGCGATCCTTCAAAATCCCAGTCTGTTCAAAAATTCATCGATCTCGACCGGCAGTGTATGGTGGGTTTTTTACAAGCGACCGGGGTTCATTCTTTCTGATGGAGACTTCGGCCTGGGTTGGGACGATGGCACAACCCACGCAAAGATCGAGGCATGGGTCGCGAACTTTACCGAGAATGAGTTTCCAGCGATGAACGAGGTTATCCTCAAGTGCCTCGAAGATCAAAGCAGTCGGAACGGCGGCGTGAGCGCGGACTAACCGCCGGTTGGCGAAACTCCGAATATCTGAGCGCCGGTTGGCACGGATGTAAAACCGCGCTTCGCGGAATTTTCAGAGTCGGCGAACTACCAGATCGAACCCCCACCAAATGACTGGGCGCACATTGCTCCTGATCCGCCACTGTGCAGCATCTGGCCAAGAACCCGACGCGCCGCTATCTGGAGCAGGTATCCAACAAGCTCAGACACTCGCCAGTTTTTTGTCGGACTATCCGATCGACCACATCACAACCAGCGAATACCTACGAGCCCGGCAGAGCATTGAACCGTTTGCAAGCCAATCGGATCTAGCAATCCACACGGATGCTCGCCTCAACGAACGTACTCTTTCCTCCGAGCCCCTTGACAACTGGCAAGAAATCGTGTGCGACTCATTCGACGATCACGATCTGCGCGCGCCGGGCGGCGAATCTGCTCGCGAAGTCCTAGATCGCGCTTGGGCCGCGCTGGATGAGATATTGGATGCCGATCATGCAATGCCGTTAGTTGTCACACACGGCAACCTGTTGGCGTTAGTGCTGCACTCGCTGGATGACACGTTCGGATTTAAGGGATGGGAATCTCTGAGCAATCCGGATGTATTTGTGCTGGACGATGCGGGGTCGGGACGAATGAGGTTTGAGAGGATATGGACCGGTTAGGGGTTGTTTTGGACGGCCCCCTTTGTCCTGCGGACATTTCCCCCGCGAGCGGGGGCAACCCTATAAGGTGGTGTCTGATGAATAAGGCGGAGTTCATAGATAGGGTCAAGACGGGACGTGCCGAGTGGGTCGAACTTTTGTCGATGGTTGCTTATGCTAGAGCCTGGTCAAGAGGGCGAGTGGTCGGCGAAGGATATCTTGGCGCATGTGATGTGGTACGAGCGGGAGATGTTGGGGCTGTTGAAGACTCGCGCGTTGGTCGGCTCGGATCTGTGGGAGTTGCCGTTGGACGAACGGAACGCGGCTGTCCATGACGAACTTAATGAGATGACTCTGGATGAGGTGCGCGAGGAAGCAGATCGCGTCTTCACGGAGCTGATAAAACAGTTGGATCTGTTGCCAGAAGTGGCTTTCGGTGACTCGGGATGTTTCGAGCACATGCCGGTTGAGTGGATACCTTGGGAGGTGATGGCGGGCAACACCTTCAGGCACTACGACGAGCATACAGAATCGATCAGGCGACTGACAGAAATCTGACAGCTAGGCGTTCGATTGTGTTTTTGGTGCGGATCGTGAATGGGCCGAGGATTGACTCGAGGGCATTGAGGTCCAACTGTGAGTCTAGGAAGTTGCCCTTCGGCCACCAGTAGATTTCCCTACCCACCATCTCCAACATGTCGGCATCGTTTGACAGCTTTAGCACCGAATCGCGGGCTGATTGATCGACCTTGGAGCCGACCATCGCGACCTGCATCTTGCCTGTGCGTTCAGCGGTGATATCTGCGAATGGCTGGTAACCGGCAATCGAACGCACCTCATCCGCGCTACGCAAAAACGTCGGCACTTCGTAACCTAGCGAATCACTCAGGCCGACTTCGATCGAATTTGCCACCGCTGCGGAGTCGGATTCATCGGTGTCGAAGATGACGTTGCCGCTCGCCAAGAACGCG
>CAYRHG010000140.1:0-31351 GCA_964424025.1 uncultured Dehalococcoidales bacterium | reverse complement strand
GTACTTGCGGAAAGGTCCTAATGATTCCCGATCTCCGAATGACGAATTCTTGATCCGTAGTGCCACTGCCGGTTTCACTCCGTATTTAAAACCGTAGTCATCAGATTCCGCACCGCGACCTGAGATATCTCCCTTTCGAGGACGAAATTCTGAGGTTGGTGGCGTTGCATGGAAATGTGTTCGCTCGGTTTAAGCAAGTTGAAAACGCTCACCCGAGTCTATGATGAATCGTTGACGGCACTCAACGCAGATCATCTCTTCAGGACAAACTTCACCACCCCCAAACCCGCGCCGCCGTCTTCCCCATAACCCACTCCAACTCACCATCCCCCGAAAACGCCGGATGCTCCATCACACCCCTTAACGCATTCCCATAACCCTCACGCCCTGCCGCAGGCGGGAAATCGCTCCCCCACATCATCCGCTCAACACCAAACGCATCCTTAGCCATCTCAAAAACCGGCGGCACATAGTCCCACTCCAGCTCCCGCTTCAACCTCTGCGGGCGGGTACAAACCTCACCTAAACCCGGCACCTTTATGGTCGTATTGCCGCGTTCCGCAAGCCCAAGCGCCCTCTCATAGTCGGTCTCCCACTCCGATTTCGCCGCGGCGATGCCCGCAAGATGCTCAATCACAACCTCGGTGTCCGGACAAGCATCCATCACCCTCGCAAAATCACTCGACGCAAACCGAGCCGGATCACCCTGACAAGAAACAACCAGCCCTAACTCTCCTGCCCTACGCCACATATCGAACGGACCAGCGTTCACAAACTCTCCATCCGGCGCAAACCGCACTCCCGCAGCACCCCTCTCAGCCTTCCTGCCCAAATCACCCAAAGGATCGACAGACTCCGGATCAACCAGAACCACCACCTTTAACCGATCACCCCGCTTTCCTGCCTCCTCAAACAGATACCCGTTATCAAAAGTCCCACCATGTTGAATCAGCACCGCCCGGTCCACATCGTTCCGGTCCATCTGAAACTCAAGCAGCTCGATCGGTTCGAACCAGTTATTCCCAGCATGAGTATGCGTATCGATGATGAGCATGGACAGTTCCCAGATAGTTTCTTTGTTTGTCGAGGCTAGGTCGCGATCTCCATCTCTGGAGTTCCCACTCCGGCGCCTTCTGACATGACGAGGTCGTCAATCTGTTGTTTTACTTCTGATGACATCTCCCAATCGCCCCCAATATTGTCCGCGACCTCTGATTCCTTGACCATGCCGCAAAGCGCGACCGTAACTGTGAGATTTGCCAACACCCAAGCGATCGCCAACTGTGCGACCGTCTTGCCGTGATCGGCAGCAATGCCCTTCAGCTTCTCGACTACGGCCACGTTCTTGGCTAGGTTCTCAGGACCAAACGACGCTAAACCGAAGTTCGCCCCATTCGCGCGCCAGTCGTTGTCACCAAATGCGTGATCCGACGACCACGTGCCCGTCAACAATCCGTGCGCCAGAGTTCCATACGCCATCACGCCCATGCCATTGTTTTCCACGAACGGCATCACGCCGGATTCTGGCCTGCGGTCAAAGATGTGGTAACCGATTTGGTTGGTGACGATCGGACTGTGTTCACGGCACTGAGCCATCATCGCCGGACTGAAGTTCGAAACCCCAGTGTGGAGCAACTTGCCAGCTGCCTTGGCATCTTCCAAAGCCCTCATCGGCTCTTCAAACGATCGCGTGTGGTCTGGCCAGTGGATCAGGAACAGGTCTATGTAGTCGGTATTGAGGCGCTCAAGACTCTCGTCGATGCTTCGGAGCAAAGTGTCGCGATCGCTGATCGATACCGTCGCCGCTGTCCTATCCGGATTGTCACGCACCCACTCGCGACCACCTTTTGTAACCAACACGATGTCATTCCGGAAAGGCGCGACCGCCTTGCCCATCAACTTCTCGCCATATCCCCAGCCATAAACTGCCGCCGTATCGAACAGACCGATACCCGAATCGTATGACTTGTGCGCTGCCGCGATCGCCTCTTCGTCGTCAAAATCGCCGTACTGTCCCCTGCCCATCGGCCAACCGCCGTAGCCGATGACTGATGATGCTAGTCCTGAGTCTCCAAACGTTCTTCTTCGCATGCTTACCTCGTGTCCTTATTGGTCTGATTGCGTTCGTGCGCTAAATGATATTGCGTTTGATGATGGAGACGGCGCAGAGGT
The DNA here is from genome assembly GCA_964424025.1 of uncultured Dehalococcoidales bacterium. Lineage (GTDB taxonomy): Bacteria > Chloroflexota > Dehalococcoidia > Lucifugimonadales > Lucifugimonadaceae > Bin127. The sequence continues at coordinate 29,179 of CAYRHG010000140.1, read as the reverse complement.
CAACCTTGAGTCACTTCGCCCGCCTGCGAAACTCGTTGAACATCGCCCGAGCCCGCGAATGCCGACGCCGTAATCTCAACCGTTAGCCGCTCGCCTGCCGCCAACGGTCGCGCCGATCCGTTCTCCATCGAGTGTTTCAAACCTCGATTGTCCCAACTGGTACAAGGTTCCAGCCCGACGTTGTAGCAACGTCCGTACCACGGATAGCCCCATCCACCACCGAGGTTTCGCCAGTACCAAAGGTACTGGAACACGTCGGAAGGGAACGTCACCGCGAAACCTACTTCGGTCTCCTTGTTGTGGACGGCGTACCATCCTTCGGACATATCAGTCATGTACGCCATATCCAGAGAACGATCCTCCTTGGGTGGCATTTCACGGAAATCGATCTCACCCCCATCTACCGACGGCACCATCGGCCAATCACCTTCCCACCCAAGCACCAGCTTTTGCGTGTCGACGAACTCCTCGGGATGTGTCAACACCTTGCAATCCGGGACGTAGAGTCTGCATTTGTCCGACAGGAACGGCGGACCGATCGCGATGTGCTCTAGCCACACGATCTCAACATCTTCCTCACCCTCGTTAATCGCCGTCTTCGACAATGTCAGCGTCGACGAGCCTTCGTCCAGCGATAGAGTCATGTCCGCAGCCACCGGCATTCGAACGCCTCTCGTCTTGAAGTTGACAGCCACCCTTTCAGACGAATCTTCCACGATCGTTGCGTCCCATGGAAGGTTGTTCAACTCGGCGTGCAATCCGAATTCCGCGCCGTAGACCTCATCAGGGTAGCCGCCGTGAGGCAGAGCCGTCTGCCAACCACCTTCGTAGTAATCGAGCCACATGCCTTGCGTAGATCCGGTCGAAGGCACGAATGGACGCGGATCGCGTACGCCCCACGGAGAACGCCACATGAACTCCGTATCCGTAGGTTTGTGCACGAACGAATAGATATCCGCACCCTTGTCAGCAAGAATCAACACCCTGATCAGCGAATTCTCCATAACCACGGTCTTCAACCCGCGATAAGTCCAAGCATCCGATACCCGACATCCGTGCGTTCTTTCATCGCCGTAGTGCATGTTGGTAACCCCACACGTGAATTGGTCTGTTCGTTGCAAGCGGCAAAAGGCCCGATCCAATCAGCAATATATATTCTTCGCGAACCCGACACCGGTTGAATTGATTACTCGCGATCATGTTGAGACGCGCGATAACAGCAATCCTGACGTGCGCCTATGTAGCGACTTTCACGTTCGCATGCGGCAGCGGCCCAGTCGTTGAAACTTCAGATCCAATCGAACGGGGTCAACGCATTTACGCCGAAAACTGTGCCGGATGCCACGGTCTAAGCGGCGAGGGACAACCGCACTGGCAATCCACAAACCCAGATGGCACGTTGCCAGCACCTCCATTGAATGGTGCCGGACACACATGGCATCACGGCGACGGAACGCTCTATAAACAGGTGAAACTAGGCGGCGCTTATCTGGAGGAACAAGGCCTGCCAGGGTTCAAATCCGGTATGCCAGCCTTCGAGGAAATGCTTACTCACCAAGAGATCGTCGACGTGCTGACCTATGTGAAGGATCTCTGGGGCGATCAAGCCATCCACGGCACCACGAAGCGCGAGGCTCAAGCAATGGTCAGCGAAAACGACCCCTTTCCTGCGGCGCCTTAACCCGGCTTGACCATGATCCGGAACACATCCTTCTCCGGCCTTCGCATACGTTCGAAACCATCCTCCATTACACGCTCCAACGGGATCACCGCGGATACAAGGTCATCAAGAACGATCTTGCCGTCATCGATCAGTTGGATCCCCTTCTCCATGTCACCCGGAGAGGCGGCCACCGAGCCGATAACAGTCTTCGCGGGTCCCACGATCTCGTTGAAGTCGAACTGATTGCCCTCCGCATGAATCCCCACCAAAACGGTTCTGCCCCCGGGCCGTGTCCAACTGATCGCGATCCGCGGCGTCACCACCGCACCGGCGGTCTCGACAACGATGTCCGCACCCACCCCGTCCGTCAACTCCAAAACCTGCTCGAGCGCGTCGTCATCTCCCGTATTGACCGCAGCATCCATACCTAGTTTCAAAGCCAGTTCGAGCGACTGCGCTCGTAGATCACCAGCGATTACGCGAGCACCCGCCGCGCGCATAACCTGCATCGTCAACATACCAACGGTGCCGCAACCAATGACCGCCACCGTGTCGCCTGCCTTGACGCCAGACCGCCGCGTGCCATGGACAGCCACCGACGTAGGTTCAATCAACGGCGTCTGTACATCCGGGATACTGTCAGGCAATTTGATGAGATGACTCTCCGGCCAGACCATGTACTCAGCCAGTCCGCCGTCCAACGCGAACCCGGCACTGCTCACGTCCGCACAACTTGACTGCAATCCCCGGATGCACCAGTAGCACTCAGTGCAAGGACGAATATTGTTCACCATCACGCGGTCACCAACCGACAGCCCGCGCACGTCGGCTCCAACAGCGTCAACCCGACCCGCCGTTTCATGCCCAACCGTCCTCGGTGGCGTCCGCCACCTACCCATCGTCGGTCCATGCCACCACCTTTCCACATCCGTCTGACATATCGACGCGTACATAATGCTCAGACGCGCCTCATCGGCCGCCGGCTCCGGAATCGGGACGTCCTCTAGTCGCATATCTTGGCGACCGTAGTACCGTAGTGCTTTCATTTCGCGACCTCTACCTCGCGATACGTCCGCACTGTGAAGCGCGGACTCGATTGGATTTGGTTACCATGCATACTACTTTGACCGTTAAGTTGAGGTGACTCGCATCGTGGACTACGAACTTATTGACATTTCCGATTCTTGCAACGCCGGTGTCGAATGCCTGCCGGGAGAAGAACCCGCACTCGGTGAGCAATCGATGCGAGGTCTGCCCTTCACCGTCGGTACACCCGACGGTCGATCCCCAGGCAATTGCTACATCTCATTGGCTGGCGGCGACGCATCGGTAAACCTGCCGATCGGCAAAACGGCTCACAACGTGATCTTCGCCCACCGGCAGATGGAGACACAACAGGATCAGATGGGCCCGATAGGAGTTCACGTCGCGGACTACGTAATCCGTTTCGAAGACTCGGAAACAACCACGGTCGCTATTCGCGAGCGCTACGAGATCAGCGCCGTCGGCGAACGGCAGGGAATCTCCCGCTACGGCGTGGGCCATCCATATCTCGCGGTGACCGACCAAGGCGACGCCCTCACGCCACGCCACGAAGGGCGTTGGGAGGAAACCGGTCGACGTCAAACCGAAGTCGTCCAAGCGCAACCCGCTTGGTACTGGCTGTTCGCATGGCGAAACCCGCACCCCGATCGCGTGATCGAATCGGTCGAGGTCGTCCCAAAAGGACCGCGTTTCATCATCGCCGGCGTATCCGTAGGGCACGTGGACGAGCACCCGTTTTCTCGTAAAGCGCGCCGGCCCGTGCGCGTCGACCTCAAAGAAGCTGAACGCGCCGAAATGCCGTTCGACCTCGATGTGACGATCGACCGCGGCGAACGCACTTACATCCACCCTCTACCTGAGCAATCGTCGGGTGACTTCCTCACCGACCCTCAGCGAGGTTTCGGCGAAGCGCAAAACCCCAATTCAAGCCCGGCATACGTCGAGTTGGCCGGCACGCCATCAGCAACTGTCGAAGTCTCTCAAGCTGGAGAAAAGATCGACAGCGTCAATTGGGGCGAAGTCGAAAACCAAGGTCGAGTCGACACTGACAAGATCCACATCTCGTTGATCGAACCAGGCAAAAACTGGGTGCGAATCAAAGTCGTCGACGATGAGACGGGCCAAATCTTGCCCTGCCGCGTCCATTTCAGGTCGCCTGATGGCGTGCCGTACCAACCTCATGGCCACCACAATCAAGTCAACTCGAATCTCGACACATGGCACATCGATGTGGGCGGCGACCTACGACTCGGACAGATTAGCTACGCCTACATCGACGGCACTGCGCAAGGTTGGCTGCCAAGAGGCGAGGTAATCGTCGATGTCGCACGCGGCTACGAATACGAGCCGCTACGCGCCAAAGTCAACATCGCTCCCGGACAACAAGATCTTGAGCTGCGCCTGAAGCGATGGATCAACATGAACGATCGAGGTTGGTACTCCGGCGACTCGCACGTCCACTTCCTCTCGACGCAAGGCAGCCACTTCGAGTCCCAGGCCGAAGACCTAAACGTTGTGAACCTGCTCCAGTCGCAATGGGGCAGTCTGTTCACCAACGTCGAAGACTTTACGGGGCACCCGAGCGTCACCCGTAAAGGCAACAACATCGTCTACACCTCGCAGGAAAATCGACAACATTTCATGGGGCACATGATTCTTTGGGGCCTTAAACAACCTGTGATGCCGTTCTGCTCCGATGGACCAGGAGAAGCGGAAATTGGCGGACCCATGCAAACGACGTTGGCCCACTGGGCCGACGAAGCACACGAGCAAGGTGCTTACGTCGTTAACCCTCATTTCCCCTTCCCTAACGGGCAACCCGCCGCACTAATCGCAACCGGACGCCTCGACGCCATCGAGATGATCCAACAGCGCGAAATCATGCACAACGAGTGGTACAGGTACTTGAATTGCGGCTACCGCCTCCCGCTCGTAGGCGGCACCGACAAAATGTCGAGCGACGTCCCAGTGGGCATGTACCGCACCTACGTCCGCATCCCCGAAGACGAGGAGTTTACCTACGAAAACTGGTGCCGAAACGTCGCGAAGGGCCGGACCGTGTTGAGCGGCGGCCCAATCATCCATCTCACAGTCGACGGTTACGAAGTGGGTGACGACGTAGAGTTGTCTGGTCCGGGCACGGTCGAAGTCTCAGCGTGGGCCGAGTCGGTTGTTCCGATGTCACGCCTGGAGATCGTCCAAGAAGGCAGAGTCGTCGCTTCAACCGAAACAGATACACCAACCCGTCGATTAGCGATCAACGAGACGATCAAGATTGAGGCCAACTCGTGGATCGCCGCGCGTGCAGGAGGTCCCGGCTATTACGAGGGATACCAGTACTACGATGTCTGGGAACGTGGCATCTTCTCACACACGTCTCCGGTGTACATATCGGTCGGCGGCCCATGGAGCATGTTCGACCTTGCCACCGCCAACTACATGCTCACGTTGATCCACGGTTCCTTGGAGTACATAGACAACAGTTCACGCCAGCACTCGCATGGATACGTAACTCACCACCACGGCGAGGATGACCATATCGGGTACCTAAAACGGCCGTTCCACGAGGCCCAAGACGCGGTCCACCAGCGAATGCACGACCACGGCCACACGCACGATCATGGTTAGCCGTTCGGCGAGATCAGGATCCTGAACACGTCCTTCTCTGGGCGGATCATGCGTTCGAACCCGTCTTCGATCGCGCGTTCGAGCGGAACGACTTCGGATATGAGTTCCTTCACGGAGATTTTGCCCTCCGAGATCAATCGAACAGTCGCCTCCATATCGCCCGGCGATGCCGCGACTGAACCGACTACAGTCTTTTCCGCCCCTACGATGTCGTTGAAGTTGAAAATCGGTGCGGCAGAGTAGATGCCCACCAGCACCGTCGTGCCGGCTTTCCGCGTGTAGTCGATAGCCAACTGCGGAGTCATTTCTGCCCCAGCCGTCTCCGCCGCGATATCGGCCCCGATCCCGTCGGTAAGGTCGAGGAGTTGCTCCATCGCCAAGCTATCGGCGGAATTAATGGTGTCGTCAGCGCCGAGAGATTTAGCCAACGCGATGCTGTCCTCCCTAACGTCAACGGCAATCACGCGGGCGCCAGCGGCACGGAATGCTTGCACCGTCAATAGACCGACGGTACCGCAACCAATCACAGCGACATTATCGCCGACTTTGACGCCCGACCTGCGAACGGCGTGAACCGCGACCGTCGCCGGTTCAATCAACGGCGCCTCGCGATCGGAGATATTGTCAGGCAATTTGATCAGATGGTCTGCGGGCCATTTGAAGTATTCGGCTAACCCTCCATTGTCGGACAGTCCGGCAACACACATGCTGTTGCACGTTGCTTGCGATCCACGGACACACCAGAAGCAACCTCCGCAAGTACGGACGTTGTTGACGACAACCCGGTCGCCTATGTCCAATCCCTCGGTTCCCTCACCTAAAGACTCAACGTGACCCGATATCTCATGCCCTAGCACCAACGGCATCTCCTGTCCGCTAATCGGGTTGGGCCCGTCATGCTGCGTCCACAGAGGACCGTATTGCCACTCCTCGATGTCCGTCGCGCAGATCGACGTGTTGGTAATCCGCAGACGAGCTTCGCCTTCGCCCGGAACCGGTTCCGGAATATCTTCCAAACGGATGTCTTTGTTGCCGTGAATTCTGAGCGCTCTCATGATGCGGAAATTGTCGCACACGACGGAAGAGTCGACAACGTGCCGCTCAGTGAAAGCCGTATAATATAAGCCGAGTATTCGCCACATCTACTCAAGGATGCCTCGATCGTGAGACCCGCCGCAAAGATAACTCGAATCGAAGTCACTACTTTCTCGCACGAAATGGAGAATCTGAGCAAGGACTACAACTCATTCAACATGGTGTACGAGCCCGGTGCCAGGCTCAGAGGGGGTGGAGGCATTCTCTCGATCCACACCGATCAAGGCGTGGTCGGCGAATACCCCGGTGCGGGTGGCAACGCTCTCGCTGACATCGAAACCGTTGCACCTTACCTCATCGGCAAAGACGCCATGCGACGCGAGGTGCACTACAACGCCATGAAACGCGGCCTGCGTCACACCGCTGCGCTCGGCCTCGGAATAGTCGACATCTGCTTATGGGACATCGCCGGCAAGATATACGAAGAGCCACTCTTCCAACTGCTCGGAGGCGAGCGCAAACCGCTTCCTGCATATGCATCCACGCTCCACGGTGACGAAAACGGCGGCCTGACCACTCCTCAAGACTTCGCCGATTTCGCAGTTACTTGCAAGGAGATCGGATATCCGGCATTCAAAATCCACGGTTGGGGTCTGGCAGGCGAAAACATCAAGCGCGAGGTGGACAATGTGTTGGCGGTGCGAGACGCTGTGGGACCGGATATGGACCTGATGATCGATCCTGCCAACGAAGTGCGAAATTTCGGCGACGCTCTCAAACTAGGAAAAGCGTGTGACGAAGCCAATTTCTTCTGGTGGGAAGACGTCTATATGGACGGTGGGGTATCGACATTTGCCCACCGCAAACTGCGAGAACTCGTTAAAACCCCGCTTTTGCAGACCGAGCACATCCGCCTACCGGAACAGCACATGAACTTCGTGCTGGCAGACGGCACCGACTATGTGCGTGTTGGCGCCCACGAGGACGGTGGCATCACCGGTGCCATGAAGATATTCCACGCCTGCGAAAGCGTCGGCCTCGACGTCGAAACGCACGGGCCCGACCCCGCCCATCGTCACCTGATGTCGGCAGTCCGAAACACGAACTACTACGAACTCGGCCTCGTGCACCCCAACATCAAATCCAACAAACCGCCGATCTGGGTCAACTACTCGGACAACTTGGATTCGGTCGACGAAAACGGCTGCGTCTACGCCCCAACCGGCCACGGCATCGGCGTCCCGTTGGATTGGGACTGGATCAACGCGCACAAAACCGGGTCGCGCGTGATCGCGGAGTTGTAAAACAACCGTTGATCTTGATTGCGGCCATATGGATCATCCTGCTCGTCGGATTCGTGTGGACTGTAGTCGACTATCGCAAATACGTGAGCCGGTACAACGTCACGATCACCTACTGGCAGTTCCTCAGGTCTTACTGGAACCGAATTTGGCGACCGTGAACGAGATGGTTTGGGCGTTTTAAACGGCGCCGCAAACCGTTTCGTTCACTTTTGCCGTTCCGAACGCAGCGAAGTGACTTAACGCCGCAGACTTACTGCCCCATCCCTACTGATGCCGGTAACGCCGCTGGTGCCTTCATAGATCACCGCACGCACCGTCGAACTCCGCGCCTCGCCCGGCTCGAACATCATCGACGTCGATTCGTCGCTGTCCGGCTCAGGCAACCCACTGGGCAAACTAGTAAATGGCTCAAGTCCTACGTTGTACGTCCGCTTGTACCACGGGTATCCGCTGTGACCTCCGAAGACTTGCCAGTACCAGAGATACTTGAACACATCGCTATCCCACTTCAGACCGAACCCGACGCCGCGATCAGGATTGGTAACCGCGTACCAACCGTCGACGAGGTTGTTGAACGAGAGATAGTCGACCAACCGGTCCGGCTTTGGTGGGAATACGGTTAGATCGACTTCGGAACCATCTGGTGCTTCGGCTACGGGCCATGAACCTATGCGGTCTGGCATCAATCGAGAGCCGGGCGGAACTGAACCGTCAGGAGATTGAGGCACGATAAAGTCACCGCCGGCGAAATCCAGAATGCAATTCGGCGTCAAAAACGGATCGCCGAGCGCGACGTGCTGACCCCACTGAGCCGGAGCGGGTTCCTCGGCTTCGTTGATCAGCGTGTCCGTAACCGTCACTACTGGGGACTCAGCTACGAGCGTCACCACTTTGTCGATCCAGAACGGCGTCCTCACAGCTCGAACGGAGAACTTAGCTGATACCCGATCAGGAGTATCCTCGATGATCTGCGCATCCCACGGCATCATGTTCGTCTCGTTGTGCTGACCAATCTCGGCGCCCATGTAGTCTTGCTCGAAACCGCCCGTGGGTGCGATCGTGTTCCAGCCACCAATGTACAAATCGTGGAATATGCCTTCACCCCAACCCGTGGAAGGCACCCAGAGCGATTGGTTCCGTACGCTCCAAGGTGTTCGCCACATGAAATCGGTATCGCTCGGTTTGTGGACCATCTCGAAAATGTCCGCGCCTTTGTCGGCGATGACGCTCAAGCGCAGCAATTCGTTCTCCATCACCACCGTTTTGAGACCTCGATAAGTCCACGCGTCGGATATTCTGCAACCTTGAGTGCGTTCGTCTTGATAATGCATGTTGCTTCGCTTCCGGGATTGGGTTTCGGGTGTCGGCGTAGACGCGCATTTTAGCCTATCGCCAATCACATCCACTCACCGTTGTGAATCTCGCAGGTTTCACGTGACCCCGCTAGCTATCCTCCTCGTCGTCTCATCCGCGTTCGCGCATTCGTCGTGGAACCTGATGGTGCGCAGAGCCACTCGACCAGCGGTAACGACCGCGCTGATGGCCGTCACATCGGCGATTTTGGTGTTGCCGTTGGCGGTTTATTTGCTGATCGTCGACATGCCCGGGCCGGTCGGCTGGGGTTTCATCGCTGCAACGATCGTTTTGCACATTTGGTATTTCGCCACATTGGGATACGCCTACAACACCGGTGAATTGTCGATCGTCTATCCGGTAGCCCGCGGTTTCGGTTTAGCCATAATCCCGATCCTCGGCGTTTTCGTCATCGGCGAATCGATGTCTTGGATCGCAGCCATTGGCGCGGTTTTGATCGTCTCAGGCATCGCATGTATCTCGATCTCCGACATCGAAACTGCCACGATGAAGCGAACTGGACGTTCGTGGCTGCTGGTACTCAAGAACTGGAGAGTTATCAAACGATACCGGCAATTGATGCGCCCTGCATGGCTGTTGGCGATTTTGACGGGAGTTTGCATCGGTGTCTATTCGGTCGTCGATGCGCAAGGCGTCAAGCATGTTCAACCCGCGCTATATATGTTCTTCCTGCAGCTTGGAGGTGGGTTGGGGATGATCACCATCCAATCCAGATTTGAAACTAAAGAAACCTTCATAGACGAAGCAAAACGCCACTGGAAGATTCTCATATTTGGTGGTTTACTGCAGTTTGCGGCGTATACGCTCGTCCTGACTGCACTGACATTTTCACCGGTCAGCTACGTTGGACCGCTGAGGGAGATATCGATTTTGATCGCAGTCGGTTACGGCGCGATCGTGTTGAAGGAAAAGGTCTCGCCTCTAAGGGCATTGGGCGCAGTGTGTATTGCGGCTGGGGGCGCCTCGATCGCGCTCGCTCCCTGAGCGACGCGATTTCGGCGCTCGTTTAACCAAACGCCGAAGGAGATTGCTCCCTCAGTCTGCGTCTGAGCTCCCAATGATCTGGGATCACGCCTTCCACGACGCGCCAAAAATCAGCTGAGTGGTTCAGTTCGATGAGATGCGCCAACTCATGAACCACTACGTAGTCGATCAGGTTGTCGTCAATCATTATCAAACGCCAATTGAGGTTGATCGACTGTTTACCGCTGCAACTTCCCCATCGCTTCTTGGCGTTGCTCAACTTGAGCTGTTTAGGTTTGACTCCCATCAAATTGCCATATTCGTCGACCCGCTTATTCAAATGGTCCCATGCCTCTTGTCGATACCAGTTCTGCAAGAGTTCGCGAACGCACCGAGATTTTTGATCGTGGTCAGATCCCGGCGGGATAGTAACCAAAATCTGATCGCCTTCCAACGACTTGGTGACGGTTGCCGGCATATCTTTGCCCGGATCTTCGATATCGCGCTCGCAAACCAGATATTCAACGTCGGCGCCCCGCAACATCGTCCTCCCACCAGCACCCCAATCGCGATCATTCTCAGGTTGAGATGGTTTCGACCTGTGTTTCAGTATCCAGTCGGCCCGTTTCAAAAGGAAGTCTTCGATTTCGCGGTCCGACAACGTGTGAGGGACCAACAGTTTGAAACCTGTTTCGGGATCGACCTGCAACTGAATGGTTCGCCGACGCCGGGCACTGCGTTGGAGCGTAAACGGGATCACATCATCGCAGATTTTGAATGACCTTCGATCAGTCGAAATCTGGCTCGGCCGCATCCTCGAAGGTGACATCGGCAGTTGAACTTACTCGTTCGGAAATGAATCGCCCGCGACCTTTACGTCGCGGGCGGCAGTTGCTGGTGGAGACGGGGGAGGGTCGAACTCCCCGTCCAGAAAGTTTCCCTTCAAAGCTTCTACGTGTGTAGCCGTTGGTTGCATATACCGCTTCCGGACGATGCCAACGGCGTCCGTCTCAGGTTGCGGTTACCGGTTACCTTTGGACGTGCTACCGGCGTTGCACATCCGCACCTCAGAAGTTCGGCGCCCGATAAGTGCCGCTGAGGACGACTCCTACCGGACGTCGCGGCTGATTAAGCAGCTGCGAGGGCGACTTCTCGTTCGCCGTTTGTGTTTGTGCCCGTTTTAACGTGGTCAGGCGCCACGACACGCAACCTTGAGGTACGCTCCCTGTCGAATCCACTCGTCCCCTTGTAAATCCTAAGTATATCCGCTTCGAATCCAGTGTTTTAAACTTGCGTTTCCGCCGCACACCTCGCGGTGATTTCCTAGCCATCCGTTCTAAGTTGGTGGTTTCACTTGGATGAACGAATCGAGATAAACCGTCGTAACTGGAACGAACGCACTCCGATTCACGCGTCGTCGGAAATGTATGACGTTGCGAGTTTTAAGGCCGGCAAGATCACTCTCACCGACATCGAAATTGACGAACTAGGTCCAGTAGACGGCAAGTCGTTACTTCACCTGCAATGCCATTTCGGATTGGACACGATGTCTTGGGCCCGACTTGGCGCCAATGTTACCGGCGTCGATCTCTCCGACGCTTCTATCGAGTTGGCAAAAGAACTTAACGACGAATTGGGTTTGAACGCCCGTTTTATCAGATCGAACGTTTACGAATTGCCAAACGTTCTCGACGAACGGTTCGATGTCGTTTACACGGCGATCGGTGCGTTGTGCTGGTTACCCGATTTGGATGCATGGGGACGCCTGATCGCCCGGTTTTTGGAACCCGGTGGCACGTTTTACATGCTCGATGAACATCCGACCGGACGCATCTTCGCCCCAGTGCAATCTACCGGAGGTGAGTGGGACGTCGAACCCCGATATTCGTACTTCCATGATCCGGCGGGGATGTTGGAAGAAGGCGAGCGAAACACATACGCGGGCGCGGGCACCGTAAAAACACCTGTTTACGAATGGCAGCACAGCATGTCGGAGATCGTAAACGCCCTGATCGACGCGGGACTCAAACTTGAATTCATTCGGGAGTATTCCTTCTCCTTTTTTCAGGCACTGCCCCAGATGCGACGGCGTGACGACGGTTGGTGGGGTTTAGACGAGTACGACGGCAATATACCTTTCATGCTGTCAATCAAGGCGACTTCGTAGTATGGATCCGACGCTGCAAGAGAAGATCGAGATCATCCGTCGTAACTGGAATGAACGGACGCCCATCCACGCAGCGTCCGAGTTTTACGATGTCGCGGGCTTTAAATCTGGCCGAATCACCCTGACCGACATCGAGATCAATGAGATCGGCTCGGTCGTCGGCAAATCGCTTCTTCATCTTCAATGTCATTTCGGCATGGACACGATGTCTTGGGCGAGGTTGGGCGCGTCGGTGACAGGGGTCGACATCTCGGATGCCGCGATTGAGTTGGCCCGTGAATTGAACCGAGAGCTAGGACTCGATGCCCGATTTGTCCGTGCAAATGTTTACGACGTTCCGAAGGTCCTGCACGAATCATTCGACATTGTATACACCGCGCTCGGCGCCTTGTGCTGGTTGCCAGACCTCGATGCTTGGGCACATGTCGTCGGTCAACATCTGAAACCGGGAGGATTGTTGTACATACTCGACGGACACCCCACCTCGCACACATTCGAATCCGTGTCAAAGCCCGAAGGTGGTCACACACTCAAACCCATCCATCCTTACTTCTCGAACCCGGAAGGATTCTTTTACGACGGTGGCGGCTGCACGTATACGGGTTCTGAGATGCTCGAAACTCCGAGCTATGAATGGCAACACAGCATGTCCGACATCGTGAATGCCATCTTGGGAGCCGGACTGAAGATTGATCGGTTGAACGAATTTGCGGTCTCAGGTTACCGGGCGTTTCCCCAGATGAGCCGCCACGACGATGGTTGGTGGCGTTTGGACGAAGCTCACGGCACGATCCCGTTTCTCTATTCGATCAAGGCCACCAAATGATTCAGCGTTGACCAGATGCCGGCTCCGAAGGTCCGCCTTCCCCGATCGGTCGTGCAACCTCCAGAGATACGGCCCTTCAACCCGTGATCAATTCGAAATAGCCGTATGCCTGCATCGTGCCTTCGTCGTATTCGACGTTCGTAGAAACCCACCAGGCGATTGCGAAGGCTATGACCAACCCGATGCCCGCTGCCGCGAGTATCCGACTAACGGTTGCTTTTTCGATCCGCGTCCTCACAATTGGCGCTCCAAATATGTAGAAATCATCTTCGATGTCCACTAGTCGACGCGGGCTTAAAACCAAACCCATAGCGGCTCCCGCGATTAGTCCCCCCACGTGGGCGCCTTGATCGATTCCGCTCCAAAACAATCCGAACGCTATGTTGATTCCCAACACGATGAGCAGGTTCATAATCACCGGGTTCACCGCGCTGCCGAACTCCCGTCGGTTACGGACAAGGTAAACGCCGTAAGCGCCAACGATGCCGAACACCGCTCCGCTGGCACCGACGCTCAACGTCGGCGAAACCAAATAGCTCGCAGCAACTCCGCAAACACCAGATACGACGTACACGCCAAAGAACGCGGCCCTGCCGAATTCACTCTCCAATCTCGGACCGAAGATCACCAAAGCGAAGGTATTGGCCGCGAGGTGCAACAATCCTGCGTGCAAGATGACTGGCAATATCAATCGATACCAATCACCGTTTTGGATTGCGGGACCGAATTTCGCGCCCCATCGATAGAGATTCGTCGGATCCTCGGGCCCGCCACTGATCAACAGCAACACGAACATAGCCACATTCGCCGCGACTATCAGCACCGTCACAGGGCTAGTTCGAAGAACATTGGAAATGAAGTTAGATACTTGCGAATTTCTCGGTTCTTCGCCTATCATCAGACTTCAAGCGTACGGATTTGAGCGTTGTTTCTCGCGTCGTTAGGCACTAGCGGTTGTTAAGATTCTATCCCTCTCGTTTCGAGAAACCGCGATCATGTCTGCCACCGAATCGACGTTGGAAAATTCGAAGATGTGGCTTTTAGGGTCGTGTTTGAAAGACATAGGCGGTTGGCGAGTTGCGGAGATAGTTTGACTACACTTCGGTTGTAAGATTAAAGTAAGCACTCTAATAACGCCAACTGTAGGAGTACCCTTATTTGCGTGTAATTTCAGATGCTCTCGACCAGCATCGACGGCCCACGACACCAATTAGGTTGATGGAGACATGCCAATGCCAATAGAGATAGTCGAAGTAGATCTCGATGAAATGCGACGCACGGCGCTTCTGAGCCGCGCCAAGAGTCCCCAGGTACGAGCAATCTACGAGGCGATGTTTTCCCTTAAACCGGGCGAAGCCAAAGCCGTAATTTCGGAGCCTGGCGAAGAGATTTCTCAAATTCGGAACATGATAACCCAGTGCGCATCCCGCGCGAACATGGACCTGCAGATCGTCGTGGACCGTGTCGCCGGACGTGTGCTGTTTACGCTAAAACCTAGCCAGTCTTCATCGGATCCTTCATCGCCGGCAATGAGTTCGACCCGGACTCCTGAGGAGCAAGCCGCTCAGCAGGATCGACGTGAACGAATCCGCGAAGCAGCATTGGCTGTTGGCAAGGAGAGGCCACAGATTAGCGCGCAAGAAGTGGTGGATTACCTGCGCAACAATGGCAATGAACTGGACTTACCAAGACCGACTACGGCAGTGAGCGCCGTGATGCGAAACATGCCGGAATTCGAGCACATCGACCGAAGTCGGTTCTCATACCGCGGTTAGGTGTAAGACTTGTAACGACTGACGCGGGGTAGGACACTCCGCGTCAGTTGGCTTGAACAACGTCCAACCGGGGTGATTTCTCGATAATCCCTCTGCTCACGGCCATCCCGTATAACGTTTCCAACGCCGATACGCCGTCGGCTCCCATGTCAACCGTGTCGGCGTTGACGTACATTTTCACGAATCTGCGACCGTCCTCCCGTCCGATCCCGCGTCCGAATCCAAGCGCATAATCCAATGCGTCGTCTTCGTTCGCGTGTGCCGTTTCGATAGACGATTTCAACGCGTTGGCGATCTTGAGGCACAGATCTTCGCCCAATGAACGATTGACGACGTCCAATCCAAGCGGTATGGGGAGTCCTGTTTCGGAGTACCAAGTTTTGCCCAAGTCAAGCAACGATCTAAAACCCCGCGACTCGTAAAGAATCTGGCCCTCGTGCAGCAATATTCCTGCGTCCGCGCGTCCAGACTTTACTGCATCCTCAACTTCGTCGAAATCCAAAAACAATGGTGTTATCGAATTGGGCACGAAGATTTGGAACAACATCCATGAAGTGGTGAACTCCCCCGGTACTGCGATTGTGCAACCCGTTAATCCGGCGAGTTCCAAATCGTCGCGCACGGTGACTACAACCGGTCCGTAATTGCGGCCAATGGATGCCCCACACGACATGATCCGGTATTTGTCGGCTATTTTGGGGTAGTGAGCGGCAGAAATCGCTGTAACCGGCAGATCGCCTTCTTCTGCGAGGACATTCAACGTCTGTATATCCGCCATGTAGTGACCGACATCATAGCCTTCGACCTCGACGTGCCCTTTCGCCAACCCATAAAACATGAACGCATCATCAGCATCAGGGCTGTGTCCAAAAACAATCGTCTTACTCTCTGGCAATTTCAATGCTCCGATCTTGGCGGTAGTCCAACGACTTCAACATGTATTGACACTTCTCGCTCCAAAAGTGTGTTTCGCCGTCTGCTGCCGTAACCATCCCCGAAAGAGTGAATGTAGGAGTCTGCGTAGGCGCAAAACCCATCCGCTCGTATAGATCGATTGCGCGGCCATTGTCGACTCCGACGGAAAGCGAAACCGCTTCGTACCCGTGGGCAATCGCCAACATGACCATCTCGGCCAGGATGCGTGCTCCGATGCCGCGCGACCGCAATTCGTTGCGAACCCACAAATCTTCCACATACGGATAAGGCTGATCAACGTGTTGTTTAGGACTGCCGGTGGGCCCATTCCACAACAACATCCCGTGTCCGACGGGCGTGTCCTCAATCCAAGCGATCAGGTAAACCAGGGTGCCGTCGTCCTGCAAATTCAACCGTGCGCGGTGTGTCGACGCGTTTCGCGCCGGGTTTAGCTTCGAAGCTACAGTTTCAACTTCGTGTCGACGCAGAGGCCGGACGTCGACCAAATGCGAGACATCCCCGGTAGTCGCCTGGCCAAAAGCTAATTTGTCGACCAGTTTGGAAATCGCTTTTGAACCGGCGCGAATCACGCCGTTGCCGCCGCATGCACGGATACTTCCCGATCGAACTCACGAACTATCTCATAGTTCGTCAATCTTTGAGCCGGCCGAAAACCAGATTCGGATATCAATTCGCGAACCTCGTCTTCAGTGGTGCGGTTATAGAAACCGGCCGCAAGCATCACGTTCTCGTCAAACAATGTTCCACCGAAGTCGTCAGCTCCGAAATGCAGCGCGACCTGCCCTGTCTTACGACCCTCCGAAAACCACGACGCTTGAATGTGAGGCACGTTGTCCAAGAAGATGCGGCTCAACGCGATTATCCGTAGATATCGATTGGCACCTGCCTCGGTTTCAACTTGCTTGCCCAGAGCGGTGTTTTCACGTTTGTAGGACCACGGAATGAAGGCCGTGAAACCGCCATCGTTCGAAGGGTTGGCGTCGGCAACGTCTTGAACGTCGCGGATGTGTTGCAACGTTTCAACGACCTCCTCGTCTGTTTCGACGTGTCCGTACATCATCGTGGCTGTCGTTTTGAAACCGACTTCATGTGCGGCTTCGTGTACCTCGGTCCATTGCGCCCAAGTGTCTTTAGGCGCAAATCTGGACACTATTTCTTTGACGCGATTGCTGAGGATTTCGGAACCGCCGCCAGGCATCGTCCGTTGCCCCGCGTCCCACAAGTCCTGCATTACCTCTAGGGGCGACTTCCCAGATACATCGCACATCTGCCAGATTTCCGGAGCCGACCAGTAGTGCGGCATCACCTGAGGGTACTGACGAACCGTCTCTCGGACCATATCCAAGTAGTACTCATACGGCAATTCGTCATTCAAACCGCCCTGCATCAATACCGTGGTGACGCCTTTGTCCGCCGCTCTTCCCACCTTTTCCATAATCTGTTCGACGGAGTATGTATAGGCCGACGGATCTGAGGGATCGGTTCTGTAGAAGGCGCAGAACGAGCAATACGCGTCGCAAAGATTCGTGTAGTTGAGATTGGTGTCGACGACATACGTGACGCGATCAGGCACGTTGTGGAGATTCTTGACGTGAGTCGCGAGAGGGGCGAGTTCCAAAAGATCTGCATCGCGCAGAAGATAAAGTCCCTCGCCGAAGTCGATGCGGTCGTTTTGCAACACCTTCTGGCGGATCTGGCTGATCATCGGCATTCTTTCTCGAACGTCTACCCTGATATTCAGTATGGCATTACATCGGGCCGCCAATCAGACAGTTTAGCCATTCTGGACTCAAATTCGTCGATCGCGGCGAACTCTGCGTTCCCTAGTTCATACGTGAATGCTTTAATGTAATCCAAGCCTTCTTCGGATGGCATTCCCGGAACGGACGCGCGACGCACGACCTTTTCGAGATGCGACATTCCGAACGAGAACGACCTGTGCAGCGTCTCAGCAAATCTGCCCAGTTCCGGTTTCGTCGCGTCACCTCTAGCTACCCAACGCGCGAACACGAATGGCATACCTGTCAATCGCTTCCATTCGTACGCCAAATCGTAAACGAATCGGTTTGCCTCCGACGAATACACCTTTTCGAGCGCGTGGTCTCCGATCAACAACTCCGCGTCGCACTCCTCGCCGGGACCGCGCAGGTCGACCTCTTCGACGCCCCAATGATCGGCGAATAGTATCCTCAGCAGCTGAACTGAGGTAGAGGTGTGACCCGTGACTGCCACCGATCTGCCGGTCAGTTCTTCGGCCGGTAAATCGCTGAACAGCAGTACACTGCGCGCTCGTCCATCCACGGCGACGCCGAGCCCTCCTTCCACGACGGTTCCGCTCATCCTCAATACCTCTGCGATCGGCAACGGGCCCGCGTCGAGATCTCCGCGCTGCATTGCCGCCGCCATGTTTCGCGGAGGCAACTCCACAAGGTCAAACCAATCACCCTCAAGACGAGCGTAAAACGGCGCGGAATTCAGATACGGCATGTACCCGATCCGCCAGCGATTGTCGAGTCCGTCGGGCATTGGGGTCAGTGCGCGGACCTCAGTTATAGACCGTGACTTCGTTGTACAAAGCGTCACGTTCAACTGGCACGCGGCCTGCGTCTTTAATCGAAGCCACCATGCTGCGCCGCGCAACTCCCGCTGGCGAATCGGCGAGAGCGGCGTGAGCAATCCGCTCCTTGCCGATGGTTCCGTCCAAATCGTTGGCACCGAAATTCAAGCCAATTCCTGCCGTCGCTTCACCTAGCATCACCCAATAGGCCTTGATCGCCATCACGTTGTCGAGTATCAACCTGGATGCCGCGATCATTTTCAGATCGTCCATCGGCGGCGTGTGTCTCGGCCTCAATTTGGTGTAGCCCACCTGATACTCGAGTGGAATCAGGGCCAAAAAGCCACCTGTTTGGTCTTGTAGTTCCCGAAGAAGAATCAAATGGTCAATTCGTTCGCGGAATGTTTCAACATGCCCGTAGAGGATCGTGCAGTTGCTCTTGATTCCCATTCCGTGCGCGATCCGATGTATCTCCAACCATCGATCCGCTTTCGCCTTGCCCGGCAATAACAGTTTGTGGATTCGGTCGGAGAACACTTCTGCGCCGCCTCCGGGCATCGATGAAAGGCCGGCTTCTTTGAATATTGCTAGTGATTCTTCTGGCGGAACTTTCCATCTGCGCCAGAAGTAATCGATCTCCGAAGCGGTGAATGCTTTTATCTGCACATCAGGCCGCGCGTTGTGAAGTTCGCGGATCATTTCCACGTAAAACTCGAACGGCCATGTCGGATGATGCCCACCCACGACGTGCAACTCACGTATTTCGTCGTCAAGGTGATCGAGCATCTGCTCCATTGTCATCTCGTATGCGCCTTCTGCCCCTGGTTTCTTGGCGTAGTCGCAGAATTTGCATGACAGCACGCAAATGTTCGTTGGGTTGAGATGCCTGTTGAGAACGAAGTAGACTTTCTCGCCCGAAACCTTGCGTTTGGCGAAATCCGCCATCAGGCCGACCGAGGCGAAGTCGTCAGTTTCAAGGATTTTGACGCCTTCGTCGGCAGATAAGCGTTCACCATGCTTGACCTTCTCCCAAATCGGTTCCAGAACAGGATCGGAGATCAAGATATCGGGGGCTTCAATGTGACCGTTGCCGCCGATGTCCGGTGGTGTTGATGTTGCCTTGCCGTTTGCGACCGTCGTTGCCAACGCCATATGCGTACCGCTTTCTTGGATGACGGTAAATGCGAATTCTCGCAGCTTCTATTTTCTATCATCGCGCTAAACCGCATTCCGCGCGGTTGCGCGCCGTGCATGGAACCGTCTCAACTCTGCCTCGCCACGCGGATCGACCAACTAACCGCCCGTTGGTTACTATCAGAATCAGACGCCCCAATATCTTGGGCGGATCTACGAGGAATCCGGCGAATGCCTGAAACACCAACGCACACTCAGAAAAGACTCGACGATCTGTTCGAACTTTTGGACGATTTGTCTTGGCACCAGATCGGATATCCGACCAACCAGTGTTTCGATTACTCGCCGCTCTATCCCCTGTTACAGCACAGCGCGAACAACGTCGGGGATCCGTTCCACGACAGTCTCTACCGCGTCAACACTCACGAATTCGAACGGGAAGTCGTCACGACCTTCGCGAATTTGATGAAACACTCGCCAGATGAGACATGGGGCTACGTGACCTCCGGCGGCACCGAGGGGAACATGTATGGCCTCTATATCGCACGCGAGATGTTCCCCGATGGTGTCGTCTACTTTTCGCAAGATACCCACTACAGCGTCCGCAAGAATCTCCGCGTCCTCAACTATCGCAACATAATGATCCGCAGCCTCGACAACGGGGAGATCGACTACGACGACCTACGAGAGACGATTCGCATCAATCGCCATCTTCCAGTTGTAGTAATGGCCAATATCGGAACTACGATGAAAGGCGCAGTCGACAACCTCGACAAAATCCGCGAAATCTGCGACGAACTTGCGATCTCTAGCAGCTACATCCACGCCGACGCCGCCCTCAGCGGCATGATTCTGCCATTTGTCGATGATCCGCAACCCTATGGATTCGATGCCGGCATCGATTCGATCGCCATCAGCGGACACAAGATGATTGGGTCGCCACTTCCAAGCGGCGTCGTTTTGACCAAGAGCGACTTCGTAGGCCGAGTCGCCAGATCCATCGAATACGTCGGTGCTATGGATACCACGCTTTCAGGGTCCCGAAACGCCTTAACACCCTTGATGCTGTGGTACGCGTTCGAACAGCACGGTCTTGAAGGGTTCCGCGGGATCGTTCACGAATTACTTGCTGTCGCAAAATACGCCGTCGACAAATTCAACGAAAACGGCATCCCAGCATGGCGCAACAAAAACTCCATCACCGTCGTCTTCCCACGTCCGGCCGACGCCGTCGTCAACAAGTGGCAGATGGCCCCTTACGAGAACGTCGCACACATCATCACCGTGCCTAACGTAACTCGCGAAAAAATCGACGCCGCGGTTGCCGATTGCCTCGCTAACCCGCGTACCGAACACTGACGCAAGGAGACCCTTTTCTTCATGAAGCAAATCACCGTCAACGTAGAAAACGAAGTCGGCGTCATCGCCGGCGTAACTAGCGTCTTATCCAAAAACGGCATCAACATATTGAGCCTCAGTACCGAGGTGATGGAAGACTCAGGCGTCATATTCATCACGACGGAAGATGATGACCACGACAAGGCGCTCTGGTGGTTGGCAGATGCTGGTTACAAGGCGATGACGGACGAAACTCTTGTGATCACCATGGCCGACGAGCCCGGAGCTTTAGCCAAAGTCGCAGAGCGATTCCGCGACCACGACATCAACATCCAAAGCCTGCACATCATAAACAGGGGCCAGGGACGCACCACGGTGTCCCTAAGCACCGACAACCAAGACAAAGCAAGAGAGCTAGTCAAGGATCAATTGGTCACGACGTCCAACAGTTAGTGGGTTCTACTCGCCAGACGCACTTAATTGATGGTCGCTGATCACTATTGCCAGAAACGTACCGCCGCTACGATGATGCCGGTCGCGATTCCTACGACGGTGATGTTGATCAGCAGTATCTGGATCTTCAAGCGCTCAAGGTCAGCCTTGGTCGCCAAGTGCTTGAGTTCCGTGCGAAATTCCGTCTCAAGGATCGTCATCCGCGTATCTACATCGCTGTTTGTCGCCATTACTATTCCGGTCTCATAACCAATCTTTAACTATCATACACCGTAACACGCGTATACTACGGTACGCTTCGCCTGCCGATGTGGCTACGGATCGTTGCCAAGGCGCTCTTGGAGGTTCATGCCGTCGCCGTAGGGCCCGCCTCATTTAATCCCAATACTCCCCCCACCTCCGATCCACCAACCGCACTATATCCGGATCCATCTCCAGTGGCTTCTGGTAACCCGGCTTCCAAGTAGCGTCGATGCCCATGACTCCGCCGTATACCGGTGTTATCCCGACAAAGCGCTGCTCGGTGAAGACGACATCCAGCGCGCAGTCGAAACGCGTAAAGATACCCCAGATCAACTCAACATCGTCGTCGATATCGACGTCGGCTGAAACCAGCGCTATCACCTTCAAAGTCTTCGCTCGAGGATCGTTGACCGCTCGTGCTAACAGCGATCGATGCTCGGAGTAGCCATTCTTTACCTGCAAAACCAAAATGTTGTCGCCGATCAATCGATGCTTCAAGATCGCCGACGACAGGGTCGTGGGATCAAAGCGCAGCTGAGCGCCGTAGATTCGATCCGGTTCATGACCGTACCCGGTCGCGTCCAAAACCATCTTCGAACCCTTTTCGAAGGCATCACCCGTGAAGTCCAGAGTGTCCTGAGCCGTTCTGGCCAGCAATCGGAAATCCGTTCCAACGCGGAAGTTTCGCGATATCGCCCGCGCGACCGATTTGATGTCTGACGGATCGGTCTGCGCGTCCACCAAGACCATCACCTTCGTGAGCGATAGCTGCCCCTCGCCCAAAATGCCGAACGCCGTCTTCATCTGCTCGCGCGAATAGCGGCTGTCAACCGACACCACCAAAAGATTGTGGAACCCCGATTCGTAGTAGGACCACATGTCGCGGACCTCTTTGCGCATCAATCTGATTAGTGGCTTCGTCGCCAACTGCGCAGCGTCACCTAACGCGCGGTCCTCCTGCGGCGGTTTTCCCACTACCGTTGCCGGATAAACCGGGTTCCGCTTGCGCGTGATCGCGTTGATGTGAAAAACCGGGAAATCGGCCGCCCCTGAGTAATGCCCGAAATGATCGCCGAATGGCCCCTCAACCCGCCGTTCGCCCGGTTGCAACCGGCCTTCGATGACGAACTCCGCATCGGCAGGCACACGTATGTCCACCGTCTTTGCGCTCGTCATCGGCGTGGGTTTCCCGCGCAATACACCCGCGAAGCCGGCTTCATCAATCCCCTCGGGTAGCGGGATGATCGCCGACAATATCAAGGCCGGATCGCCGCCCAACGCCACCGCTATATCTAGCGGCCGCGACGCGCGCTCCGAATCGGCATGGTGAAACGCACCACCCTTCTGAATCTGCATGTGCATTCCAGTGGTCCGATCATCGAACACCTGCATCCGATACATGCCCATGTTGTGAGCACCAGTCTGGGGATCACGGGTCCGCACCAGTGGCAATGTAATAAACCTGCCGCCGTCTTCCGGCCAGCACTTCACAATCGGCATCTGGGAAAGATCTGGCGAACTATCAATCACCTGATGCACCGACGGCCGAAGCGAAAGACCAGGACGTACATTCAGCAAGTTGAACACGCCTCCCCTGTTCCGCCATACTGACCCAAGCGAAGGCGGGTTCACATCCTCGAGAAACTCGAGCAGCCCTTCACCGATCTCCTCCGGGTGACGACCCAGACCGATCTCGATCCTCTCCATCGTCCCAAGTAGGTTGATGACCAGAGGAAACGCCGCGCCGTCCACATTCTCGAACAGCACCGCAGGACCGCCATCGCGCACCAGGCGCGTGGCGATTTCCGTAACCTCCAACTCCGCATTGACGGGTACCGTAGCGCGCTTCAATAGTCCGCGCCGCTCCAAGACGCGCATGAAAGACTGCATGTCGGTGTACGCCATGTGGCCGCTCGCTAGCGTCCGCCCCATACCTGTAGGAGGTTGCTTTCCACCCCGAGATGATAGAGAATTCTTCCGGCAACCATATCGACCAGATCGTCGATGGTTTCCGGCTTGTGGTAGAAACCCGGCGATGCCGGCAATACGATCGCGCCCGCCTCGGTCGCAGCGACCATGTTGCGGAGATGGATCAAACTCAAAGGCGTCTCTCGCGTCATCAGAATCAACCGGCGACGTTCCTTCAACGTCACATCCGCGGCGCGCTCCAACAGATTCCCAGACATGCCGTTGGCGATCCGCGCCAATGTTCCGCCGCTGCAAGGCGCCACCACCATCCCATCCACGTGACACGAACCACTCGCTATATCAGCCGCTACATTGGCCTCATGATGCCATTTGAACCCGGATCGGCTTGCCAAATCACGTCCTAACCACCGCGAAAGTTCCTCTAAATCAGATCGAACGTCACCAGTAATTGTCACACCTTCCTCGACTTCCAAAACCTTCGCACCGGAACCCGTCACAACGAGATCCAACTGATGTCCGCTGGAAGCGAGCACTTGCAGAACTCGGCGCACATACGGGGCGCCGCTCGCACCCGAAATGCCGACAACATACCTTGCCATCAGCTCACCACGCAATCAACTCATCGAGAACGATAAAGACGGCGAAAACGACAGCGATGATCCCGTTCATGGTGAAGAACGCCATGTTGAGTTTCGAGAGATCGTTCTCCTTCACAAGCGAATGTTCGTATGCGAAGAGTATCCCAACACCGAGGATTCCCAACGCCGCCAATATGCCTCCATCTCCCACGAAAACCGTTCCGACTAGGAACACCAGGGTTGCGAGGTGTAACGCTTTCGCCGTTGCCAGAGATCGCTTGACACCGAAACGCGCAGGTATCGAGTGGAACCTGTTAGCACGGTCGAACTCGATGTCCGCGATCGCATACAACACGTCGAAGCCAGATACCCACATCAAAGCTGCGATCCCCAGTAGCACGTACTCCGGAGGCATCGTACCCGTCATCGCGATTGAAACTGCGGGGGGAACGATCACATAAACGGCTCCGATTCCGAAATGAGCCAACCACGTGAATCTCTTTAAATACGGGTAGGTGAACGCCACCACGATCGGAATCGGTGAAAGCAGCAACGCCAGTGGGTCCAGCTGCCAGGCCGCAACCACAAACACGACTGCTGACACAACCATATAGCCGATAACTTCCGGCTTTCCGATGATCCCACGCGCCAACGCCCGGTCTGCGGTGCGTGGATTGCGCCGGTCAATCTCGGCATCGAGCACACGGTTTGCGGCCATCGCAAATGTCCTCAATGTCACCATCGCGACGATGACCCATCCGAACGCGATCCAATCCGGCCAACCTTCAGCCACCATGAACGCCGCAGCGATCGCGAACGGCAACGCAAAGATCGAGTGTTCAAACTTGATCGTTTCGAGGAATATCTGTAGACGACGGACCGGCGACAAGCCGGGTTCTGAACCGCCGCCTCGATTGGCTTCGATGCTCAATTGATGTCCAACCAATTCGGACGCGATAGCGCTTGATCCCGATTCTATCGGCTAAATCAACGGTCGGTTTAATAGGGACGTTCCCCTCCCATACCGCTCGACCGGCACTATCGACGTCCGAACTCTCGCTCCAAAGCTTCGCCGGTCAACAACAACATAGTCGGCCGTCCATGCGGACACGACTGCGGATGCTCGCATTCCTGGAGTAACCGCACGATCTCCTCGCAACTCTCTTGCGTCAACACATCGCCGGCCCTCACAGCTGCGTGGCACGCCATTGTAGCCAACAACCGTTCCGACCAAGGCATCGAACCACCGTTATTTCTTCCGTCACCCGGTTGAGTTACTTCATCCAACACCCTCAGAAACGCCCTCTCCGCACCATTCGCATCGCCCGCCGCCCGTTCCACCAAAATCTGAGGAATGGCACGTATCAGAATCGAATCGCCACCAAACGGTTCAATGTCCCAGCCGGCGTCGGCGAACCAATTGGCACCCTCGCTGTAGATCACCTGACGTTGAGGCGACAATTCAACGGATTGAGGTGCCAAAAGTAACTGCGAATCGACCGATTGGGCGACATGTCTAGCCTTTATCTCCTCGAACTTGACTCGCTCATGAGCGGCGTGTTGGTCGATCAAGAAGACGCCGCTCGCATCCTCGGCAACGATATATGTCGATTGCGCCTGGCCTAAAACTCGCAGACCGGGCAATACGTCGCGGTGGCGCGCTGAGGATGCGCTTCCCGATCTTCCCTCGGTCCTGCGGACTCGGGCCGCCTCGTGATCGGATTTTTGGACGGGCTCCTGCGGGGGCTCGACACTTTGATCCTGCGACACCGCGGATTCGCTTGCACCGTTCGAACTTGCCGACGTATCTTCATCAGGGATTTCAACCGGCGAGGGCGAGATTCCGCCCCTCCGCATCGCAAACGCACCTTCAAGCGAAGTCGTGAGCGAGGACGCGATACGTGAATCCGAGAATTGCCGAACAGGAGCACGCGTTCGCAACGTTTCTTTGACAGCGGACTCGATAACCGAGAACATCAACCCCTCACGCCGAAACCTAACCTCCGTTTTTTGGGGATGCACATTGACATCGACATCCTCTAGCGGCGCGGTCGCTTTGATCAACGCCATCGGGAACCTTTTGTCCGGCAGGAATCCGTGGTAGCCCCGCTCGATCGCGTACGTCAGCCGATACGACTGCACCAACCTACCATTCACGGCGACTGTGATATGACCGCGCCTGCCGAAATTCAACCTCGGCAATCCAATGGCACCACCTGCTCTGAATGCCGCGCCAGGATCAACCTGGAGATTGACCAGATCCGAAAAATCTTTCACTCGGTAAACCGCAGCTAAGGCCGCAGCATCGTCGAAGTCGCCGGGCGTGTTGACCCGGACCGCTCCATCGACACTCAACCGAAACTTGACATCGCTCCGGATCAACGCCATCTGACCGACGAGCGTCGCCACCCGCGCCGCTTCGGCAGACGGGCTGCTCAAGAACTTCAACCTAGCCGGAACATTCCGAAACAACTGCCGCACCGTCACCGAAGTCCCAACTGGCGCGCCCGTGGCAAGAACTTGCGGTTCCGAACCAAACGTCACATTGCATTCGGCCCCGCTCTCAGATTCGACGTGTCGCGAGACCGCCGTCACATCGGCCACAGCTGCGATGGACGGTAGCGCTTCGCCACGGAAACCCAAAGTCGGTATTGCGACGAGATCACTCGTCTCGTCGACCTTGCTAGTGGCGAAACGCTCGAAAGCCAAACCTAGCTCATCTGCGGGTATCCCATGTCCGTCGTCCACAACTCGAATCAGACCCCTTCCCCCATCTTGCAACTCCACGTCAATCCGACTCGCACCAGCATCGAGAGAGTTCTCGATCAGCTCCTTCACCACCGAAGCAGGTCGCTCCACCACCTCGCCAGCCGCGACACGCGAAGCCAACGCGTCAGGCATCACTTTGATAGGCATTAGATATCTGTACCGGTCGTTCGTCCGCGACTTCGTCCAATACTTTTAGGTTAATGCGCGGAATGAATAGACCCAACGTCACAGACGTCGTATGAAAGGCGCGAAGACCCACGTCGCGATGACGCTGACAGCCAACACGATCCCCGCAACCGCGAAAGCCGTTTGAATGCTTGTCCGTTCGGCGAGGATCCCGAGCGGTATTGCGCCGATGGGCCGCAACCCGAAGTTCAAATAATAGATCCCCATCACGCGACCTCGGTGCTCCGCATCCGACTGTTCCAACATCAACCCCGAGTTGAGCGCCCTCCGGCCCGAATCTCCAAGGCCCAACGCCAACATCGCGAACACCGCTATCAGAAATACCGTAACGTATGTCGAGACGAGAATAGCTACCGCCGACAACCCGCTGGCGACCAGCAGGACCACACCCCGTTTCATGTTCTCGCTCAATCCGGCCATGAACAACGAGCCGACCAGCGCGCCCACACCGATCATGCTCATCAAGATGCCCAACTGAGTCGGACCACCCCCAAATATCAAATCAACCTGGGCAGGCATCAACTGTCGGAAAGATTGCGACGTCATCGTTGTAGCCAACGTCAGCAGTAACAATACGAAGATAGTCGGATTGCCATATGAGTATTTGAGCCCGTCCCAAATCGAACTGAACATATTTTCTCGCCGTCGCCTCTCAACCGGTACCCCCTCCACTTTGACCGTAGTCATCAGCACAAATGCGATGAACATCAACGCGGCCATCACGAAATACGTGACCGCTGGACCAAAAGCCGAATATGCCAAGCCGCCGAGCCCAGGTCCAGAAAGAGTCATGAGCGCCATACCTGAAGCGTTCAGCGCAATCGCATTCGTGATTTCGCGCTCTCCCACCAATTGCGGAATGATCGCCTGACGCGCCGGCATCATGAACGACCAGCAGAAGCCCTGCGTCAGCGCCGCCCCGAACAGTATCCAGATGTTCACCACCTCCGTGACAATCGTGATGGCAACGATCCCGGCGACCAAGCTTACGACGAGCTGCGGATATTGAATCATCCGTCGCCGGTTCCAGCGATCGGCAAGCGTTCCGCCGAACAGCGAGAACAACAAGATCGGCGGTGCGAATCCTGAACTGACCAACGCCACCAAGAACACGTCGCCCGTCAATTCCCACGCTAACTGTCCCCGCGCCAGCATCTGCATATTGATGCCGGCCATCAGAAAAATGAGGCTGAACCAGAAGCGGCGATACTCAGGATTCGCCAGCGATTGAAACGTGCGGCGAGTGTATCTACGGCCACTCAATCTCGCACTGGTTACCGGCGACCTCAATTTAGAGGTTTCTGATACGCGGCGTTAACACCCAAGTCAAAAGCACCGCCACCGCGAGGACAATACCCGCCACCGCGAACGCCACTCGAATATCCGTAGCCTCCGCCAATATCCCCAGCGGTATCGCCCCGATCGGAGTCAACCCGAAGTTCAGCATGTAAATGCCCATCACCCGTCCTCGGTGCTCCTCATCCGCCTGCTCCATCAGCATCGCAGCGTTCAATGAACGGCGGCCGGCGTCGCCCAATCCCAGCATCGTCATCGCAACCATTGCGATGACGAAAAAAGCCACGAACGTCGATACCAAAATCGCCACCGCCGATAGTCCGGTGCACGCCAACAACACTATGCCCCGCTTAACGTTTTCGGTGAGTCCCGCGATGAAGAGCGATCCCAGCAACGCCCCGACCCCAATCATGCTCATGAGTATCCCCAACTGCCTCGGGCCACCCTCGAAAATCAACTCGACTTGCGCTGGCATAAGAGAGCGGAATGACATCGATGTCATCGTGGTGGCAAGCAAAAGCAAGAACAGAATTAAAATCGTCCTATTGGCGGCCGAGTAGCGCAACCCTTCCCACACGGCGTTGAGAACCTTTTCCTCGCGCGTTTTCTTCGAGACCGCCTCGCCTGTCACGTTAACGCCGCTCATCATCAAAAACGCGATGAACATCAGACCGGTGATGATGAAATACGTGTTCGCCGGTCCTAACCATCCATAGGCCAGACCTCCGAGGCCCGGACCAGAAAGCGTCATCAATGCCATCCCAGATGCGCTCAATGCGATCGCGTTAGTTATCTCGTTCTTACTGACCAGCTGCGGGATGATCGATTGACGGGCCGGCATCATGAACGACCAGCCCATGCCTTGGGCAAAACCGGCGATCATGAGAATCCATATTGATATCGCATCGGTGTATATCGCAAAACCGACCAAGCCAGCGATGCAACAGATCGCCAACTGGCTGTACTGGATCATTTTCTTGC
>CAYRHG010000139.1:0-9948 GCA_964424025.1 uncultured Dehalococcoidales bacterium | reverse complement strand
AACATGCGCATCGCTCAAGTCTCCCCATACGACCTCTCCTACCATGGCGGCGTCGTGGCCCACATGGCCAGCCTCAGCAAGGAACTGGCACAGCGCGGCCACGAAATAGTCCTCTTTGCACCGCGTTCCAGACCCCAAACCGCGCCAGACGTCAGCGGCCTCGAAGTCGTGCCACTCGGAGGCAGCATCCCATTCAACGCCAGCGGCTCCGTATCCCGGATCTCCATGAGTTTCGGCGCCGCACGCCAGATGCGCCGCATCTTAACCTCAGAACAATTCGACGTCGTCCATATCCACGAGCCGCTCATGCCGTTCCTCGGCGCAGCAGCCAGCTGGTTCTCGCCCTGGCCAACCATCGGCACCTTCCACGCCTACAGCGAAAACATCCACCCCGGATACCTCAGCTTCAGACCCGTATTCCAGATGGTCGCCGACAAACTCGATGGGCGCATCGCCGTGTCCAACGCGGCAATGGCCTACGCCGAACGATATTTCCCATACCCCTACACCATCATCCCCAACGGACTCGACGTCCCCCGATTTGAAAAACCGCGACCCAAACCCAGCGAGTTCCGGTCCGATGCCATCAACATCGTCTTCGTCGGACGCGTCGGCGAGAAACGAAAGGGGCTGCGCTTCCTACTAGGCGCTTACAGCACCCTACGTTGGCGCTACCCCAATCTGCGCCTCATCGTAGTCGGCGCAGGCATCCCAGACCGTGAATCTTGGCGCATGATGGGCGAACGCGGCATCGACGACGTGATTTTCGCCGGACCTGTAACGGACGAAGAACTCCCCGCGTACTACCAACACGCCGACGTCTTCTGCGCGCCCAACACAGGCCAAGAGAGCTTCGGCCTCGTGCTCGTTGAAGCTATGGCTTCTGGCGCGCCGATCGTCGCCAGCCGCATACTTGGATTCGAAGGAGTGGCCGACCACGAAAAAGACGCCCTCCTCGTCGACGTTGGAGATGAATACGCCTTCGCCAACTCCATCCAGCGCCTCATCGAAGACTCGGACCTCAGGAATCGCCTCGTCAAAAACGGTCACGAAAAAGTGCAACGCTACGGATGGGCCAGAGTCGCCGA
Organism: uncultured Dehalococcoidales bacterium; assembly: GCA_964424025.1. GTDB lineage: Bacteria > Chloroflexota > Dehalococcoidia > Lucifugimonadales > Lucifugimonadaceae > Bin127. The sequence continues at coordinate 8,860 of CAYRHG010000139.1, read as the reverse complement.
CGACGTCATCGACTACTACCAAGAGGTCATGGCCCGCGCACCTTTCCCGGCAGTGCCACACCAACGGCGAACCAGCAGTGGCTGATTCGGAAACCGGACTCCAAAGGCTCCGGAAATCTACCCGCACCGGCATCGCACGGTGGTTCGAGGAACCCATCTCGGCAGCCCTCGTCGCGATCGGTTTCAACGCCAACGCCGCTACGCTAGCCGGCTTCTTCCTCGCCGTAGTCGCAGCAGCATTCGCCGCTTACGGCCAGTTCCTAATCGCCGGGCTCATCAGCATCCCCGCTGCGCTGTTCGACATGATCGACGGCGCAATCGCCCGTCGAACCGGCAAAGTTTCGGACAAAGGCGCACTACTCGACTCAACGTTTGACCGCCTCTCCGAAGCCGCGATCCTGCTCGGTCTGTTGATCTACTACTCGTTCGCCGAATCCTTTAGGCAGGATGCCATCATCCTCGCATTCGTAGCCTTCGTCGGTTCCATCATGGTCAGCTACATCAGGGCACGAGCCGAAGGCCTCGGATACAAAGGCACCTCTGGCTTCCTAACGCGCCCCGAGAGGGTCGTCATCATGACCGTCGCGCTGATCATAGGGCAACCCATATGGGCGCTGTGGATACTCGCTATCGGAACACCGCTCAGCGCCTTCTACCGGTTCTGGGCCGAGTGGCGTAACGCCGAATAACGGCACGTTGTCAATGCGTCCAATCAACGCCCGATTTGCGTAGTGCTATAGAGGACATGACGAACGAGCCGCGCGTTTTACGATTCAATTGAGTGGTGCGAACTGCAACCCGCCATAGAACGTTATCGATGCCTAAATCTCCCAAATCAAAACTCGCAACCATGTTGTCGTTAGCGGCGACAACCTTAGCCCTGTTCGCCGTCGCGGCGATAGCCATGATCGGCCAATCTGCAGAGGCTCAATCCCCGCCGGTCCGATTTCTAGATGGCGGTCTCGTAAGCAATTTCCCTGAAGACATCCGCTTCCATGCCAGCTTCGAAACTGACATCGATATCGTCGACGTCAGAGTCAGATTCACGACCGGACCCGCCACCACTGGCCAGTACGACTATCTCGACTTGACCGAACGAACTGAATCATTGTTCGACGGCGAGTTGATTTGGCGCGTCAACACGTCGGCCCGATACATGCCACCTGGCACCACGATCGATTTCGTCTTCGAAGCCATCGACGAAGATGGCAACGAATACCTCTCCGAGCAATACAGCCAGATCATGCTCGACGCCCGATACGAATGGGATATCGTCAGTCGCGGACCGATCCATGTCTACTACCACGGCCCCGTGCAGGTACGTGCCGAACGACTGGCAGAAGCGGCAAAAGAATCCATGGACCTCATGGGACCCATCACCGGCAGCGAAACCGAAACCCCGATCTTCGTGACGCTCTACAACAACAACGCCGAAATGATCGGCGCCGTCAGCGCCCGCAGCGCCACTATTAGCCGAGAACTCATCACCGAGGGCCAGGCATTCTTCGACCACAGCGTGGTCCTGGTGCTCTCCGGCAGCCGAGACATCGGCACTCTGACCCATGAACTCACGCACATCTTGGTCGGTCGCGCCGCAGGCGGCAGCAACGCATTGGTGCCCTTGTGGCTCAACGAAGGTCTCGCAGAATACGGCAACCTCGACAAGGGTCTGTCTTACGTCTACTACCTCGATTGGGCAATTGACACCGGCCGACTGATACCGTTCTCTCGTCTACAGACCTTCCCCGGCGAACCCAACATGGTGATCGTTTCCTACGGCCAGAGCCGTAACTTCGTCGAATACCTCATCGAGACTTACGGTCCTGACAAGATAGCCGAAACCATCGCCTCGATCGCCGAAGGACGAAGTGGTGACATCGCTATCCGCAACGTCTACGGCAAGACTGTGCAGCAACTCGACAACGAATGGCGCGCGACCATCGGCGCGGATCCCTACGTGCCACCGACTCCGACGCCCACCCCGGAGCCCGAAGCTGAGGCCGAGAGCGAATACAAACTCCTGACGCTGACGCCAGTCAAAGGCGGCATCACCGTCGGCGAAGCCGGTTCGGACCCGACACCTGTACCCACAGATACACCCGCTCCCGAACCCACAGCCGCGCCGACCGAAGAACCGGAGGTCATGGTTCAACCCACCCCAGTTGAAGGACCACCATCAGAACCTGCGCCAGCAACGGAATCCTCCGATCCCGAACCGACCAGTTCCGGCGGCCTCTGCAATTCAAACGGCAACGGCCCGTTCCAGGCCTCGACGATTCTGATCACCGCCATGTTGGCGGCACTGTCCATCGCGCGGCGTATCCGCCGGTAATCGGCGACCTACCAGCCCAGCGCGGAGCCGTCCTTCCTAGGCTCGGTTCCCGCGCACAACACGCCAGTCTCGGCATCGCGCGAAACCACTTGCCCGCCGCCGAACCCGACGCGATCGTACGCGCTTTGAACCAAGACATTGTGACCGCGTGACCTCAACTTGGCGACAACCGACTCGTCCAGATCCTCTTCGACCTTTACGCTCTTGTCACCCTGCACATCAATGCTGAACCGCAACGCGTCCAATGCCTTCTGCGAATCCATCCCAAAGTCCACCATGTTGGACACCACTTGAAGGTGACCCTGCGGTTGCTGGAAACCACCCATCACACCGAACGATAGCCACATCTCATCGTCTCGCGTAGCCATCGCCGGGATTATCGTTTGGTACGGACGCTTGCCACCCACTAGGTAGTTCGGATGTTCAGGATCGAACGAGAACAATGACCCGCGGTTCTGCAACGCGATCCCAGTACCCGGCACAACCAACCCGGAACCGAACCCCGCGAAGAGGCTGTTGATCAGCGAACAAGCGTTTCCATCACCGTCCACCGCAGTGCAGTAGATCGTGTCGCCGCCACCCATCGGGTCACCGTACGAAACATTGGGATGCGCCCGCATCGGATCGATGCTCGACCGCCGCGTATCACCATATTCCTTCGCGAGCAACGGACCGATCGGCACTTCCGCCACGCGTGGGTCTGCAACGTACTGCAACGCGTCCTCATACCCCAACCGCATCGATTCGATCAGGTGGTGATACGCATCTGCCGATTGACTTCCCATGCCTCCGATGTCGAATCCCTCGGCAATGTTCAATGCCATCAGAGCAGCGATCCCTTGACCGTTCGGAGGACATTCCCAAACATCGACTCCTCGGTAATTCACATGGATCGCCTCGTCCCAGTCCGAGTGATGCGACGAGATGTCCTCTTCGGTCAACCAACCGCCCTCCTGCTGCACATACGCTGCGATCTTCTTGCCGATGTCGCCCTTGTAATATGCTTCGCTTCCGCCCTCAGCTATGACCTGCAAGGAACCACCGAGTTCCGGCAAGGATGCGACCTCGCCACACTTGGGCGCGCGACCGTTCATCGGTAGCATCTCTATCCCCGAAGGCCGGTGTCGCAACTTCGTTTCGCATCCCTCCCAGCCCCGAGCGATGACCTCTGAAACCGGATAGCCGTTCAACGCGTATTCAATCGCGGGTTTGAGCACCTCAGACAGCGTCATGCGACCATAGTTCGCCAGCGCGGTCTCCCAACCGTGCACCGTGCCAGGCACGCTCACCGAAAAAGCACAACCATCCAGCTCATTCGGAATCGAATCGAATCCCGCTTTGCGAACATCTTCCGGATTTGCCGCGGCTCCAGATCGCCCACTGCCATTCAACGCCACGACTCGTCGTTCATCCTTGTTCCATATGAGCGCGAACATGTCACCGCCGATACCGGTAGAACCAGGTTCGACGACGTTCAGCGCAGCAGCCATGGCCACCGCCGCGTCGACCGCGTTTCCGCCGTCTAGCAGCATCCTCAATCCCGCTTGCGCAGCCAATGGTTGGCTCGTCGCTACGGCGCCATTGCGCGCCATCACCGCAGATCGGCGTGATTGGAAATAGGTCGAAGAATAAGGATCGATCGCTGACACGGGACACCCCTGCTTTTGAGTTGCCGGAAGGAATACGCGTTACATGTTAGCAAGCAATCGCACAAACGCCGACGGTCGAACAGCGCGCTCTGCTTGCAAGTAACGACGTTATGTCACTCAGAACGCCGAATATTCAGCGAACCGCGTCCAAATCACCCGGACTTTCGCCGCGGCGATTGGCCAATGTGCGCGGCATCAGATCGTGTTTCGTATCGTGCCCCAGATGGAAACGGCGCAACTCATCGATCATCTCGCCGAAGAACGAAATCCCCGTTCCATCGACGGTGCTCGCGATGTGTGGCGTCAGGAAAACATTCCAGAAATGCCTGATCGGCGAGTCGACCGGCACCGGTTCAGGATCGAACACATCTAGACACGCGTAGATGTCGTCCTGTCTCAAACGATCGATCAACGCATCTGACTGCACCACTTGTCCTCGCGACACGTTGACGAACACCGCACCATGCCGAATCCAACCCAATTCCTTGGCCCCCAACATCCCCTCTGTGGCAGGGGTGTGCGGTACTAGGCACACCACGACATCCGGAATGCTCATAACGTTCTTGAGTGACGTCATGGTGAAATTCATCGCCGAAGCCAATTCCCGCGGCAGATAAGGATCGTGCACCAAAATCTCGACCCGGAAAGGAACCAGCAACTCGATAAGCCGGCGCGCGATATTCCCGCCACCTATGAGTCCGACTGTGCGGCCGGTCAAGTCACCCATCATCTGAAAATCGGGATGATGCGCACGCTGGTATCCCGTGCCCCATTCCTCGTGCGCGATCATACGACGGTAGTGAGCACCCACCTTCTTCAAACCCATCATCATCATCGCCAACGCCCACTCTGATACCGGCAAACTGGACGCATGCGTCGTGTCAACAGCCTTCACTCCGCGTTCGATACACGCTGCCACGTCGATCCGCTGCGCAAACCTGTCGCCCTCCAATTCACCTACCAAACGCAGATTAGGCGCGGCGTCAAGAATCTCGGGCGTCACCCGCGGTGATCCGTGACAGACGATCATCGCGTCGACAGTCGACGCGAACTCAATGAAGTCGGCTACAACTTCTTCGGACGATATTGGCGGCGAATACCAGTCGGAAGTCTCGTTGAACTCTCGCCATTCGAAAGTCGCGAACTCATTTAGAGTTACGACTTCGTGCTGCTTGATGCCGCGATCCACGTAACGCGCGTCGCAAGCCAACCCGACCTTCAATTTTTCACCCATGAGAGTTTCCTTCGATCACCGTGCACGCGGGTTGAGGATGTCGTTCAACGCATCGCCGAGTATGTTCCAGCAGAATATCATCAGCCAAACAACGATGATCGGAGGTAGGAGTTGCTCGGGATGGTTGCGCAATGTCTCCACCGCCGCACTTCCCGTCCTCGCCGTTACATCGCCGATCATCACTCCCAAACTGGGGCGCGGTGGTTGGACACCTACCCCAAAAAAGCTAATGATCGCTTCGCCGAGCGCCACTCCTCCCATTCCAAAGCTGACGCTCACAATCAACGGCGTGATCACGTTCGGCAGAATGTGCCTCAGGAGAATCTTAGGCGTGCCGACACCCATCGATCGTGCGGCGTCAACGTAAGGGGATTCCCTGATAGCCAGAGTTTGCCCTCTGATGAGACGCATAGATCCGAACCACGACAACGGTAGAAACGCGACGCCCAGCACGATGTAATCGATGGCGCCTGAAGATATGACCCCAGAGATGAAGGTGTTGTCCTCGATCCAATACCCGAACTCTTTGAACCGCGGGCGTACCGTTGCGACGATGATCAACAGCAACAATATGTCAGGAAACACCGAAACCACTTCACCGGTTCTGGTGGTGATGATGTCTACGATACCGCGTAGATAACCAGCGGCCATCCCCGCCGCTAAACCCAGCACGAAACTAGCCGTCAAACTCGTGATGACGGTTAATATCACGGTCGTCTGGATTCCCCATACGACCCGTGAGAAAATATCTCTCCCCAACCGGTCTGTGCCTAACCAGTTTTCGAAGTCCGGCGGCGCTTGTGTTTTCGCCAGATTCGTCTCTGTGTAGTCATGAGTCGCTACCAGAGGCGCAAATATGCCGATCGAGTAAAGGACGAGCAGGATACAGACGGAAATTAAGGCGAGCTTGCGTTTTTTGAGCTGGTTCCATGCGTGACTGAAAATGCCGTCTGAACCCTCAACCTCCAATAATTCCGTCAGCTCTCCGCTACTGGGACTGATCGACCGCGAGTCGCTCATTTCATGCTCGCAATCTGATCCGAGGATCTATCACCGAATACATGATGTCAGCGACCATATTCGCAATCGCCAGCATTGTTGCGCCCAAAAGCGTCATACCCATGATCACGGGGTAATCTCGTTGGAAAACGGCCTCCAACAAGAGTCTCGAGACGCCGGGGATGCCGTAGATCAATTCGACTACGAGGGAACCGCCGAACAGCCCGGCGAGCGAGAATCCCAAGATCGTGATGATGGGCAAAAGAGCGTTACGGGCGATGTGCCTGCGGTTGACCGTCATGTGACCCATGCCCTTGCCGTGGGCCGTCCGCACGTATTCCTGGCCGAGCACGTCCAACGTAGATGCCCTCATAAAACGCATGAATACGAACGCGCCAGGCACGCCGAGCGTGAAAGCGGGTAATATCGCCTGCGTCGAGAACATGCCAGACCATCCCGAAACCGGAATCCAATCCAACCATGAAGCGAACACGAGAATCAAAAACGGAGCGGTAAAGAACACCGGCATTGCGTACACGAGTAACATCAACGTCGTCGTTGTTGGATCTTTCCACGTGCCCTGCCGCATCGCAGTCCAAAATCCCAGTGGCAATCCGATCGCCAAAGTGACCACGTAAGATACGAGGTTGAGTTCTAGCGACACACGCAACTTAGGACCCAGCAACTCCAACACATCTCGCCCGCGATATCGGTAACTCTCGCCGAAATCACCTTTCAGCGCATCGGCAATGTACCGCGTGTATTGCACCATGAACGGGTCGTTCAATCCAAGGCGGTCCCGAATACGAGCGATGGCTTCAGGATCGGCACGCTGGCCAGCCATCAGTTCAGCCGGGTCGCCCGGTGTGAATGAAGCGAGCCAGAATACAAACAAACCCGCGACGAACATCAAAACGGGCGTCCAAAGCAATCGGCGTGAGACGTAGATCAGCATCGCGCTACAAATCCTAGCACTAGGCCAAACAACCCACGCAAATCGCTTCGGGCGCCCGAAAAGGCAAGGCCCTATCGATCCTAGAAATCGACCTCCTTGTCAAGCCACACGTCCTTGAAGAAGTATCCGCCCAACGGTGAGAGCCTGAACTCGTTTACGTGCGGTTTTACCAATATCTTCCCTTCTGCTCCCCACCACATTGGCAGCCAAGACGCCTCGTCGACGATGATCTGCTCCGCCTGTTGATACAGTTGAATCCGTCGAGCCGGGTCAGGTTCGGTTGTCGCTTCATCGAGTAGAGCATCAACGTCAGCGTTCGAGTATTGAGTTTGATTGATCGTGCTGTCGCTGCGGAACAACACATCGACGAAAGTATGAGGGTCGGGGTAATCCGGGCTCCACGCCAATGAGAAAACTTGCAGCCGGAAATTGTCTACCTCCTCCAAAAACGTTGCCCATTCGACCTCTTGGAACTCTATCCCCACCCCAAGATTGCGAGCCCACATGTCCGCAACCGCTTGCAGCCACGTGGGTGGCGAACCGCCTGTCCCGGGGACTGTCATCACGATTCGAGGCAGCGATTCAGGATCCGCGTACTTCGACATGTTCATTTCCTCAACCGCCTTCTCGACGTCGAATTCCAAGATTTCTAGGTCCGGGTTGAAACCGACAAATCCTGGTGGGATCGGTCCGTATGCCGGACGCACTCGGCTCTGCAACACCGCTTCCGCGATCAGCTCTTTGTCGACCGCGTAATTCAGAGCCCGGCGGAAGTGAACATCATCGAACGGTGGCTCCTTGACGTTGAAACCGATGTAGAACGTGACAAACTCTGGTGGCACATCCACTACTTCATTGGAGATCGGTTCAGTTGGGTCAGTTACCCGCTCGTATGCCGAGGTGGGGATTCCCGTAATATCGATCTCGTCGTTCTCGTACATCGCCAACGCCGAACCGCCAGCCAAATTGAACTGCACCTCATCGAGGTACGCGGGCGTATCCCAATAGTTGTCATTTCGTTCCAGCACTAAACTCACGCCGATTTCGTACGACTTGAGTACGAATGGTCCGGTTCCAGCTGCATCATCGGTCCAATTCTCGCCACCGGACCCTACGTTGTCGCGGTTCAGCACGAAAGTCACCGGATACGTCAACTTCGCTATGAAATACGGCTTAGGCGCGTCTATCTTCACCTCAAGAGTTTGATCGTCGATCACCGTGATACCGTCGGCCGACGTCGCCTCTCCGTCAACGATTTCGTTGATCCCAACAATGTCACCGAGGAACTCTTTCACGATCGGTGACCCCGTCTCTGGCAGTGCGGCGCGCTCCCAGGACCATTTGAAGTCTGAAGCGGTCACCGGGCTACCATCGCTGAACTCTATCCCCTCACGCAAAACAAACCTGTATACGGTTCCATCCTCACTCACAGTGAAGCTTTCTGCAAGGTCGAGAACAATCGGTTCGTTGGGATTGTCCGTCAATCGCATCAACCCCCCGAACAATTCCACGACTATTTCGTAAGACGTGCTGTCCGTTGTGAGGGCCGGGTCCAAAGTCGTTGGGTCTGATCCCAACAACCTGAATACGCCACCCCGACGGGGGTCGAATTCATCCTCCTCTTCCTCGGCCTCCTGTTGTATTGCCGTCGCGGTCTCTTCGCCCGACGCCGTTGCTTGAACCTTCGCCTC
>CAYRHG010000138.1:0-16632 GCA_964424025.1 uncultured Dehalococcoidales bacterium | reverse complement strand
AAACAAAGCATCGCGTCGATGCTCTTGCCTCGTTCGCTGATGTGGGACGCATAGTTTTCAAGGTTCTGACTTAAACGTCTCGAGGCGAGTTCGCCGTCGCGGACGTGGAATTGGAGAGCTTGACCGTCTTCGACCAGATCGCCAATCATCATCGCGCCTGTCTCTTGGTCCATGTCCATGATGTTCCGCATTACGTAGTCCGGATCGATCAAGACGCCGTTGGATTCGAGCCCTACTACTAAGGTCCGCTTCATACGGAGTTGGCTCAATGGATCGGCGTTCAAGAAGATCTCTTCCAGCACTGACAAAGGAGTGCGGTCATCCAAGCGGTGTATCTCGTTGCGGTTGGATTTCGTGATCACCATGCTGGGCCCAACCGGTTCCTCACTGCCAGAAACAATCATGTCAGCATCGAAGTTGTGCTTGATAAGGAGGCCAACTGCGCCATGGTGTTTCAGCTCGTCGCCGAAGAACATCCGGTTCTCGCCATATTCGTGTCCGCCGCTTACGAGGGCACCGAATTTCATGACGGAGGGGTAGACGGAGTCGAGCATTGACAGCGCGTACTCGGTAGACACGGTCAGCGGGTCGATGAACACCAACATCAGTCCATCTTCATAGTCGGCCGGATCGGCACCGATAGATTCGGCGAGCGATTCGGGCGTTGCGTCTTTGCCGCTCGCCTGCTTGTCAGAAAACGCGAACGGGTGCATCGACCCGGTGTCGCAACTGCCGGCCAGCACTGAGAGTCCGGGTCCAGATTCAAGCTCCCGTCTTGCGCCGATCACACCTGATCCCGAACATCCGACCGCTACCCCAAAACCCAGTTGTCGTTGCAATTCGGGCAAAACGTTTTCAAATTCCGGATATTTCGGAGCAGACGCGAACAGCAGAACCAAGTCGGGACTCGCGCCTCCGAGTTGATCTCGGATCAGGGCGCACATCTCTTCCACTTCGCCAGGTTCGTCGTAGCTTTCGCAGATCGCACCTGCGTAGAGACCTGACGCTAACCCACGTGATTCCGCTACATGCACGGGACTCGTGGGTGCCGATGTGTTGGTTTTAGAGCCCCACTTAAACTCGGCTTGCATGAAGCGTCATTCTCCAAATCGTTGAACTGGTTTCGCACCGATCGACACCCGAGTACGCCACCGCACTCTTCTCGATGCGTGATGTTGATTTTGGCAAAACGCGCCGAGTCGAAACAATACGGCTCGAGACGAATCACCTTTAATCTCGCGCTATTTCGTCACATCCGCGCGAGGGCGCGGCCGGCAGCTTCGATGCTTTGGTCAATCTGTTCGTCAGTGTGAGAGGACGACATATGCACGCGTCCGTTGGACGAAAGGCGGACTCTTTCGTGCATCATCTCGGCTGCGAACTCTACGTAACGGTCATCATCGCATCGCGTGGCGTGGTCTCGGTAGTTGCGAATCACTTCGCCGCTGCGGTTGAAAGAAACCCCAAAAACGCTTCCAAGACCTTGCACATGGATGTCGGTCTCGGTCTCCATTCCCACGCGCCTGAATCCGTCGATCAATCGTTGTCCGCGACGGTTGAGGTCGGCGTAGAATGCGTCGCCTTCGGATTTCAGGTGTGTCAAAGTGGCGTGCGCGGCCGAGATCGACATTACGTTGGAGTTGAAGCTACCGCCGTGGTAAACCTCCCCGCTGCCGAGCACATCCATGATCTCGCGTCGTCCTGCGAGCATCGCGATCGGGAAACCGGCCGCGATGGACTTGGCGTACGTTGCAAGGTCGGGTGTCACGCCTAGGAGTTCCTGAGCGCCGCCGTAGGCTACTCGAAAGCCAGTGATCACTTCGTCGAAGATAACGAGTGCGCCATGACGATGGGCGATCTCGTTGACAGCTTCGAGATATCCCGGCTCGGGCATTATGCAGTTGGTGTTGGCGTTGATCGGCTCCATTATTGCGGCAGCAATTTGCCCTGGGTTGCGCTCGAATGCGGCTTCGAGACGATCGGGATCGTTCCATTGGCATGGGACGACTTGAGTGGCGGATCCGGGATCCATGCCTGCCGATTCGCCTACGACGTTAGGAGCATCGACATCGCCTGCTTCGTCAATGGGTGGGTGAACGGAGTGGTTAACGCTATCCATCCACCCGTGGTAGTGACCTTCGAACCTTATGTACTTGGTTCTGCCGGTGTAACCTCTTGCGAGCCGCAACGCGAGTTGGTCGATCTCAGTGCCGGAACTGGCGAAACGCACTGTGCAGTCTTCGATAGGGATGGCATCGGCGGCCATCTCCGCGACTTCTAATTCGCGCTCGAATTGGGCGGCGAAGACGTAGCCCTTGCGCATGTCCTCGGATACTTGATTGGAGACGAACTCCGGAGCATGACCGAAGATGTTGGGACCCATGCCTTGGATGTAGTCGATGTATTCGTTGCCGTCGGCATCCCACATGAGGGCACCTTCGGATCGGTCGAAAAATAGGGGTTCTCCGCCGGGTTCGCTGAGTCTGATCTGAGAGGAGATGCCTCCGGCCACTACGCGGCGGGCGCGTTCCATCAGTTCGCGAGATCGTTGTCGGTTTAGATTTGGTGCTGACATTGGTTTGGGATCCTAGTGGGCTGGGTTTACGAGGCAGAATTCGTTGCCTTCGGGGTCTTGCATCACGATCCATTGAGTGTCGCCGAATTCGCGTTCTTCAATGAGGGTTGCGCCTAACGCGACGATTCGCTCAGCTTCAGATTTGAGGTCGTCGGTTTTGAACTCCATGTGGAGGCGGTTCTTGGCGCTCTTGGTTTCTGGGACTTGGAGGATCAAGAGACGCGGGTAGTTTGGTTTCTCGGAAGCGAGCACGGCCAGTATGGGATAGTGCGAATCGGCGACTTTGTAATCGGTCGCTTCGCACCAGAATTTCGCCAACGATTCGACATCGCTGGCGTCCATGGCTAATCCCCAGAAACCAACATCAGACGCCATCTTTGAATACCGTCCTCAATAGTTCGATTTGTTCTGGCACCATCAACGTGTAGTCCGGTACCCAGAATGGCAATGTGTTTTGCCAGATGACGCCGAGTTCTCGATCGTATCCTGCCTTGTCTGGCTCGAACCAATCCAAGGTTCTCGAGCCCAGGTTTGAATCTTCGTCGCCCATAGGTTCGCAGTAAGGCGTATTGGTGTTGAAGTAGTTGACGCAATGCCATTTGGGCACCACCATCAATATCGGAGCGCCGTTCTCATCGTTTTTGACGCCGAATATCCAGTAGTGGTGGGACTGTCCGAGCCAGTATCCAGACTTGGAGTTTGCCACTTCACGGTGTTTTACGGGTAGGCCTAAAAAGCCGCCGTGGGCAATTCGCGGGAGCCAATTGAGGCCGGTGATGGGATCACGGATGTCTTCCAGGACGTGGGAGATGATCACGAAATCGAATGGTCCGTCAGCTCCGAGTTCTCGCCAGATGTCTTCGCTGTTAACGTCGCCCACGTAAAGACGCTTGTCGGTTTCGAAGGGGAAGACGTCGACGTATACGTCTACAACGTCGTCGGCCCACGGATTGTGTCGTCCGCCGATGTCGACGACGGTGTAGTTCGGGTTGGCTGCTTTCCTGCGGCGAATCTGATCGAGCATCACGGCACGGTATTCTTGCGTGTTGCCGGCCGCGTAGTCAACTATTGGCATCGGTTTCTCCGAAAAGTGCGCGTTCGAGAGCCGCGAACGCGGTGCTTAAACAAGGTATTTGCGGTTGACTTTGCATACGTAGGAGTAGGTCGGGTTTACGAACTGCGTGACACGAGCCTCTAGGCATTGCGCGAGGAAGATGAAAGCTTCGCCTTGTGTCATGCCGTAGTCGGCTTCGAGCCACAGGATCATCTCTGAGAGGGCGATGCGGAATGCGTCTTCGGCGGGTTTCTCGATGCCGGTGGTCATGATGTGGGTGTCGTTCTCGATTCGAGGCCACGTCATTCCTTCAGGCTTCGGCGAGAGTTCGACCTTCATCATGACGGAGCCGCCGGTTTCGATTCCGCCGCCTCCGCAGATTTCGCCATCGCCTTGTCTGGCGTGCATATCGCCGACGTGCAGAAGTGCTCCGGGATGGTAGACGGGTAGGTGGAGTTTCGCTCCGGTAGTCACCTCTTGGATGTCGAAGTTTCCGCCCCACTCCCCTGCCCATCCGTTGTGTCGGGCTTCGCGGAGCGGTGCGACGCCGACTACTCCCAGCATCGGTTCGACCGGGAATGTGAGTTTGTCGTTCCATATGATCTGACGGCTCTCAACATCGATGCGACAGATGCGGAACTGTGGTCCGATGTTTGAGGATCCAAGGTATCCGGGCATCGCTCCGGTGGATCCGCCGTACCGAGTCCATCCGACGGGATGGGTCTTTATCTCGCCGATATGGACGGTGAGCATGTGTCCCGGCTCGGCGCCTTCGATGTAGGTGCTGCCAGAAGACGCGTTGCCGCGGTCGGTGGGTTGGGAGTCGGATCGGTAGGTGTTGTAGAGATCTCGGATGTCGTCAGGCACCAGTTCGGCATCAGGGCCGCGATTCATCTGGGTTTGGACTTCGAACCACTCGCCAGGTTGGACGTGAAGAGTGACGGGGTTGGCGGCGGAGTGCTCGTAGTAGAGGGTTTCTCGAGTTGCGATTTTCATTGGTTTGTCTCTGTTGGACGTGGGATTGGTTTGCGTGAAGTTTAAATGTTGGGAGGTCGGGTAATTTGGTTGATGATTCGGGCACCCCCTCCGAGCGTCGCTGCGCTCGCTCGCGTCCCCCTCCCTTCGCGAAGGGGACGGGTCAAGCTAGAAGTTTGTTGGTTAGATCGGAAAAGTCTGAGGCGACGATGTTGATTTTGGGGTCTGCGGTCGCGGTTGCGATGTCGGAATATCCGGGTGTTACGTTCGATTCGCCTTCGCGGTGGATGTAGGCGGTGGACATTCCGGCGTTGGTCGAGTTTTTGAGGTCGCTGATGTGGGCGGCGACCATCATAGTTTCGGAGGGTTGGCGACGGAGGAGCCGGATGGCTTCGTTGTAGGCGTTCGGTGGGCCTTTGTAGGCTCCCAGAAATTCGCAGGAGAGGATTCCGTCCCAGTTGATGCCGTTGAGTTTTGAACAGTCCACCGCTATGGAGTAGCTGAGGACGGTTAGGACGATCATTGTGTATCGGGTTTTGAGACGGTGGATTGCATCGGCTGCTCCGGGCCATGCTCGAAGTCGGTGCCAAACATCCGTGACGTCGTCGCGTTCGGAAATGGAGAGTGATATGGTGCTGTGTTTTTCGAGGACATCGTCGAGGACTTGACGGTGGATGTGGTCAAGGTTGGTCCAGGGGAGTTCGCCCCGGTTGACTCGGCCGAGCATGTCGAACGACCAGACGCGCCAGTCGGTTGCGAACTGCGCAATGTCAACGTCGGCGTTCTGTTCCGAGGCGATTCGTTCGACTTCGTCTTGAATAGTGCCGCGCCAATCGAAGACGGTTCCGCCTACGTCCCAGGTGAGGGCTTTTATGTTTGCGAGGTCGGTCATCGGCATTTCGTCTGGACGCAGTTTAACGCTTGACCAGCACTGAGGAGGTCGCCGGAGTTCATTTTGGTCTTGGATTTGCTGAGAGGTGGATAATTGGGTTATGAGTGCTCCGAGACGACGTGTGACGGTCCGGCGTTTTCAGCAGATGAAGGCGCGGGGCGAGTTCATTCCGATGGTTACGGCCTACGACTACAACCAGGCGATGCTGGTTGACGAGGCTGGTGTGACGGCGATACTGGTTGGCGACAGTTTGGGCAATGTCGTGCTGGGCTACGAATCGACTGTCCCGGTGACGATGGATGACATGGTTCGGGCAACGGCCGCGGTTTCCAGAGGTGCGAAGCAGGCGTTCATCATTGGGGACATGCCGTTCGGCAGTTACCAATCGGACATTCCTACGGCGATCAAGAATGCGACGCGGCTGATGAAGGAAGGCGGTGCGCAGTCGGTGAAGTTGGAGGGCGGCGTAACGGTGGAAAAAACGATCCGGGCGATTGTGGATGCGGGGATTCCCGTACAGGCGCACGTCGGTTTTACGCCACAATCGATACATGCGTTCGGGGGTTACCGAATGCAGGGTCGCGGCGATAACGCTGATCGGGTGATCGAGGACGCTCTGGCGGTTGAACGTGCGGGTGCCTTCTCGGTTGTGTTGGAGCTGATGCCGGCGGATCTATCGAAGGAGATCACGGAGCGGCTGACGATCCCGACTATCGGGATCGGAGCCGGGCCGCATTGCGACGGTCAGGTGCAGGTGTTGCACGATATGTTGGGTCTGGACCCGACATTCAGGCCGCGTCACGCTGGGCATTATGGAGATTTCGCGGGAGAAATCACGAATGCGGTGAAGCGGTATGTTGAGGATGTGGGTGAAGGCAAGTTCCCTGCGGATGAGGAAGCGCACTATTCGCGGAACGTTTGAACCGCCGGGAGTTGCATGAATGGACAGGATGGGCGGGGATTTTGGGTTGCACGCGATAGGATTGGCGTTGATCGAATTCACGGCGACGCTTAGGAGTTGAAACGATGATTTACGAACTGCGCATCTACGAGGCCTTTGCTGGCAAGTTGCCGGACTTGAACGCTCGATTCAGGAACCACACGCTGGAGCTTTTCGAGAAGCACGGGATTAGGAATGTCGGCTATTGGACGCACGATGTCGGGCCGAACAGTAACCAGCTGGTGTATCTGGTGGCGTTTGACAGTCCGGATCAAAGAGCCGAGGCTTGGGCGAGTTTCCGGGCGGATCCGGAGTGGCAGAAGGTGTTCGAGGAGTCGCACCGGGACGGGATCCTAGTGAAGAACATCGAGAACCGGATCTTGATGCCGACAGACTACTCGCCGATACAGTAGGTATCAACCCCCTCGGTCCTTCGGACATTCCCCCGTTAACGGCGTAAACCCGGCTCCTTGTCTCAGTAGCCAGCTACTTTGTCGCATTCGTAGATGAAGGGTTCGCCTGCGATGTAGCGGCGGAGGTTTTCCTTGAAAACTTCGCGTCGTCCTAGGTACATGTCAGGGACGAGTGCTGAGGCGTGCGGGGAAAAAATGACGTTTGGGGTGTCCCACAAGAGGGAGTCGGGTTCTGGGGGTTCGGGATCCATGGCGTCTAGGCCGGCGCCTTGGAGTTCGCCGTTTCGGATGGCTTCGCACATCGCGGTTTCGTCGACGACGCCTCCGCGCGAGATGATGATGATGTGGGCGGTTGGTTTCATCAGGGCGATTCGTCGACGGTCGATCGAGTTCATCGACTCGTTGGTATACGGGCAGGCGACGACGAACCAGTCGGACATGGCGATGAGATCGTCAAGTTTTTCAAGACCCCAGACTTCGTTGGCGTGTTCCGACGGTCGCGGGTGCTTGTCGACGGCGTAGACGTTCATGTCGAAGCCGGATGCGCGTTTGGCTACTCGGCGGCCGATGTTTCCGAAGCCGTAAATGCCCAGGGTTGCGCCTTCGAGTTCGATCTGTTTCCAAGCGTAGTCTTCGGGCCGCCATTCGCGGGCCATCTGCTGCGGCAGCATCTCGTTTAGTCGTTGCGCGAGTGACGTGATCAGCGCGAAGACGTGTGTGGCCATCGGGCTGACGTGAGAGTCTCGGGAGTTGGTGACAGGGATGTCGGTCTCGATAAGT
Organism: uncultured Dehalococcoidales bacterium; assembly: GCA_964424025.1. GTDB lineage: Bacteria > Chloroflexota > Dehalococcoidia > Lucifugimonadales > Lucifugimonadaceae > Bin127. The sequence continues at coordinate 9,003 of CAYRHG010000138.1, read as the reverse complement.
TCGGGAATCTTCATGATCCCGTCGATCCCAGTTCCGGCGCAGTGTATCCATTTGAGGTTTTTAGCGGCAAGGAATACTTTGCGAGTGGGCCATCCGCAGTATGCATCGGCGTCTTCGATGGCGATGAGTTGATCTTCTTCGGTCGTGCACCAAACGAAGTTGACGTCGGGGAATGTGGTTTCGAGATCGCGTAGGACGGCATCGTCGGCTTCTCCGGGCGCTACGCCGCCGGGCATGGGGGTCATTACTACTTTCACGGTCGGGTCCTTGGCGAGGGAGGTGATGGGATGTTTGATAGGTAATTTAGCACTTTGTGAGCCCTCGCCCCAACCCTCTCCCGCTGAGCCGGAGAGGAGACATACCTCTGACTTTTCTTCAACGCCGTCGCTTCGCGCGTTCTCGTGCGCACATCCATTCGTCGTGGGGCGGTACTGGTTCGCCGATTACGTATAGGAAGAAGTAGCAGCCGGTGTCGCCGAGGAATTTGAATTGCTTTTTCAAGTCGTTGACCACGTCGTAGAAGTCGCCGTGGGAACGGAGGTAATCGATGAAGCAGCCATGTTCGGCGTCGAGTTCGATGATGCGCTGAGCGTTGTGGGCGATGGCGGCGAGTTTGCGCCGGTTTCGGATGACGCGCTTATCTTGCGCGAGCTCGTCTAGCTCTTCTTGGGTCAAACCGGCGACTCGTCCGATCTCGAAGCCGTGAAACGCTTCGTTGGTGTCGGGCCATTTGGCATTGACAACCTGCCACGACATACCGCTCTGGAATACGGCTTTGGACATAACTTCCAGGTAGTCGTCAAGGGATTGGACTTGCACTTGAGGCGGTGCGCCTTTTTCGTCGGGCATGATACGAACTCTTGCTTAAATTCTCTCGGGTTAAACAGTTGCACACGAGCGCTACTAAGTTTACTTTTGAGACTGCGCGGATAAAATCATGTTGCGCACATGCAGCGATACAAAGCCGCGAACGGAGTTGGACATCCATCATGCCGAATTTGAACAGACTGAGAACGTTATCCGGGCAGTCCGCAATTGTCGGTGTTGCCGAATCGGATCAGATTGGGAATGTGCCGGATAAATCTCCGCTGGCGCACCATGCGGAAGCCGCTATCAATGCGCTGGACGATGCGGGGCTATCGCTTTCAGACGTCGATGGATTGATGACGGCAGGTTGGTCGACGTTGGATGTAGGTGAGTATCTGGGAATCCATCCGAGGTTTACGGACAGCACGTCGGTAGGCGGTTCTTCGTTCGTCATTCACATCGCCCACGCGATTGCGGCGATTCAAGCCGGTTACTGCGAGGTTGCACTTATCACGCATGGTCAAGCTGGACGGAACGATCGGGCTAGGGCGGGAGCCAACTTGGGCACTCCGCAAAGCCAATACGAGACTCCGTACGGGATTATCGGACCGCCGGTCTCGTATTCGATGGCGTGTCGTCGTTATATGCACCAGTACGGTGAGGACCGTACGCGTGAGGCGATGGCAAACATTGCGGTGTCGACTCGGAAGTGGGCCAACATGAACGACAAGGCCTACTTCTACGACCGCCCGGCAACTTTCGACGACTATCACGAGTCGCGATGGATCTCGTGGCCGTTCCATCTGTTGGACTGCTGCTTGGTGACGGACGCTGGTGCGGCGATTGTGGTCACGACCGCGGAGCGAGCGAAGGATTGCGCGAAGGGCGGCGTGGCGGTTTTAGGCGCGGCTGAAGGTCACGACCACTCGATGATTTCTCAGATGCCAGACCTGACGCGGGCATTTGGCCGCAATACGGGTCAGCAAGCGTTGGACATGGCGGGCGTCTCGCACTCCGATCTCGATCTGATGATGATCTACGACTCCTTCACTTACACCGTGTTGGTCTCGTTGGAGAACCTCGGATTCTGCGGACCGGGCGAAGGGCCGGACTTGGTTGCCAACCAGCGCACTGCTCCGGGAGGTGATTTCCCGGTGAACACTTCGGGCGGCGGGTTGTCTTACACCCACCCGGGGATGTACGGGATATTCACGGTCGTCGAGGCGGTCCGGCAGTTGCGCGGCGAAACCGGTGAGCGGCAGTTGGATGATTGCAACTTAGCGATTGCGCATGGAACGGGCGGCCAGCTGTCTTCAACCGGGACGGTGATTCTGGCCGCGCCGTAACGGGCTAAAATAAAATGCGCACATGTCGGAACATTGCGCATCCAATAAAGCAATTGCGGAGCCGTTAGACCCTCAACTCGCAGAGAGTGTTCGGCGCGAGATTGAGGTGTGGCGTGCCGAGGGCGTGATCTCTTCGGCGTTGGCGGAGACGCTGGCCAACCGATATCCGACGACGGAAGTGCATCGTCGTGCGTTTGGACTGAACCGGTTTTCGAGCATCATCGCCATATTCGGCACCGTGCTTGTGGGACTCGGGGTAATCGGGTTGGTGGCGATCAATTGGGACGGGTTGTCTGGCTTCGCGAAGATGGGTCTTTTAATAGGATTCACCACCGCTTCCTACTTCGCTGGTTGGTTGCTTGCATATCGATTTGAATTTCCGCGTACTGGTATCGCTATCATCCTGCTCGGCTCGATTTTGTTCGGTGCCTCGATACATCTGATTGCGCAGTCGTTCAACGTGGATGTGAATCACCCGAACTTAGTTGTCGCTTGGTTCGTCGGTGTCATACCTCTCGCGTATGCCACTAGGTCCAATGCCGTCTTGGTTCTGTCGGTCATCTTGCTGCTCAGCGGGCTTGGGTTCCGATCGCAAGAATGGATGACAACCGGTTTCGATGACGGTTGGTTTTTGCTTTGGTGGCTTATCGCGTATATGTTGGTGGCGGCTGCCCTATTCTCAGTTGGCAGATTGCATGCTAGGTTGGTGGAGTATCGGCATTTCGCCAGGGTCTATGAAATCTGGGGATTCGTGATTGCCGGGAGCGCGACTTACATTCTTGGATCGCTGTTTCTGTGGTCGGAGCTAGAGTTCGCAGACTTGCCGACACCCACTGTGGAGTTTTGGGCGACCATAGCGTTGGCGGTTGCAGTTTCGGTGGTGGTCACGTACTTCGGATACAGGTGGGATGTGAAGGAAGCGACGGCGTCTGGCCGCTGGAAATGGGAGGTCAGCGGTGTGTTGGCGATATTCGGTATTGCGTTGTTGACGCTGGTAGGGCTGTTCGCGTCGGTCTCGTGGTTCTGGTTGCCATTCAATGCCGTCATCATCGCTGCGGTCGTCGCGATGGTTAACGCGGGCATCCGATTCAATCGCAACTACCTTGTCAACATCGCGTTCGTACTCTTCAGCATCACCGTTATCTCCCGTTACTTCGAGATCGGGTTTGAGTTGGGCTTGCTGGATCAGGCTATCGCGTACATCGTTGCAGGTGTGTTGTTGATCGCGATGGGTCTGGGACTGGAGCGGATCCGACGACGGATCATCGCGAGCATTCGAAACAGGTCGACGACGTTATGACGAAAACGGCGACAAGGTTGTTTTTCGCGGTCGTCGCGTTACAGATGGTCGGTTTAGTGGCGTTCGCGGCAGTGAAGCAGTATGCAATTGCCACAGGGACGGAGGTGGTTCTGCAGGGGGCGCCTGTCGATCCTCGGTCGTTGATGCAGGGCGATTACGCGATCCTCGACTACGAGATCGCGGTCGTTCCGGACAGGTACGAAGATTTGTTTGAAAACGGCGACGATGTAATCGTTGTGCTGACAGAACGAGGTGAGGTTTGGGAGGCGACCGAATACGTAACAAGCTATGAGGCTTCTCGACTGCGGAACGATGTTTTTATCCGAGGCGAGATGCAGTCGAACGGCAGGATCGACTTTGGGATTGGGACTTACTTCGTGCCGGAAGGCGCTGGACGCGCCGTCGAGACAGCGAGTGACGTGAAGATCCGCGTGTCGCTCAGTGACGACGGAGACGCGACGGTTACTGGCGTGATATTGGACGGCGAAGATTTTTCGCCATAGGAGTCGCGCTCCCGATCCACGACCCGCGCGAATCCGCCCTGCGGTTACAATCTACTCACGAATCGACGCGATTGACAGCGACCATCTCCGCGAAGGGAAAACACGATGACGACAGACGCGCCTGCACGACCTGAGCCCGTTTCGCAGCCGGAATCTGATCGCTACTGGGAAGGTGTGAAGAATGGCGAGCTTTGGTTGCAGCGGGACAAGGCTACTGGTGAGTATCAGTTCTACCCGCGGGCGTTCAGTTTAGCGACACCTGGTGGTGAGTTGGAGTGGGTGAAAGCGTCGGGCAATGCGACGTTGCACACCTTCGGAATCGTGCACGTCCCACCACATGCCGCGTTTATGGGTGAGGTGCCTTACATCACGGCGATCGTGGAGTTGGAAGAGGGACCAAAGATGCCGACGAATATTGTCGGCGTCGATCCGGACCCGTCTAATCTCAGCATCGGCATGGAATTGAAAGTGGTCTTCACGAAGATCAGCGAAGATTGCACGTTGCCGAATTTCACGCCGGCGTAGAGGTTCCGCCCTCCCCTATCAAGGGTGGTTTGCATAACCGGATGACCGGGTTTGATGGCGCGTATTGCGCCGCACGTTGGTCCCGGTCCAACCGCCCCATGACCTCCCGTTCCCCCTCACCCTAACCCTCTCCCTCGGAGGGGAGAGGGGATCATTGGCGGATGCCCAATGGTCTAATTGAGGGAGACCCACAGCCCGGCTCCTCTGGATTCCGGCTTTCGCCGAAATGCCGTACTCCGCATGTTGCACAATTTAGGTATTGTTGCGCGGCGTTAGTTGTGCCGCGCATGATGTGAGGGCACCGACATGAACAGGCACTTTTTGAGGTTTCGCGACCTTCCAGCGACGGAAATTTCTTCGTTGCTGTACCGAGCGATCGAACTCAAGAGCGGTGCCGAAAGTCGAGCCTTAGAGGGCAAATCGGTGGCGTTGTTGTTTGAGAAACCATCGTTGCGGACTAAGCTGTCGTTCTGGATCGGTGCGGAGAAACTCGGCGGCAAGCCGCTGTACTTCTCGCCTGAGGAGGTCGGTCTCGGGAAGCGCGAACCAGTTTCGGATGTTGCCAAGGTGCTCTCGAGTATGGCCGACATGGCCGTAGTGCGTACTTTCGCGCAGTCGACGTTGGACGAATTCGGTGAGAACAGCGAAGTCCCTGTGATCAACGCCTTGACGGATGAGGAGCACCCGTGTCAAGCATTGGCCGATGTGATGACGATGCTGGAGATACGCGGGTATCTGGATGAAGTTCGTGTGGCGTTCATCGGGGATGGCAATAACGTCGCCGCGAGCTTGTCGTACGCAGTAGCTGGCTCAGGTGGGACATTCGTGATCGCGTCGCCGATGGACTACGAGTTGCCGTACGGTACGCGATACGACGCCGCGGAGTACACATCCGGCTCCGTGACGATGGCGAGCGTCATCCAGATGCGTGACCCGGTCGAGGCGACGCGCCATGCCGACTTTGTCTACACAGACGTGTGGACAAGCATGGGACAGGAGGCGGAGACGCAACAAAGATTGCGGGACTTTCAGGGCTATCAGGTCAATCCTGAGTTAATGGAGTTCGCGAAACCTCAGGCGCGATTCATGCATGACATGCCGGCACATCCTGGCGAAGAAGTTTCTGAGGACATGCTCTCGCATCCATCATCGATCGTGTACCAACAGGCCGAGAATCGGATGTGGGCGCAAATGGCGTTGATGGAACAAATCGTCGTGGATTCACCCTCAATCTAACCCTCTACCATCAAGGGAGAGGGGCGGATCGAGCGTGCCCTTTTTGTTCTACGGACATTTCCCACGCGAGCGAGGGAACGCAAGAGTTTTGACGATAACGATGTCGCTACCTGTAATCGCCATAGTTGGACGACCCAACGTCGGGAAGTCAACGTTGTTCAACCGCATCGCGGGGAGTCGGATCGCGATCGTCAGCGATACGCCGGGGACGACTAGAGACCGGGTGTCGGTGGATGCCGAATGGTTCGGGCGTCGGTTCATGCTGGTCGATACGGCGGGGATCGAGGATCAACCCTCGGCCGAGATCCAGTTATGGGATGAGGTTCGTACGCAGACGGAGCGCGCGATCGAGTCGGCGGACGCCGTCATCATGCTTGTCGATTCTGCCGAGGGTCTGACCGCTTCGGACTATGACGCCGCCGAGCTACTACGCCGGGCTGACAAACCCTATGCACTGGCGGCCAACAAGACTGACAACACGACCCGGATGGCCGAGTTGTATGTGTTTGCGTCATTGGGAATGGGCGAGGCTATACCAATTAGCGCTTATCACGATATCGGGATCGCCGAATTGATGGATGGCGTGCTGGCCATGGTCGATGATCAGATTGACGAGGATGCGCCTGCTGATGTTATTCGGGTGGCGATCGCGGGACGGCCGAATGTGGGGAAGTCGGCCATTTTCAATGCGTTGACTGGGGAAGAGCGATCGATTGTCAGTCCAGTTCCGGGTACGACGAGGGATACGGTGGACGCGGTCTACACGTATAAGGACAGTCAAATAATGTTTCTCGACACCGCGGGTCTCCGACGGCGCGGTAAGACAGAACAAGGAATAGAGAAATTCAGTGCGATCCGAACGATTGGCGCGATAGAACGATCGGATGTGACGATCATCGTGCTGGATGCGACGGAGTTCGTGACCGCTCAAGACACACATATCGGCGGGTTCGCGCAGGATGCTTTCAAGGCAGGGGTGGTGGTAATCAACAAGTGGGATCTGTCGCGGGAGCTCGAGACGACATTCGAGGAAGCTGTCGAAGAGATCCGCGACCGTTTCAAGTTCATTCCAGATGCGCCGATTCTTTTCACATCGGCGATGACTGGGCGCGGCATCAAAGCGATACCTGACGCCGTACGCAGGACGTTTGAACAGTTCACGAAACACGTAGACGCTGGTGAATTGGCGCGAACACTCTACTCGGCACTAGGTGAAAGACCGTTGTCGACGAAGGGTCGTCGACGGCCGCGCATAACTGGGATCGAACAGGTTTCGGTACGCCCTCCAACATTCGTGATAACCTGCAAAAATCCTGATTTTGTGCACTTCTCTTACAAAAGGTACCTGGAAAACCGCATGAGAGACGCATTCGGGTACAAGGGTTCGCCCATCAGAATGCTCTACCGCGAACGCGACTGAAGGCCAAATGAACGAACTATTGGCTTGGGTGTTGATCGCGCCCGCAGCATACCTTGTCGGGTCGATTCCAGTGGGGTTGATCGTCTGTAAGGTTTGGGGAGGTGTTGACCCTCGCGAGCATGGTAGCGGGTCGATGGGAGCGACCAACGTTTTGAGGACGTTGGGCAAAAAAGCCGCGGTGTTGGTGTTTGTGTTGGATTTCGGGAAGGGTGTAGCAATAATCGGGGTGTCTTTGCTCGTAATCGGTGATTCGTATCTACTGCATGCTATGGCTGGGACGCTGGTGATCATTGGACACACTTTTCCGGTATTCGCGGGATTCAAAGGGGGCAAAGGCATCGCGACGGGATGGGGAGCGATACTGGTGCTTTCTCCGATCGCGGCCGCGGTTACGCTCATCGGCCTTCTGGTGGCGGTACTCACCCGCTACGTGTCGCTGGGGTCGATGATCGGGACGACCCTTGGCGTGATCGCATTGATCGTATTGGCGATCGTCAACGTGCCAGTTGATTTCGCCGACGCTCCGATCGAGTACCTCGCCTTCGGGCTTCCAGCAGTTGCATTGATCTTGTTTAGCCACCGCGAAAACATGATGCGGCTGCACAAGGGTACAGAAAATCGTCTGGACATCAATGCGGGCGAGGGTCCACCGAGTTCCGGCGTTCGAGGAGCCTGATCCGATATCCACTATCGGAGTCATAGGTGCGGGTTCATGGGGCACGCTGTTGGCGGTGCTATTGGCGCGTCAAGGCAACGAAACACGGCTCATCGCTCGCAATGCGGAACGTGCTGATCGGTTACGGGCAGATGGTGAAAACAAGCGTTACCTCGCAGGCTTGATGTTTCCGGATAGGATGTCGGTGCATCCGCATTCATGCGGGGTGTTGTCGGATGTCGACTGCGCGATAGTCGCTGTGCCCTCGGTGGCGATGCGTGAGGTCATGGGCGAACACATCGCCAACATTCCTGCCGGCGCGATGATTGTGAGCGCCACGAAAGGGCTCGAGATTGAGACTGGAAAGCGCATGAGTGAGGTGATCGCGGGGTGTATGGCCGAATGTCATGGAGTTACGGAAGCGGTTGCGATGCGGGAAATCTGCGCGCTCTCCGGCCCGAATCTCTCGGTTGAAATTGCGATGGGATTGCCAGCGCTTGCGACGGTGGCATCGGCATCGATCGAGACCGCGGAGAAAGTCCAAGCGATTGCGAGCGGAGACCGTTTCCGCGTTTACGCTTCGGACGACATCATCGGAGTGGAACTGGGAGGGACGCTCAAGAACATCATCGCGATCGGTGCTGGGTTCATAGACGAGTCGGGATTGGGAGCGAACCTTAAAGCGGCGTACATCACACGCGGATTGCACGAGATAACCCAGCTAGGGTTGGCGCTCGGAGCGAAACCAGGCACGTTTGCAGGTCTTAGCGGGATCGGGGATATGCTGGCCACGTGTTCAAGTCCACTGAGCCGCAACTACCGCTTGGGCGCTCGTATTGCGGCAGGCGACACGGTTGACGAGGCGTTGGCGGAGTTGGGCCAAACCGCTGAGGGAGTTCCGACGACGCGTGCGACGATGCGGATAGCGAGGCGGCTCGGTGTGGAGATGCCGATAACGGAGACGGCGCATCGGGTGATGTTCGAGGGGGTCCCTGCGACGGATGCGTTGACCGAGTTGATGCACCGGGAGTTGCAGAGAGAGTAGGCGCTCACCGCCGCGCCCACGTCTCCTGGAGTTGAGCTTTTGCTACTGAACCCGCAGCTGCCGCAATCTCGGGTCGAACCAGTCGCGGAGCCAGTCGCCTAGGAAGTTGAAGCCCATTACGACGAGGAAGATGGCGACGCCTGGCAGGGTGGCTATCCACCAAGCT
>CAYRHG010000137.1:0-18983 GCA_964424025.1 uncultured Dehalococcoidales bacterium | reverse complement strand
CGTCGAGGAGATCGTCGTCGACCGCGGACAGGCCACCATACGCTACACCCTGCCCATGCCGCAGGACGCCCCTACCGCCGGGATGGACGCCGAGAACGTGTCCATCCCGAGCCCGGTTCTGTCAACAGTGAAATCTGGTGGAGCTGAGGGGATTCGAACCCCTGACCTCATCAATGCCATTGACGCGCTCTCCCAACTGAGCTACAGCCCCACCGTGAAGGGATGGCGGTGCGATTTAGTTCGGTTCGCAACGCCGCTTAAGGGTTAATTCTAATCGGCGCAACGCGTCCTCCTGTCTTGCACGCCTACGCGATCTTCGACGTCGTTGACTTCGCGAAATATCGGAGGTCGATCCCAGGCACCGTGATGGTTGCGATGAACTCGTCGTTGACGATCACTCGATAGGTCCTGCCCGGTTCGAGATCAGCGCCGAGTTGCTTGATTGTGTCGAGTTCCAATACCTCGTCGTCGCAATGGGCGGTTAAAGGAGATTCGGGGTGCTCCATCAGCGTGACGGTCACGATGATGTCGTCGCCAACGAGTTGCATATCCTCGGTGCCGCGGAGCGCGCAGTTCTCGACGTTGGACTGCAGGTATGTGACCCGCAGCGTCGGTTCGCGTTCGTCCCCGAGTAAGTGCGCTCCGGTGATCTCGGCGGGAACTTCGATCCATGAGCGCCAGTCTGGTGCGTTCGCGTCGAGCTTATCGGGCGGGGGCTGCACGACCACGAGCAGCATATCGACGTTGTTGGGGTTGCCGTTGGTGATCACGTCGTATGCGGTGTCGTTGGTGAATGCCATGCGCCCATCAGACTCGAAGATGGTGGCGCTGATCGAGTAGGTGTTGCGGGACTCGATGTCGTTGCGGCTGTACTCGATTTCGAAGTCGATGGGGACTTGGCCGGGATTTGTGATCGTCTGGCGGGCGATCAGGGGTGCTGCGGCATCGGCGTAGGACACGTCCCGGAGTTCGATTACTAGTGATGCGCCCTCGGTTAAGGCGATTCGCTCGCGGTAAGTCACGTTGCCGCTGACGGAAGCGTTCGGCGCTTGTCCCGATGGGATCTCGGACTCGACTTTCGGTGCTAGGCCGCGTTCGACAACGGAGGTAGGTTCCTTGGCCGCGCAACTCGCGGCCGCGGTCAAGAGCAGGACGAGTACGGCGAGTGAAGCGAACAGGGCAGTTGGGATTCGTGCGTTCACGTCGGTCACCTCTTTTATGGATATACGAATGGGCTCCATGTCACCAAGACGTGGCACCACGTCCATTTGTTCCTCGCTCTAGTGAATCGACCGCTTGATTGACGGCGTTCGCGACCACCCCCTCCCGTCTATTCCGGCTTTCGAGCGTGGATGAAGTACATCGGGGTGAAGATGCCGAGCCGGCCCGCTTCGACCATGGCGTCTCCGCAGCGGTTCAACGCCTCGGCAACCCGTGTAGAACCTTGCGGCGTGATCCGGAGTCGCTCCATCACCCCGAGCGAGTTGTGTGTGACCCAGCGTCCGAATTTGGACCTGCGAAACCCCGCGATCGATAAACCTGAACCAATCAGAGGTTGATACCAAGGGACCGACGGTCCGGTTTGTACCGCGAGGTCCTTGGTTTCCAACACGTCTAACCCGACCGTGCGAAGCGCGTCGTCAACTGTCGGCCGGTTGTCGATGTCGAGCAAGCCACCTCCCAATTGGATGTCGGTCTTGATTTGAAGATGGTGGGGATCTTTAGCGTCGAACTTGTCGGTCAAGCAGTACTCATAGTTTCCGAAGACTCCACCTGGTTTCAGCAAACGAACCACTTCGCCATAGATGCTGACTTTGTCCGGCGCGCAACATGTAACCTCGATGGCGTAGATGGCATCGAATGATTCGTCCGGCGCATCAACATACAAGAAGTCGCAGTGTATGAATTCGGTCAGATGACTGAGCGCTGCCTGTTGCGCCGATCTCCGAGCCCGTTCGAGTTGATACGCATTGATGTTGACGCCCACGATCTTGGCGCCGGAATAACGTGCGATCTCCAACATAGGACCGCCGATGCCACAACCGAGGTCGGCGACGACCATACCGGGCTCGAGTTTCAACGCGTCCGCTAAGAAATGTTCGTGGCGCACAAGCGACGCTGCAAAACTCTCTCCTGGAACGCGCGGCGCGAAGTGGAAGGACTCGCCCCAACCATAGTTGTAGAAATCCGTAACCAAATCGTAGTAGAGTTCCGTGAAATCTCGGTATTCGCTCTCCTTCTCCAGATCGCCACCCTGAGTCGACCAGTAGCGGTCTTCGTAATCGCCGATGGTCTGCGAGGGACTCGTTGATCGCAATTTGTGCTTGATCTGTTGGCTTAGTTTGAATGACATATCCGTGGTCGCCGGTTGCCACCATCGCGATGCTCCCAACTACACCGTAACGGAATACCCGAGTCGACGTGCAGTACATCGGATCAGTCGGCGAAGTGGTGATTCCGCATGGGTTCGAATCAATTCTTTCATCTATGTTGATCTGGGTTGAGAGATTAAGATTCGAACGACAGGTCGGCAAATGACACACCTTTTGGCAATCGGAACCGGGTCAAATCCACCGAGAAGACGCTGGAATTCGTCACCAAGCCGATTGAAAGTATCTCTCGCACTGCCGACTCGTTATGCTGGTTCACCGAGATCCATCGGTGCCGCGGCCATAGTGCTGATGTTTGTTTTCATGTCGATAGCTTGCAACGACAAGCAGGAACGGGCCCAAGTGTCGGAAGCTACGGTGACTTTTGAAAGATCCGATAAGGAACAGTGGTCCGAAGAGAAAAAGAATGAGTGGGCCGACAGCAAGGATGATGGGCGGAAAATGGAGGAGGGTTCAGTGGTTGAAGCTACGGCGAGGTTGGCCGAGGATGCCGGTGGACAGGTCCATTACGTCGAACACGCGGGACGAGGGGATCGCACGGTTCTCGTAACGCCTGAGGATTTTGTCGATGGAGAGACGCCGCTAATCGTCTCGCTTCACGGCTTCGGCGGAAACTCGTTCTACCAGTCCTCATACGTCCCGCTGCACGAACGTGTGAACACCGACGGTTTCGCTCTGCTCCTGCCGAATGGCGTGCGTGACGGTGTGGGGAACCGTTTTTGGAACCCTACCGACCGCTGCTGCGAAGGCGGTAAGTCGGGCGAGGACGATGTCGCTTATCTCACTGAACTGGTGGCAGAGTCTGAGAAGATCATAGAGTTCGGTCACATATACTTCTTCGGCTACTCCAACGGCGGCTTCATGTCGCATCACATGGCGTGTAAAGGGTTGCCCGGTCTGCGCGCGGTGGTGAGCCTTGCAGGGACGAGCTATGTGAAGGACGCTAGCTGCGAAGATGCCTTGCCAGTTTCTGTCCTGCATATCCATGGCACCGAGGACAGCGTCATCATGTATGAAGGGGCCGAAACCGAACCGAAAACCGACGGCGAAGGTGCATTCTTGGCCAGCGCGCAGGATATGGTTGCACGTTGGAGCGAGATTGCGGGTTGCAACTGGCCTGACGATCCAATGCCCTACGCGACATTTGACTTCGACGAGTGGGTTCCGGGTTCGGAAACTCAAGCGTTTCGGGTTGAATCCGCGTGTGGCGACGGGATCGGCATCGAACTCTGGAAAGGCGTGGGGAGCGGACATGCTCCTGCCATCGGCGAAGCGTTTTTGGTTGCTCTTTTGACTTGGCTCCTCGCCCAGAAGTAATGCGGAAAGCAAAAGGAGCATTGGAACGAAACCGGACCCAAAAGTCATACTCATTGGTGGATCATCGCACGTCGGGAAGTCGACTTTGGCCGAGTCGCTGGCGAATACGTTAGGCTGGGCTCACATCTCCACTGATAGCCTCGCTCGTCATCCGGGGCGGCCATGGGCATCGCCGCCACATAGAGTGCCCGACAACGTCGCCGAACATTACTTGAACCTGTCGGTGGAGGAGTTGATGGATGATGTCCTCCGACACTACCGGCTTAACGTTTGGCCGCAAGTCGAGGCGATTATCGCATCGTATTTGAACGAGCCTACGACCGCTGGAATGGTGTTGGAAGGCTCAGCCCTGTGGCCTGATTTCGCGTCCAACTTAGACTTCACCGAGGTCGCCGCGATTTGGCTCACCGGTAGCGACGAACTCTTTCAACGGCGAATCCACGCGAACAGCCAGTTCGCCACCAAATCGCCGCGGGAACGCGCGATGATAGATAAGTTCCTCAAACGTTCCCTTGCCTATGACAAGCGGATGGTCGAAGCGGTTAACAGGCATGGTTTCGCGCTCTTAGATGTCTCTCGATCCAACATCGCTGAACTCACTCAGACCTGCCTGACGGCGTTCAGTGCCAAGGGCGATTAGGTATTGGGTGGCGGCATGAACTCTTGTAGGGACACTCAGAAGAAAGGTCTCGCCGTCTTTCTTCTTATTTCGTTTGGTCTGGCATGGGTCATCTGGGAGATCACGCTGAGGATTGGCCCGTCGGTCCGAGACCCGTTGTTCCAACTCGCCATCCTGCCTGGTGCGCTGGCACCAGCCGTTGCGGCGATCGTTGTGCGGAAATGGGTGACGCGGGAAGGATTTGGGGATGCCGGGTTGAAGTTGAACCTGCATCGGTGGCGCTACTACGTCGCAGGTTGGACCTTGCCACTTCTCGTGGTCTCGGTGATCTTGCTCGCGGTGGCAATTTTTGGGATAAGCGATCCGGACTTTTCGATGCGCCGTGCCATTTGGCAGTTGGGGCCTCCAGGAACGGTAGCGCCACCTCTGCCCGATGGGATCTTCGCGTTAGTGGTGGTCCAGTCGATGATCACTGCCATCGTGGCCACTCCCATCCTCTTTGGCGAGGAATTTGGTTGGCGGGGTTACCTGCAAGTGCGACTGTTTGGCGATCGACCTTTGTTGGCCGCGGTTGGGACTGGCGTGATCTGGGCGCTGTGGCATCTTCCCATTAACCTGCGGGGCTACAACTTTCCTGACCAGCCAGTTGTCGGAATGCTGGTCTTTACGGTCAGCGCCATCATGCTGTCTATCATCTTCGGCTGGCTCCGCACGAAGACAGGTAGCATCTGGGCGGCCAGCCTCGGACATTCAGCAACGAACGCCGTTGGCGGAAGCCTCACGTTGCTGCTCTTTGTCGGCGCGCCAAACTGGATCTTCGTCAGCTACGTCGGCATCCTCGGGTGGATCCCGTTGGGAGTTCTGAGCGTATGGATCGTGCTCACGGGGCAGCTCAATCGGTCACGTACGTGTGGGTGATCACCTCCCAAACGTGACCATCCGCGCACTCGAAGTAAAAGCCGCGTCCGCCATGCAAATGGTTGATCTTGCCATCGGCGCGGGATCTTGGCCCGCTACCAAACGCGACGCCCTCTTCCTTCACGCGTTCCAGGACCGCATCGAACTCTTCGTCTGACGCCAGAAACGCGTAGTGGTTCGATCGCGGATCATCTGAGTCATCGAAGTCCAGAGTAAAGATGTCGTTCACCTTGACCGGTGCGAAATGGCCCCAAGTGCCTTTGTATTCCACTCCGAAGATGCGAGCGATGAATTTTGCCGACTTCACCTTGTCGTGAGCCGGCACGATCGTGTGGTCCAACTGTAAGGGCATGGTGGACCTCCTTTGTTTGATACGTTACATGTGGTCGAGTTAACCGCCAAACCCGCTCTTTGTCCGCCGCAGAGCCTCGTTCCAACCCGAGATCAACCTGCCGCGTTCAGATTCCGACATATCGGGTTCGTAGCGCCGCGCAGAATTCCAAAGATCGGTTAGCTCGCGATCCGATCGCCAGACTCCGGCGGCGCGTCCGGCGAGGAATGCGGCCCCCAGAGCCGTGGTCTCGTGTACGGCCGAGACTTCGATCGGTCGGTCTAGCAAGTCGGCTTGGAACTGCATGAGGAACGGGTTGCGGGTTTGACCGCCGTCGACGCGTAGGACGCGTTCACGGCGGTTGCCGCGACGGGGTAGGCGCAGCTGCGAATCCATGATGTCGACCACCTCTTTGACCTGATACGCCGTCGATTCGAGTGCCGCCCGGATTAGGTGGTCCTTGGTAGTGCCCCGGCTGACGCCGGTGATCGATGCCCTTGCGTGCGGGTCCCAGTGGGGCGAGCCTAGTCCGGAGAATGCTGGCACGAGATAGACGCCGTCGTTGTCGCCGAGCAGTACGGCGATGTCTGACGACTCTGTAGCGTCGGATATGATTCCGAGACCGTCGCGGAGCCACTGCATCGTGGATCCAGTGTTGAATATCGAAGCCTCCAACGCGTAGGCCTTGACCGCTCCTGCTTGCCATCCGAGCGTGAAAAGGAGACCGCCTGATGCCGCTTCAAGGTCGTCCGCATTCATTGCTCCCGCGGATGCTGAATCCGTGTAAAGGGCGTGAGATTCAGCACCGCTGTTGGCGAGCAGGAAGGCGCCGGTGCCGTATGTGCACTTCATATCGCCCCGGGCGAAGCAGGTTTGGCCGTAGAGCGCCGCGTGTTGGTCACCGGCGACACCTGTAATCGGTATCTCTCGTCCGAAAATGGAAGGATGTGTGCTCGTGAACGTGCCGGCGGAGGGCATCGGTGTCGGCAAAACGGCTTCGGGTATGTCGAAGATCTCTAGTAAATCGGGATCCCACGTGAGATCGTGGATGTTTAGCAGCATCGTGCGAGACGCGTTGGTCACGTCTGTTAGGTGCGGAATTTCGATTGGCTGCGATCCATCGGTGCCGCGCGCCAACTGATCAATCAGCCAAGAATCGACCGTGCCGAAGCGCACATCGCCATTAGAAGCCCTGGCTTGCAGGTTAGGTATCGGCAGATGGTCGAGCATCCACCGCATCTTGGTCGCCGAAAAATATGGGTCGACGATCAATCCCGTTCGCGACCAGATGTCATCCGCCTTGCCCGAGTCGCTCAATCCGTTACAAATCTCGGCCGTGCGGTGGTCTTGCCATACGATGGCGTTGGCGAGTGGACGGCCGGATCTGCTATCCCACAACACCGTAGTCTCGCGCTGGTTTGTGATCCCGATCGCGGCGATTTCGGAAGCCGAAACTCCTGATTCCGCGAGAGCCACTCGCGCTGTGCCGATCGCGGCCTCGGCGATCTCCAATGGATCGTGTTCCACCCAACCCGGCTGAGGAAAGATCTGACGCAACTCACGCTGCGACGAACCTAGAGGCTGCGCACCCTCATCGAAGACGATCGCCCGCGTCGAGGTGGTGCCTTGGTCGATGGTGAGTATCAACGACCCGTCAGGCATACCTAAGAAAAGAGCGGGTTATTGCCGCCAAACGCATCTATCGCAGTGCCGGTGATCGCCGACGACCGCTCGGAAGCCAAAAAGACCGCCACGTTCGCTATCTCCTCCGGCAACATCAGGTCCGGGTTATCCTCGCGTCCCCGATTGTTGAACGCTTCGCGGTAGCCTTCGGTATCCGTCCCACCCGGACAGATCGCATTGACGTTGATTCCGTATTCGCGCAACTCGGCGGCCAGTGTCTGCGTGAGGCTGATCAGAGATGCCTTGGTGACGCGATACGCGCTGCGTCCGCGTCCGCCGCTGCGACCTCCGATACTCGATATGTTGATGATCGAACCGCCTCCCGCCTCGATCATGGCCGGCACTGCTGCCTTAGTCAGCATCGCCGCGGCGTTCAGATTTACCTCGATCACGTCATACCAGGTCTGGTCGTCGAGATCGACTAAATCAATCCGTGGGTGGATGATCGCCGCGTTGTTGACGAGGATGTCGATACGTCCAAACTCGGCCAAAACCGCTGGGACGATCCCCGCAACCGCGTCGCGGTCCAGAAAATCCGTCTGGCAGACCAGCGCCTCGCCGCCTAGTTGACCGACATTGGCAGCAGTTGTTTCCAACTCGTCGCGAGTCCGACCGGTTACGGCGACGTTTGCTCCCTCGGCGGCGAAACCGTATGCGCAGGCGCGGCCGATGCCCTTAGAACCACCGGTGACTAGGGCGACTTTGCCTTTAAACTCGCCGCTCATCGCTGGACTCGGCCGCTCACGTTGCCGCCGGCGACGCCCATAACCTCGCTGACCGATACCAAGTTGAAATCGCCGTGGAAAGTGTGGGCCAACGCAGATGCAGCCGCCGCGAAGTCCAGAGTCTGCCGTGAAGTCCATCCTTCCTGCAGGTTTCCGTAGATTAAACCTGCAGAAAATGCGTCTCCACCGCCAACGCGGTCCACGATGCGCACTGAGTACTTGGGAGCCATCAAAATCTCGGACCCATCGTAGTAGATGGCCGACCAGTCATTGTCGTCGGCAGACTGCGATTCGCGCAGGGTAATGCCCACCTGTTGGAAATCAAACTCGTTGACGAGCCGATTCACGACGGGTTCGTATGCGGTCGCGTCGATCTCGCCGCTTTCAACATCCACACCCTCCGGCGCGACGCCCAACGACTTCTCCGCATCCTCCTCGTTGCCGATCGCCACATCCACATGCTTCATCATCGGCCGCATCACTGCCTGCGCCTCGGCAGGTGACCACAGATTCCCGCGGTAGTTCATGTCTGCAGACACCGTTAATCCCATAGATTTCGCGATGGATGCCGCTTCGTCACATGCCAAAGCCGCCGATTCGGAGATCGCCGGCGTGATGCCGGTGAAGTGGAACCAGTCTTTGCCGGCGAAAACCCGCTCCCAGTCAACTTCGCCGGGACCCAGTTCGGCGATCGAAGACGCCGCGCGGTCGTAGATCACCTTTGAGGCCCTCATTGCGGCGCCGTTTTCTAGGTAGTAGGTGCCTAAGCGTTGGCCCTGACGGAGAATCTCGGACGTGTCGACGCCCCACTGCCTCACGTAGTTGACGCATGCCTGGCCGATGTCGTTGTCCGGCACCGCAGTCACGTAGATCGATTCGAAGCCGAAGTTCGCCAACGAGACTGCGACGTTGCACTCTCCGCCTCCGTAGGTGACCTCTAACTCGCGGGCTTGAGTGAATCTTTCGCGGCGCATCGTCGCGAGCCTTAACATGATCTCGCCGAACGTTACAACTGATGGCATTGGCTACATCTCCTCGGTTTTTGCCGAATTGAGTTCATTTTCCTAGTAAAACGTGGCGTTTTCATCGCCTTCATCGGTGTCGCCCGCGCCAGTCGCGACGTTTGCCAATTCAGCGTCAACAGCGCCCTTGAGCAACCGAACGTCCGAAGCGATAGGAAACCACGTCATGCCCTGTTCGATGCGGCGAGCGGCTTCGTTCCCATCGATGCAGTGAATACCAGTCGCGACGCCGTGTTTCTTACCGGCATCCACGACAGTTTCAACCGCTTTGATGTGATCAGGGTGTTGGTTGTCGAGGCCGGTTGGCACACCCAGCGTACTGGCTAGGTCGTTCGGGCCGACGAAACACACATCGAGGTCGGAAACCTCCATGATCTTGTCGATTCGGTCGACCGCACGCCAATCCTCGATCATGCAGACGACCATTATGATGTCGTTGGCTTTTTCGTAGTAGTCGCTGCCGTAGACCAGTTGTCCGCGGGTGGAACCGATGCCTCGCAGACCTCGCGGTCGATATTTGGCAGCCTGGACCGCGCGCTCGGCTTCGTCCTCATCCTTGACATCCGGCACCACTATGCCGGTAAACCCGATATCGAGGACGCGTTTGACCCAAATGGGATCGTTGCTCGGGATGCGGGCGAAGATAGGCTTTCCAGATCCGTTGCCGGCGCGCAAGCAGTTGACCGCCGTAGAAACATCAATCGGATTGTGCTCGAAATCGAGCGTCACCCAGTCCAAATCGGTGGTGTGCAACAACGTCTCTATCACTGTCGGATCACCGCTTGCGGACCAAGTTCCAGGGGAAGGTATGTTCTGTTTGAGTTTCGTCTTTACGGGATTGACGTCCATATCCTCAAACCTCTGAAGTTCGCACGCGAAATGAGATTAACATACCCACTTCGCGTCGATATTGCAGTCGGCGGATAGACTCGGTAGGGTCAACGCGAGAACCGGTCTCAGGAGATTAACGAATGGCACGGCACTCTAAGCTGGAAGTTTTGAATGCGATGCACGACATCGGCGTCGTTCCAGTCTTCTACAACGGCGACATCGAAAAGGCCAAAAACATCGCCCGCGCTTGCGTTGCCGGCGGCATCAAGGTGCTCGAGTTCACTAACCGTGGCGACCACGCGTGGGAGGTCTTTTCCAGCCTAGATTCGTTCTGCGCCACAGAGTTGCCAGACGCAATCCTCGGCGCTGGGTCCGTAATCGATGCCGGCACCGCATCGATCTACATCAGTAACGGCGCGAGTTTCATCGTTGGACCTGTGACCAACCCCGACGTTGCGAAGGTATGTAACCGAAGAAAAGTACCCTACATCCCTGGTTGCGGTACCGCCTCTGAGATATCGGCGGGGGAGGAACTAGGTGCCGACATCGTCAAGATATTCCCTGGATCAGCGGTCGGCGGACCGGGTTTCGTTAAAGACGTATTGGCGCCGATGCCTTGGTCATCGATCATGCCGACGGGCGGAGTGGACATAACCGAGGATTCGTTGCGACCTTGGTTCGAAGCTGGTGTATGTGCCGTAGGTATGGGTTCCAAGCTGGTTTCTAGCGATGTCGTTGCCAACAATGACTGGGATACGCTGGAATCCAGAAGCCGGGATGTGGTTGCATTGATACGTGAGATACGGCGCGGTTAGGTCATCGAAACGTACTATTACATCCCCGAAACCGTACACATCAACCGTAGAGAGTTAAGCGCTTGTACTTATCGAATGGGATATGTGCAGTTTTTGCGTGTTTTTGTACATAACTAACCTAATTTCCGCCGAAATCAACCAAGTACTCCATGTCGTAAGACAGGCCGAGAAGAATGTCAATCAGGTGGTGATTCCGGAAGAGTTGGTAGCGGCCGGATTTGACACGCTCCAACATTCCCGCGCTGGCGAGCGCATCCAAGCGAGATCGGGCGGTAGCTCGCGTGACACCTTCTACCTCCTGAACCATCCTCGTTGTCGTGTACGGCCGCATGAACAGAAGGTCCATCAGCTGCTCGGAAGAAGCGGTTGGCGCATCGACTCTGGCTCGGTCCGCGAATTCCCTGCGCAGTTCTCTGATTCTCACCAGATCGTTGCGCCCTTCTTCTGCGACTTCCGTAATACCAGCAAGGATGTAGCGGATCCAATTCTCCCAAGCATCTGATTCTGTAACGGCGCGCAACCCTGCGTAGTATTGACGGCGGTTACGCAGGAAATACCGGCTCAGGTAGAGCACGGGTTGGTCCAGCAACCGTTGTTGCATCAGATAGAGGATGTTGAGCACGCGACCGGTACGCCCGTTTCCGTCCGGGAACGGGTGGATCGCCTCGAACTGGTAGTGCATGATCGCCATCTTGATGATCGGATCTAAACCGGACTCAGTCTCATGCGCGAATTTATGAAGGTTGTCCAGAAGCCTCATCAATCTTGGGCGACCGTGCGGGGGTGTGTAGACCACGAGCCGCGCACTCAGATTACCGATTAGCACAGCGGTATCTCGGACGTCCACGTCACTGCCGAGGATTTGGCCGCAGATATCGACCAGCAAGCGGGTATCGATCCGCTGGTCTTCCTGTAAACGTTTAATCGCCATTGCGAGCGCGGGCTGATAGCGTGCTGCTTCCTTTGTCGCGTCAGAAGCTCGTTCATTGCCCACAGCCATATATCTGAACAGTTCGTCATTTGTTGTGTTGACGTTCTCGATCTCCGAGCTCGCTTGCGCCTCGGTGATGGCGAATGTGTCGATCAGCAATTGTGGGTTCGGCACGCTCAACGCGGTCCCGTTCAGATTTGCCAATGCGCGACTGGCCAAGTTGAGGGCGCGCATGATCCCGATCGTCTCTATCTCACCGGCCGGGGGCAAAGTTGGCAGCGCGTTGTGTGGCTGTCGCGGATCAAAATCGGCCATAGTACTCACTCTTCTCGGAAGATATGTATAAAATCATGCCTTAAATTATACATGTCATGACCGTTATGATCAACCGTTGTACACGTCAGCAACGATATGAACAAAACATCCCGATTTTTGCACATATCGCGGCGACACGTATGCCTCATCGCACATGTCTCAACCGACATGTACAAAACCATGCGCTGAACAAGGCATATCGGCTCGTTTGACCAACTGGTCAATCGCTGGCACAGGCAGATTGAAGAGCTCGATCGAAGTCGACCACCCAAGGTCCGTCCGATTGAATCCTTATCGCCGCTCGCATACCCTCAAGCAACTCAATCTCCCGTTCACCATCGAGCGCTATGGTTCCCCGCGTAGCCTCGATGGCGACTAACTCGCCGGGTTCGATCATCCGCCAATCCTTGATCGCGACATCTTTGACCATCCCGGGCGCGATAGGTGCTAATAGCGAAACTCTGCCTTTTTGTTTTGGATCCGGAAAGCGGATGTAAAGGCCTTGCGGATCATCTATCTCGATGAGTGCCAGCCTTGCTCCGATAGATGCGATTCCTATGCTCGACGCCTCAGCCCGGGTCAAAAACACTGAATGGAGAGTGGCGACGTCCCACAGCGCGCGTGCGCCAACCATCGTTTGGCGTGAAACGGCCGCATCTACGAGCGCGATATCGCGGACCTCGCCGTTAACTAAAACCTCGATCATTTTCGACCTACGGCAAACGTCTTTGCGGCGTCGCGGGTGTTTCGCGACGGTCGCGGCGGCGATACCGGCGAGCGTTCCTTCGATCTCCTTTGGGAAAACGTTGTTGGTGCCTGTCGATATAGGCACCAAAGGCACGTCACCACAACCCTTTGCTACGAGCCTGTTGGTACCGTCTCCGCCCAGCGTGACGATGCAATCGGTGCCCGCATCTCGCATCATGCGGGCAGCGATAGTCGAGTCGTGCTGGCTGCCGGTAGGTTTCTGGTCGATAAACTCCGAATGCAATTCATCCCGCGTGTCGTGCATCGCGTTGCGCGCCAACCCTGCCATGTCCGGCATCACCACCACCTCGTCGACGCCGTGGGATCGCAGACCCGCAAACACGCGGCGGAGGATGTTCGACTTCTCCTGATTGGAGACGACGCGGCCCTGCGCTACCAACCGGCGAATGTCTTTGCCGGCGGCGGGATTTGCGATTATGCCGACGGTGGGCACTGTGAGGTCATTTCGGTCTGCGCTACCGGTCGTCAATTGCCTCGGCCAGCAGTTCCGACAAGAAGAACGCCGGGCGGTCTAACTCATCTTCGATCTGTTGCTTGCATGAGACGCCAGTTACGGCGAATTGTGTGCCTATGGCAGCATTGCGCAGCGCGGGGAAGAGCCGATCCTCGCCTACCTGTCGCGACACGTCGTAGTGCTCTTTGGCGTATCCGAAAGATCCCGCCATGCCACAACATCCGGCGTCGATCAGTTCGGTACGATAGTTCGGCGGCAAGTTCAGGACTGAAACGGCTTGGGTAGTGCCAATGAGAGCCCGTTCGTGGCAGTGCACGTGCAATAGTATCTCCGCCGACCGATCGTTCCAAGATATCTGTTGCCCGCCGTCAGTTGTTGCGTCGATTAACACTTCCTCGAGCATCATCGCCGCGTCTGCGACAGCTTTCGCTGAAGGTTCTCCGCCGAGTAGATCGGGATATTCGTCTTTAAGTGTCAAGATGCAACTGCTTTCACAACCGACAATCTTGGCGCCTGATTGCACGTGCGGAAGTAACATCTCGACATTTCGTCGGGCGTTTTCGATGGCTTGGTCAAGCAATCCGGAAGAGACCATTGGCCGCCCGCAGCAAACCCGGTCAGCTAAACGCACTCGGTATCCCAGTGCTTCCAACAATCTCACGGCAGCTTTACCGGATTCGGGGTGATTGAAGTTCATAAAGGTGTCATGAAAAAGGACGATGTCGCCGCGTGAACCGGTTGTTTTTGGAGTTCTGCGTCTGAACCATTGTTCAAATGTCTGACTGACGATTTCGGGAATTTTGCGGCGGCGATCGAAACCGAGGATCTTTTCTGAAGCCCATCTTGCTGGGGTTGATCTGTTCACTAAGTTGGCGATCGGAGCCAATGGTCCTGGCGCCAGCGAGTTCAACCGATGTATGTTTGCCACCACCCGAGAACGCAGCGGAATCGAGTGCGTTTGGTAGTAAAGATCGAGAAACTCGTACTTGATCTTAGCCATGTCTACGTTGGAAGGGCACTCAGATTTGCAGGATTTGCATTCGAGGCACAGGTCGAGCACATCGAACATTCGGTCGGATTCGATGTCGTCCAACGGCAACGCGCCGGACAAAGCTGACCTAAGCGCGTTGGCTCGGCCACGGGTCGAATGTTCTTCCTCACGGGTCGCCATGTATGAAGGGCACATCGCCCCGGCGTTGACCTTTCGGCATGCGCCCACACCGTTGCATCGCTCGATCGCACCTGCAAACCCTCCATCGGCACTCCAGTCCAGCTTCGTCGGCAACTGCGCGGTCGAATATTCTGCACCGTAGCGGAGGTTCTCACGCATGTCCGGAGTGTCGAAGACTTTGCCCGGGTTCATGATCCCCGAAGGATCGAACAGTTCCTTAACCTCCCTGAAATGGCCTACCAATTCAGGTCCGAACATTTTCTCGGCCCACGCGCCTCGCACAATGCCGTCGCCATGTTCGCCGCTGAGCGATCCACCGAATTCTAGAACTAGATCGGAAATCTCGTCGGCGATCGCATACATTGTGTCGATGCCGGCGTTTTTCTTGAGGTTGACCATCGGCCTGATGTGTAGGCATCCCACGCTCGCATGGCCGTAGTATCCGGCCTCGGTACCGTGGCGATTGACGATCTCGTCGAAGCGCTCCACGTATTCCGGCAATCGTTCGGGCGCCACGGCGGTGTCTTCCACGAAGGGCAAAGGTTTCGAGTCGCCTTCGACGTTCATCATCAGACCCAAACCGGCTTCTCGCATCGCCCAAACCTGACGTTGCTCGCCGGGCTCCAACAGCAACGTCACGGCGAAGGCTGCGGTGTTGAGTTGGATCGCGTCTCTGAAAGTTTCGAGTTTCGACCGCACCTCCGATGCGGTTTCGCCAGTCACCTCCACGACCAAGATGTCTGAAGGTTCGCCCTGCAAGAAGCCTATGTTTCGTGAGAAGCCGAGAGATTTACGGGCTTGTTCGATGATGATTTGGCCGATGTGTTCGACTGCGCTGACATCGTGCGCAAGCGTCGCAACCGTAGCTTCCATCGACTCGCGGAGCGTTTTGAAGTGGAGTACTGCTAAGCCTTTGGATTTAGGTATGTCCCAAAGTTTGAGGCGCGCATCGGTGACTGCCGCCAACGTTCCCTCGGATCCAACCATCACCTGCGTCAGGTCGATGATCGGGCCATCGCCGAGCGGTGGCGAGCCGTGACATTCCGCCCAAACACGGTCGATGTTGTATCCGCCGACTCGCCGGAGTATCTTTGGAAAACGCTGTTCTACCTCGCCCGCAGCACGATCGGCGACGCCAGGTATTCCGCGATAGATCTGTCCTTCCAAACTTGATAGAGCCATTTTCCCTTCGAGCTGTGCGGCGTTCAAGGCTTGAAATCGAGCGCGTGTGCCATCGGAGAGCACGACCGACAGCTGTTGGACTTGGTCCACGGTCTTCCCATAGACGATTGAGTGCGAACCACAGGAGTTGTTGCCCATTGCGCCACCGATGTTGGCTCGCGAGGATGTGCTGGGATCGGGAGTGAAGTACTTGCCCGTGTGTGCTACTTGCCGGTTGAGTTCGTCGATCGTGATCCCCGGCTGCGTGTGGACCCATCCTTCTTCGCCGTTGACCTCGATCACGTTATGCATGTATTTCGAGAAATCTAGGACAACACCACGATTTACGGTTTGGCCCGACAGACCCGTGCCACCTCCGCGCGGCAAAACTGACACGCCCGTTCGGTTGCATACCTCGATGGTGGCACTGACGTCATCGGCGTCGCGTGGCAAGACGACTCCAAGCGGGGTCATCTTATAAATCGAGGCGTCGGTAGAGTACATCTGCCGTGCGTATCGATCGAAACGCACTTCGCCAGCAACGGCCCGGTCGAGCTCTTCCGCGAGTTGAGTACGCGCCGATGCGCGTGCGGTGGTCACGCCTCCGCCTCGTCGGCGCTAGCGTGTTTGTTCGCCGAGTCCGGAAGTACCACCGAGGCGATGACGCTGAAGACGAGGATAGCGATGACGATCGCCAGCGAACCCAATGTGATCGTGATTGAAACGGAGTCGCTCGGGACTCCGATGTCGTGGACGAAATCGTGGAACTGGTCGTGGATCGCCGTCTCGACGATGATCTTGACTCCGATGAAAGCCAGGATCGCGGCGAGTCCGTATGACAGGAACCGGAAGAGGTTGACGAGCCCTTCGAGAAGGAAGAATAGGGGGCGCATGCCGAGGACGGCCATGGCGTTGGATGACCAGATGATGAACTGGTTCTTGCTGATGCCGACGACGGTGGGGATGGAATCGATGGCGAACACCACGTCGGTGGATGCGAGCACGATGACGACTAGTGCGAAGGGTGTAGCCGCCCGGATCCCGTTCTTGACGGTGAAGAATTTGTGACCGTCGTATTCCTCCGAGACCGGCATGAACTTCCTGAAGACGCGCACGACGAGGTTTTTGGATGGATCGATGTCTTCGTCGTGGCTGGTGATCAGCTTGTATGCGGTGAAGATGAGGACTGCGGCGAGGAGGTAGAGGACGGGTTCAAAGATCGAGATTATTCCGATGGCGAAGAAAATGAATACGGCGCGGGCGATGAGAGCGCCGACTATTCCGAATAGCAATGCCCTCGATCGGAACAGGTCTGGCAGTACGAAGTAGTTGAAGATGACAAGGAATACGAAGAGGTTATCGATGCTGAGGGCTCGTTCGGCAACGTACGCGGTGGCATACTCGATCCCGAGTTCGGTACCGCCTGCGATGAACACCCATACTCCAACCGCGGCGGCGACAAGGGTCCAAAAAATCGTCAGCAGCGTTGCCTCCCGCATGCCGACGTGGTGAGCCTTTCCACTGAGAAGGATGAGGTCGAACAGCAGTAGGATTACAACGCCGACGGTGAACGCCGCGAGGATTGTGACGCTATCGAAATACCCTTCCACGATCGATTGCTTCTAGCTATCCGCAGGTCGATTTACGGGAGCGCATTTCGAAAATCTGCGTCGATTAAGGTGGAAGCAGATCAAAAGATCGCGTCGATGGTGAACTGCTGCTCTCCAGCGGGGGCTTTGACGGTCACGACATCGCCAATTTTGTTGCCGAGTATCGCGCTGCCGACGGGAGAGATGTCAGAAATCTTGTTACGGAGGGGATTCGCTTCGTTGGCCGCGACTACTTGGTAGTCGACGGTCATGTCGGTCCCGCCTTTCGACAGCCGTACCCAAGACCCGATTTGAACGTGATCGCTGGCCTTTCGCTCCGATTCATCGATGATGGTCGCGACCTTGAGCGTGGATTCAAGCCGGTTGATCTGAGCCTGGACCATTCCTTGGTTTTCGCGTGCGGCTTCCAGCGGGGAGTTCTCACGCACGTCACCGCTGGCGGCGGCGCGCTCGATCTCCTCGGCTAATCTGATGGTTTCGACGCGCAGAACTTCGAGCCGGTTGACCATCTCGTCGTATCCCTGCTGGGTGATTTGGACTTCACTGTTGCGGCGTCTCATCGCTCCGCCGCGCGCCGCGTTAATGGTCGGTTTGCGGACCCGGATGTGCGGGGCGAGACTAACGTCGATATAGCCCTTCTTCTTGACGTAATTCAGGAAATCTTTTACCGCGGTGACGCGTTGTTTGTTAGTTTCAGATGCGCTCGCGCCGAAAGTTTCGGAGTATGGGCTGATGTCCGACGGGCGAAGCGAGACGAGCATGTTGGTGGATCCTAACCAACGCGCGAACTTTGACAGCTCGGGGTGAATGCTCCGCTTCTTCTCGTCCGGGATCGTCATGACGTACTCGGTAATCGCTTCTTGGACGGTAAAGCCTTCGGGTGCGGTTGCGATTGCGGAGTCGTCGGTCTTCGATACCAAAGTGTCTTCCTCAATATTGGTTTTCCGCCTGAAGGATGGCAGGCGGTGCGGGTTCACGCCAGATTTGACCTAGGGGGAAGGTGCTTCTTTCTAGTGTACGAGAGTGAAAGAGGGGATGCAAAATCCGCGTCGCTCAACGGGTTGCGACGAGTCTAGCCGGAACCGCAAATCTGGTTCGGACCTCTGGTTTGGCGATCTTAAGGATTCACCGGATGAGGATCGATGTAAACCGCCGCTTCGCCAGCCATCACCTCTGCATCCTGTTGGTTCGTGCATACAACCGCCAACTTCACTATCGGTTTGTCCTCGCGAACCGATATCACCTCGCAATTCGCGGTTATTTCATCGCCGATGTGGACTGGGGCCACGAAGTTGACGGTGAGGCCCAGAAAGATAATCGTCGCCCCTTTGCCGGCCATCTTGACGCCGAGAACCGCCGAAACCATTCCCACCAGCAGTGCGCCGTGGGCGATTCGCTGTCCGAATCGTGTCCTATACGCGTATCCGTCATCCAGATGCAACGGTTGGGTGTCCCCGCTGAGTTCCGCGAAATCTCGGACGGTTTGGTCGGTGATCAGACGAGTGACCGACGCGGTTGAACCCTCTTGAAAGCTGCTCGGCACTTCGGACATCTGCCATCGACTCCTAGCTGTTCAGTTTGTGTCGGACTGTTTTGTCTGAGCGATGTAGGACCCGACCACAACGAGCGCCGCTCCGATCCACAGCTCTGGTCCGATGCTCTCGCCCAGTATCAACCAAGATAGCACCGCCGTCACCACAGGGCCCGAAAGCGAAATAAGGGTCACCCTGCTCGGCAGATAGTTGCTCAGAAGCCACGTCTGGGCGAGAAACGCGAAGCCGGCGATCACTACGCCTTGGTAAAAGAGCGACGTTGCGAGAACCATAGTCATCTGCCAAGGTTCGGATTCGAACACAAAGGAACCGACAATGAATGTCGCCATTCCGAATACTCCTTGGGCCATCAGGAGCTTGACAATCGTG
>CAYRHG010000136.1:0-7978 GCA_964424025.1 uncultured Dehalococcoidales bacterium | reverse complement strand
GGCTTCTACGGCTCCGGCTTCTTCCGGATGTGGCGCGCTTGCCTAGATTCGAACCTCCCGACGAAAAGTTCGCAATTCGGTACGCCTTGGTCCAACAGGGTTGTTTGGTTGGCGCGCCCCCTTTGTCCCCCGTATCGGAGTACGGGGCAGGCCCCGGACATTTCCCCCGCGAGCGGGGGAAACCCGACCCGTTGGCCGCCTCATTCACCCTCACCCGAGCCCACTCCCATCGAGGGAGAGGGGACAGTTGGTGCGTCAATCCGCATCGGCGGTGATGATCGTTCCGATGTTGGCCAATAGCCATGCGGATGCAGCAGTTAACTGCAACCAATCTCCGGTGGATCCGATTCCGGTAGTCAGCAAGCTGCCGATCCAGCAAACGCTGGCCGTAGTTTGCCCGAGCCATTTGATGCTTCGCATTCTGGCTAGTCGGCTTCGCACCGCGCCTCGCACGACGGCCCTTTGGTGGTTTGCGGTCAACATATGCACTCCTCTCCGCAGGCGGAAAGGTCATCGAGATACATTCCCCACCTGCGGTATCCTTCCAATGTTTCCGCCGACAGACCCAACGAGGTCGCGATTGCTTTGGCGACGACGGCGAATCGTTGCCGAAATTTGAAGATGAAGCAGAAGACGTGATTGTCGTGGCGAACTGCAGGGCCGCAGAGGAACACTCCCGGCACGATGGTCGATTCATCGTGTTCGCTCAAAAGCAGAGAACCGTCTTCGCGTTGTTCAAACAGATCTGCGACTAACGTTTCACTGCCCTCGAATCCGCCCGCGAATAACGGCTGCGCGCAGGTTTGAAACCGATGCCCGTCCTCAGCTGTGACCTCATATGCGCCGTCCACGCGAGTGACCGATTCGATGGGCATGTGCGGATACAGTTCCACTTGCTTGAAGAACTGGTTTTCACTGACCCGTTCGAGCGTAAACGGGGAAAGCGCGATGCTGGGATCGGAGCTATCGTCCACCCACGGGCGATTCTTGTCGAACACCCGCACTCGTTTACCGCGCCCTGCTAGGTGGTAGGCAACGTCAACACCACTTTCGTAGCCACCCACCACGATGAAGTCGTCGCATTCAAGCTCGTCATAGCTGGCGATGGTCGCGGTGTGGCGACACAGTTCGCTGCCGGCAAATCCGTTCAAGCGCGGGTATTGGAACTCGCCGGCGGCCCAAATGACGTGCTTGGCTCGTAAGGTCTCGTCGGGCGTATCGATGCGAAAGCTGTCGTCAACCTTTGTCACGCGCTGTACGTCGGTATTTTGGCGAACCGGCAACCCGAAGACTTGCGCGACTACACGCAGATACATCGCGTACTCTTCGCCCGTCGGATGCTCGACTTCCAGACTGTACCCGGGTGAAGTTTTGATTGCGACCGAGTTCAGATCGAGCATGCCGATCGAGTTGGTCGGGAACGAGGGTGTGATGAAACGGGTCTCGGCCGGCCACGAGGCGAACGAAGCGCCGACGGTGTGACGTTCGCAAATGATGAAGTTCTCGATGCCAGCGTGTTTGAGAGCTACCGAAACGCCCACGCCTGCAGCACCAGCACCGACGACCACGACGTCATAGACGATTTCACCCCTCTGGGTTTCGGTCATGCTGACTCCCTTAGTCGACACTTAAATCAGGCGAATTCTTAATTGCGACATAGTATCATGTGCGTTTTTTCGCTGTTCATGCGGGGTTTGCGCGCCCCCTTTGTCCTTCGGACATTCCCCCGCGAGCGGGGGCAACCCTGACCCTTGTCCGCCCCGTTCACCCTCACCCATCGAGGGAGAGGGGATTGTTCAGTCGATGGTTTTGCGGCGGGTATGGTGTGGATCGGTTGGTAGGGCGACCACGTGGGATCGTCCTTACGTCGTTTCTGCTGGCAACCTGTATTGCTGCCTTCTCGTATAGGCTTTTAACTTTGCGGAGGCAATGATCGATGGAGAACGCCATTTACACGCCGGAGGGCTACGCGGATCGAATACGAGGTGCGCTCGGAAACTGCCTGGTTGAGACGAATCTCTCTCGAGGCGAGAAACTCATAGGCAAAGCGCGAGATCGATACGATCTTAGGGATCGTCTGGTGCTTATCACCACTGACCGACAGAGCGCGTTCGACCGGGTGCTGGCCGCTATCCCTTTCAAAGGTCAGGTGCTCAACTTGACGAGCGCATGGTGGTTTGAACAGCCCCGCCATATCGTGCCCAATCACGTTCTCTCCGTCCCTGATCCAAACGTGACCGTTGCCAAAAAATGCACGGCCTTCCCGATTGAGTTCGTGGTGCGCGGGTATATCACCGGAAGCACGAACACCGCACTGTGGACGGTCTACCAAAGTGGTCGGCGCGACTATAGCGGCAACGAATTGCCTGACGGCCTAGTGAAAAACCAGAAGCTCCCGACGAATATCGTCACACCGACCACGAAGCAGGAGGACCACGACCGTCCGATCAGCCCTGACGAGATCGTGTCTGAGAACTGGATGACGGCCGAGGATTGGGAACAATGCAGCCGCATCGCGCAGGAACTTTTCGCTTTCGGTCAAGCCGAGGCAGCGAAGCGGGGTCTGATTCTCGTGGATACCAAGTATGAGATGGGCCGCGACGAAAACGGTGAGATCCTTCTGATCGACGAGGTCCACACTTCCGACTCGAGTCGCTACTGGATCGCCGACACTTATCAACAGCGGATGCGAGAGGGACGGGAACCCGACAATGTTGATAGAGAGTTTCTTCGGCTGTGGTTCGTGGCGAACTGCGACCCTTATGAGGACGAGGAGTTGCCGCCGGCACCAGACGATCTTGTAGTCGAGCTCTCGAGGCGCCACATCTACCTATACGAGAAGATCACTGGTCGCACTTTCGAGTTTCCGGTGGCGGATCAATCGGTAGAGGCGCGTTTGGAAAGCAACCTTGACGGGATCATGTGACGGTATGAAGTCAAAGCGAGAAATGTAGTAGGACTGACGTACTTAGTCATATATTTTGCTAATACAAGAGTATTGGAGTCGAAGATGGTAACCGTGAACGCAAGTGAAGCGAAGACGCATCTGTCGCGTCTTTTGGCGCGAGCAGAGGCTGGCGAAGAGGTTGTGATTGCTCGGAATAGCAAGTCAGTCGCGACGCTGGTGCAGATACGCCGACGAGGTAAACGGGTTTTTGGGTCAATGAAGGGTTTGATTGAGCTAGATGACAGCTTTTTCGACCCACTTCCGAAGGAGGAGTTGCGGCTTTGGGAAGGTGGGAACTAAACCAAGTTTCTGCGTCGAGTTGCGGTTAGTCATATAATTAGCTAAGCGAATTCTTCTTGAGGAGTCGATCATGGTTACCGTGAACGTGCATGAAGCGAAGACACATCTGTCGCGGTTATTGACAGAGGTTGAAGAAGGGGAGGACGTTGTAATTGCCCGCAACGGAAAACCGGTCGCTCGACTCGTCGCCGTCACTCAGCGCGGCAAGCGGCAACCAGATGTTCTGAAGGGTAGGATTACGATCCCGGACAGCTTTTTCGATCCGTTGCCCGAGGAGGAGTTGCGATTGTGGGAAGGTGATTAACGGTGCGTGTTTTATTGGACACGCATGCATTCCTTTGGTGGATCGCCAATAGCAGCCGTCTCTCAACCGTGGCGTACGACGCTATTTTCGAAAGTGAGAATACAGTTTACGTGAGCGCCGCAACCGCTTGGGAAATTGCGACCAAGTACGGGTTGGGCAAACTGCCTGAAGCGGAAGCAATGACCTATGACATTGTTGGCATGATTGCGCACCAAGGATTCAATGAGCTTCCGATCACTGTCAAACATGGCGATCGGGCGGGATCGTTGCTGGTTCACCATCGCGATCCGTTTGACCGGATGTTGATCGCTCAGGCGATAACGGAAGATTTGGTTTTGGTCTCGAACGAGACGGTGTTTGATCGTTACGGCGTTCGGCGGCTTTGGTGATTGGAAGTGCGACGTGACGGAGTATGGGCACCGCATATGTAGCTCGGGCTTTCGAGCGGGTGCGAAAATTAGCGGCAGGTATGAATCCCGCCCCTGCGGCGTTGCGCGGTGTGATCGTTGATGGCGGCTAAGGCCCGATGATGTCGGCGAACTTGGTCGCCTTCAGGCCGTTGAGGTCTTCGGGCGCGGCTCCAATGTGGTTGGCCGATATCTTGTCTATGCCGGCGGCAACTCTGAGACGGGAGTTACGACTTGTCGGCGAACTCGCTCTGGCCGCGGTACATGCCGAACCCAATGATGAAGAGGGCTATTCCGGCGGCATAAAGAGCGATGTTGTTTACAAGGAACATGTTTTGGAGACCTGCGTCGGGAATGTTCATTGCAACGAGTAAGTTGGCCAGCCCCAAGATTCCGGCTGCTGCCATCACGTAGCCAGCGACTTTGTAGAGGTTGGTTGATGTGAACCGGTTGACGACCCCGAGGCCGAGCATGATGGAGGCCAAGGGGTAGAGAATCACAGAGGCCAACAGTACCGCAGTCAATTCGATGTGCACGGCCAAGGCGGCGGCTTCGAAATCGGCTGGTGAGAGTCTGCCACCATCATGAGGCATGTTGCTACGCTGCATTAGGTGGATTTCGAAGAATCTCATGCCGATGACGACAATGATTGTGCTCCATTCGATGACGGATGTGATGATGCCGAACCGCAGGAGCTTGCCTCCGAGGCCAGCTTGCCTGGTGGCGATGGGGTAGAGACCCAGCAATCCGAAGATGAGCAGCAACATGGAGATTAGCATGATGAGGTTCATCCAATGGGCGAGGACTGCCGAATCGCCCAGGGCGGCAACCGCTGCTGGGAAGTCGGTCTGGTCTGCCGGGTTTATGAACGCGTAACCCGGCAAAAATAGGCCCCCGATCCAAGCCAGGATCATACCGACCATCAATGCAACCCCAGCGTTCTTAATTGTCAGCATTGTCTCCCCTTAATTGAGATTCTTGTTCAATCGGATGTTAAGGCTGTCCGCGTTATCGCGTCAAGCCGCGGGTTCCCTCGTTACGTGTGTGTTGATGTGGCGGTTTCCATAACAGACATTGCCTTAAAGGAATCTGTCTTGGTGGACTAGGCAAAATCGGGCTAATTCGCTGCTTCTTTGGCGACTGGCGCAGGCGGCTATCTTCTGCTTCGAATTATTGGTGGTCATGTCGATCGCGCAAATCGCAGTTAGTAACTCGGTCGCGCTTTTTGGTCGATTCGGGGTGCAACGGCTTACGCGACAAAAAGCGGCGCGATGGTGGAAAACCGTCGCGCCGCTTCAAGAACGCTTTGACTTCAGCCGATCGGGCTACCGCGCGATCATGTCGAACTGTTCGTAGTTTCCGCCTAGGATGGGGTTGGGGTCTACTCCCATCCAGTCGTCTAGCAGGGTAGCGTAGAGGCCGCGGAAGTCGTTGTTGTAGGCCATGTCGCCTTCGACTTGGTCTCGTGGTTCGAGTGACGGGTATTCGCCGTAGAGGCCGCCTTTGACGGGGTTGCCCATGACGAACGCGACGCCTCCTGAGCCGTGGTCGGTGCCGGACCCGTTGTCGTCGATGCGGCGTCCAAACTCGCTGAAGACCATCACCACGGCGTCGTCTTCGAGACCATGTTCAGCGAGGTCGGCGTAGAAGTCGCCGACGGCATTGGCGAGTTCGTCCCACAGGGTTGCGTGGTTGAGTAGCTCGCCGGAGTGCGTGTCGTATGAGCCGTGCTGGGTGTAGAAGATGCGGGTGCCGACGTCGGCGCACAGGACTTGCGCGATGTCTTTCATCTGCTGAGCGATCATGTTGTCGCCGTACTCGATGGATGACCGGTATTGCGCGGGAGCTTCGCGTAGGATGTCGGCGCCGAGGTAGGCGCTCATGCCGGTATCGCCGATCGCTTCGAGAATGTGGTCTCTGCCTTCGCGCGGGCCGTACATGCGTGTGAAGATGCTGAGCGCGAGGTCGCGTGTCTCCATGTCTTCGATGTCGGGCATCAATCCGTATGTTGCGAGGTTGCCGACGGAGGCGACCGGAACGCCTTTGCAGTGGAGGGCTCGTGGCAGGCCGCGTCCGAAATTGACGCCTGCGACTACGTTCTGGTGTTCCGGGTCGATCTCTCGAATGGTTCGGCCAAGCCAGCCATCTGGTGCAACGTCGACGGATTCGGCGGTGTGCCAGATGTCCATAGATCGGAAGTGGGAGCGGTTGGGCTTGGGGTATCCGATGCCGTTGACGATGGCGACGTTGCCCTGGTCCCACAGGTTCTTGATCGGTCCCATGCTGGGGTGCAGGCCGAGTTTGCCGTTGAGGTCGAGGACTTCGTGCTCCTCGAGGCGGATCGCCGTTCGAGAGTCTTGGTAGATGCCATTGGTGTATGGCACCACCGTATTCAAGGCGTCGTTTCCGCCTGAGAGCTGGATGACCACCAAAGCTGGGTCACGTTTCGATGTCATTGGGTTTCCTCCTGCCCTCTCACTTCGGGTGAGAGGCGATGATATGGCGTTGCGGCTTTGGCAATCCCCTTTTGCTTATGCGATTACGTCGAAAACTTGGATTCGGTGTCGGACTGTGTCGACTACGTAAACGTGGTCGCCGATCAATCTAATCGACGATGGGCCCCAGAAGTATTTCTCGATGTGAGACGACTCTTCGTTGGCGTCTCTCTCGAAGAGGTCCGGGTCTAGATCGAGGTTGGCCTCAGCTCGTGCGGCGGCCTCTTCTTTGTTTGTGTCAAGGAATGCTTGAGACCACTTTGAGATGGTGGCCTGCCCGCGATTCGTTTGGACAGATTCGCCGTCGGGGTCGAAGACTTGGATGCGATGGTTGCCCCAGTCGGCTACGTAAACGTATCCATCGTCGTCTTCGCAGGCGCTGGACGGTCGGTGTAGTTCGCCTTCACCTTCGCCGGAGCTGCCCCATGCCGCGACGAACTCACCGTCAGGGGTCACCTTCTGAATTCGGTCGTTGCCCCAGTCGGCGACGAGCACGTTGCCGTCGGGTGACGAGCAAATGCCCCAAGGCATGTTGAATGCGCCTTCATCGGAACCGGCTTTACCGAAAGATCCTTTGAACTCGCCGTCGGACGAGAACCGTTGGATTCGGAAGTTGCGGTGGTCTGAGACCAGCAAGTCGTCGTCGTTCATTGTGAGGCCGGTGGGCCCGTCGAGTTGTCCCTCATCTGAACCGAGTTCACCCCACTTTTCGATGAAGTCGCCATCGGTGGACATCACCGTGATGCGGTTGAGGTAGTCGTCGCTGATGATGACTCTCTGTTCGCTGTCCATGGTGATCGAGTTGGGCCAGGTAAACTGACCGTTCTCGGCACCCCAAGCGCCGAAGATCCCGAAGTAGTCTTCTTCGAGGTTCATTATGGTGACGCGCACGCCTCGTTTGTCGCCATCCGACGAACGATTGAGCACGTAAAGGCGGTCGTCTTCGCCGGCAACGATGTCGACTGGGTAGTAGAAGCCACGGCCGAACATCGCAGTGACTCCGATGGTGCGGTTGTATGCTAGCCGCTCTGACTTTTGTTGTTTTTCAGCCATCTTTGTGTCTCGGCAATTACTCCATGGGCAGGGTTCAAGTCCGATCAGGGTTTGTGGAGCGGATCATGCCCTTTGGAACTCGGGTGTGGCAGCGACGATCTTGATCGCGTTGGCCGCTCGCTCGCGTGGTGTCTGACCACCGTTGTTGCTAGACCTTTCGTCGTTTTGTTCGACGAATTCGATCAAAGATTCGCGCGTTACGTCTGTCACGTGCGTCAGCGATAGCTGTTCGAGCGCCCTG
Organism: uncultured Dehalococcoidales bacterium; assembly: GCA_964424025.1. Classification (GTDB taxonomy): domain Bacteria; phylum Chloroflexota; class Dehalococcoidia; order Lucifugimonadales; family Lucifugimonadaceae; genus Bin127. Next base: position 231 of record CAYRHG010000136.1, on the reverse strand, counting down.
TCGACGAGTTCTGCGGGGTCGACGTTCTCGTCGTCGCCGATAACATTTTCGATCATGCTCTGCACGCCTGGGCTATCAAGATTTCCAAGACGTTCGGAAGCGAAGTTGACGCGTTCGACGAGTGCGCCGGAGTCGATCCACTCGGTGCCCCAGTGCCAGCCCTCGACTGAGGGCGGGTTCATCAGATGTTGGCCCATGAAGATAGTGTGCAAGTGAGTGGTGATCATCTCC
>CAYRHG010000135.1:0-3050 GCA_964424025.1 uncultured Dehalococcoidales bacterium | reverse complement strand
GGTCATAGGAGCTGCGCTGGCGCTTCTTCGGATGTCTCGGTTGGGTCAGGGATTTGACCTTCGAGGATTTGTTTGAATTGGTCTTCGTTGAGGACCGGGACGTTTAGGCGTACTGCGCGCTCGAGTTTGGATCCGGCATCGGCACCGGCCACTAAGTAGTCGGTGTTTTTAGAGACGCTGCCTACGGCTTTTGCACCGAGAGCTTTGACGGCGTTGGCGGCTTCGGTTCTAGAGAAGGTGTCGAGTTTGCCGGTGATAACGAAGGTGAGGCCTTTGACGGGGTGGTCGTCGGCGGGTTCGGGGGTATCATCTTCGGGATCGACTCCCAAGTCTTTCAGACGTTGGACGAGGGCGATGTTGGGTTCGTTAAGTGTCCACTCTCGGATCGAGTTTGCGAGGATGGGGCCGATGCCTTCAATCGCGGTGAGTTTTTCGGCGTCCGCTTCAAGGAGGTTGGGCAGATTGCGGAATTCGCGTGAGAGAGTTTCGGCGATTTCAGATCCGACGCCGCTTATGCCGAGTCCGAAGATGAGGCGCGGAAGGGATTGGGATTTGGACTGTTCGATGGCGTCGACGAGGTTTTGGGCGCGTTTTTCGCCCATGCGCTCCATGGCTAGGAGGTCGTCCATGCGTTCGTTGAGGGTGTAGATATCGGCGATGTTGGTTACGAGGTTTTGGCGGGCGAGTTCCTTGGCGAGTTTTTCTCCGAGGCCTTCGATGTCCATGGCGCCGCGCGATGCGAAGTGCTCGAGCAGGCGTTCAAACTGCGCCGGGCAGGTTGAGTTGACGCAGCGTATGTCGGCTTGATCTTCGTCGCGGATCACCGGTTCGGCGCATGCGGGGCAGTTGGGTTCGATGCGGTAGGGTTGCGAATCGTCTGGACGTTGGTTATCGGGAGCTGGTCCGACGACCTGCGGGATGACGTCGCCAGCGCGCTGGACAATTACGCGGTCGCCGGCGCGGATATCTTTGCGATTGATGTCCTCTTCATTGTGGAGAGTTGCTTGGGAGACAGTGACGCCTCCGACGACGACGGGTTCGAGGACGGCGTAAGGGTTGATGGCGCCGGTGCGACCTACGTTGGTACGGATTTCTAAGAGCTGGGTGACGGCTTGTTCGGCTGGGAATTTGTAGGCGGTGGCCCATCGAGGGTCTCGTCCAACGGCTCCGAGGCGGTCTTGGAGAGTGATGTCGTCGATCTTGATGACGACGCCGTCGATGCCGAAGTCGAGGTCGGGACGGATTTCGGGGACGTTCTGGATCGCAGCCATTGCTTCTTCTACGGTTGCGACACAGCGGGACCAGTCGTTGGTTTTGCAGCCCCATCGTTTGAGGGATTGGAGGGTCTGGTGTTGCGAGTTGGGTATGTCTCCGTTTTCCGCATAGCCGATGGAGTAGAAGAACATATCGAGAGGGCGTTTTGCGGTCTCGGTGGAGTCGAGTTGGCGAAGGGAACCGGATGCGGAGTTGCGTGGATTGACGTAGACGGGGAGGCCGGCGGCTTCGCGCTCTTCATTTAGACGGTCGAATGCGGATATGGGGTAGAAGACTTCGCCTCGAAGTTCGATGGTTCCCGGCACATCGTCGCCGTTGAGCACGAGCGGTACTGAGTTGATGGTTCGGATGTTGTCGGTAATGTTTTCGCCTTGCGTCCCATCGCCGCGAGTGGCGGCTTGGGACAAGACACCATTGGTGTAGGTGACAGCGACGGCGAGCCCGTCGATCTTGAGTTCCAGTGTGAGGTCAGCGGATTCAATTTCGAGGTAGTCGAGGGCTCGTTGGTACCAGGCGTTGAAGGTTTCTTCGCTGGTGACATTGCTGAGGCTGAGCATTGGCACCGGATGTTGGACTGGCTCGAACTGGTCTGACGGTGGTGAGCCGATGCGGAAGGTGGGCGAGTCTGGGGTTTTTAGATCGGGGTGTTCGTCTTCGATGGTTTTGAGTTCTTGGAACAGCGTGTCGTACTCGGCGTCGGTTAGCGAGGGTTGGCTGAGCACGTAGTAATCGTGGTTTGCACGATTGAGGGTCTCGCGCAGTTCTGCGGCGCGTGATGTTGTATCTGATGTTGTCAATGTGAATTGGGAGGGATGATTGAGGATTGTGTGTTCAAGATTCTAGCAACGGTGGGTTGGGGGACTGTATGGATTGAAGGGATCAGGTCTGGGGTGTGTTGGTATGGCCTGCGACTGTGGTGCAGGTTTGGGGTGGTTGGGCGACCACGAGGGTTCGCCCCTACGGGGAGTGGGAATGCGTCGGGCGACCACAAGGGTTGGCCCCTACGGGGAGGTGCGAGCATCCCCTGCGCGGAGCGAAAGGGACAGGGCACCCTCACCCTAGCCCTCTCCCATCAAGGGAGAGGGGATTGCAGGATTGTTTTTCGAATCATCGCCGCGCCGACCGGGGTCTTCGCGTGCGGTTGGTTGTTTGTAGGGTTCAATAAGGAGCCAGCGTAGGCGATGTCGCCAGACCATTCGCCCGACGGGTTGCGTTTGAAGGTTCGCGTCCCGTCTTCACTCAGTTCTTCCCTCTTCGTTAGCGCTGTGCTCCTCGGCCGCGCGACGTCGCGTCCAGGAGTTGTGTGGATAGGTGGGAGAGTCGCCCAAACCTTGAACGTGACCTCACCCTGACCCCCTCCTGAAGGAGGGGGATTGTAAGATCCCCTCCTGCGTGGGTGGGAGGGCGAGGACCGCCTGGCTCGCAATGACGGAGTTAGCGTGGTCTCCGCGGGTGGGCACCGAAGCAAAGTTCTCCTCCGTAACCGATTTTGCGGCCGCGTTTCGCCCGAACCTTCTTAGGCTTGTAGCGGGTTCCGTCGCCTCGCGGTCGTGAGGAGTTCGATTTCGCCGTGTCTGCGGCTTATACGGTCGCTCACGTCCGTCCGGTTTGATGTCCCGCCCGCGGACCTTTCATTATCAGTGTCGTCAGCAGCATCGGAAGCGCAGAAAGGTGCACGCTCTCCCGCTCGACGCGGCGATGGTTCTCGGCGCCTTTGCCGTTGGTAAAAGGCCGGTTCTTGGCGCTTGTTGCTGATATTAATACATATGTATCAA
>CAYRHG010000134.1:0-16109 GCA_964424025.1 uncultured Dehalococcoidales bacterium | reverse complement strand
CACCCGAACGCCGCACGACCTATCCCCAACTCATCACCCATCGGCTTGATGAAAAGCCCGAAATTCAACGACCCCATCCCCATGCTCACCGCGCCCGTCGCTGCCATCACTGCGACAATCACCCATCCATAAAAGAAGGGTTCGCGCCCATTACCCGTTCGCTTCATCAACTGCATCATGCCAAACTACCACAACCATTCCTCCGCTTTGGCGAAGAGAACAGAGATGCAATCTTCAGACAGACTGAGTTCAGTGAGTATTAGTGAGTCATCAATTAATCTTCAAGATCAAAATAAAATTCCTACCAAACGCTTCGAAGGTTGATACGCAAAGGAAACGGTATGTTCCAAACGAGAACGGCTCTAGCGATCATCTTGGCACTATCGCTTGTTTTGGTGGCATGCGGCGAGTCAGCTCAGGAAACGACTGGCGATGAGACTCCTAAACCAGAGCCCACGCCTACTCAGGCGCCCACGGCGACTCCTAAACCAGAACCCACGCCCACTCAGGCACCCACGGCGACTCCTAAACCAGAGCCCAGGCCTACTCAGGTGCCCACGGCGACTCCTAAACCAGAGCCCACGCAAACGGGGGACGCGTCAACGGAAACCGACTCCAGCGGACCGTTGGACATCGCCAAACACCTCCTCGAAAAGACCAGTCGACTCTGGGAAATCTACAACATGTACGACGTTGACGCCCTCAGCACCTTATACGAGGAAAACTACTGGAACGAGGAAGAGGCAGAGGTCCGGTCGAACATGCAGTCATTCAAGAACTTTGGGATAAAACTCATCCCGGAGGAACCTTCCCCGCCCTCAGAAATCGCCCCGGGCAAATGGGAGATCAGGCAAACCGTAAGTTTCACCCAGGGTTCAGTCAATATGGTCTTTGTCTACGAAGAATTCGCCGGTGAATGGTTACTTACCTACGCCCAAGACCAGTAGACCAGACCGCAAGGGCGGGAGGAGGATCGCCCCATTGTGGCACGAATAAGGCGGAACACCAATGCCCGACAAAAACAAGATCGAAAAAGTCGAATCTCTGCTCATCGGCGGCGCCGACGGATCGCCTGGTTGCCATCACATCGTGCGCATATGGACCGACGACGGTACCTACGGCGTCGGAGAATCGTCCTGCTGGTCGTATCTGAACGCCACCGACGCGATCGTCAAGAAACTAGGCGACTACCTGATCGGCAAAGATCCTTCCCGCATCGAGCACCACTGGCAATACATGTATCGCATGGGACCCTTCCGAGGCTCCGCCCTTTCCGGTGCCATCAGCGCCGTCGACATCGCACTCTGGGACATAAAAGGAAAACGATTTGACGTGCCGGTATGGGACCTTTTGGGCGGCAAGACCCGAGACAAGATCAGACTCCATCTTTTGATGGCACCAAAGCAGTCGCTCGAACACCCTGAACAGCACGACCGCAGCGACGAGGCGCAAGCCCTATACGAAGCCGCAAAGGAATCTGCAGAAGCTGGCTGGACCGCCATCAAGACCGACCCGTTGCCCAACGGCTTCGAGAACATGACCCTCGAACGCCTCATCTCCGACACCGTCGACAACGTCGCCGCAATGCGAGAAGGCGCCGGCAAGGACGTCGACATCATCCTCGAAATCCACCGGAAACTCACCCCGATGAACGCCATCGCCCTCGCCCACGAAGTGAAACAGTGGAATCCTCTGTTCTACGAAGATCCGATCCAGATCGACAGCGTGGTTCTCCAAGGCAGCATCGCGCAACGCACCACCAATCCTGTCGCAAACGGCGAACGCGTTCACAACATCTGGGAATTCCGAGACATGCTCCAAGCTGGCGGACCCCAGTACGTTCGACCCGACATCGGCCTCGGCGGCGGAATAACCCACGTCAAAAAGATCGCCGCGCTAGCCGAGGCCTATCACTCCGCACTCTGCACCCACAACGCCCTCGGACCCATAACCACCTCCGCCGCAATCCAAGTCGACGCCTCCATACCCAATTTCGTCACTCAGGAATACTCTCCGGGAGACGAACACCCCGCCAACGCCGTCTTCATCAACCATCACAAACGAGAAGGCGGCTACATGCTCCTACCCGACGCCCCCGGCATCGGCATAGAAATCGACGAAAACCTCCTAGAAGTAGCCAAAACCACCTACGATCCACGCAACTGGAACATGCCCATCCGAACCGACGGCTCAGTCGCATATTCAGTCTGAACCGACCGCAGGGTTTCCCCAGCTAGCGGGGGCAATGTCCGAAGGACGAAGGGGGCCCGAGCGATGCGAGTGGGGAAGGGGCGGGCCCAATCCTACTTCAGACATCGTGCTAACATCACCACAGCCAAATACAAATTCCCCCTCCGACAGGAAGGGGCTAGGGGGAGGTCCCCGACACAAAAATGCCCAATAAAACCAAGATCGAAAAAGTCGAATCAATGCTCATCGGCGGTTCCGACGGCTCACCCGGCGGACACCACATTGTCCGTATCTGGACGGAAGACGGTACCTACGGCGTCGGACAATCCTCATGCTGGGCATACATGGAAGCCACCGACGCAATCGCCAAAAAGTGCGGCGATTATCTCGTCGGGAAAGATCCTTCTCGCATCGAGCATCACTGGCAGTACATGTACCGGATGGGACCCTTCCGAGGCTCCGCACTTTCCGGCGCAATCAGCGCTGTCGACATCGCACTGTGGGACATAAAAGGCAAACGATTCGACGCACCCGTATGGGACCTCCTCGGCGGAAACACCCGCGACAAGATTCGACTCCACCTCCTGATGGGACCGAGGCAAACGACCGATCTACCGTTTCCTCACGACCGAGGCAAACAAGCCCAAGGCCTCTATGTCGCGGCCAAGGCATCCGCTGAAGAAGGCTGGACCGCCATCAAGACCGATCCGCTGCCTAACGGATTTGAGAGCATGACCCTCGAACGGCTGATCTCCGACACCGTAGACAACGTCGCAGCAATGCGCGAAGGCGCCGGAAAAGACGTTGACATCATACTCGAGATCCATCGCAAACTCACGCCGATGAACGCCGTCGCGCTCGCGCAGGAACTCGAACAGTTCCACCCGCTCTTCTACGAAGACCCCATACAAATCGACAGCATGGTCCTTCAAGGCAGCATCGCACAACGCACTGCGCTACCGGTCGCCAATGGTGAACGCATACACAACATCTGGGAATTCCGTGACATGTTCGAAGGCGGAGGACCCCAGTACGTCCGACCCGACCTCGGACTCGGCGGCGGCATCACACACGTCAAGAAAATCGCCGCGCTCGCAGAGTCGTACCACTCCGCACTCGCCACACACAACTTCCTCGGACCCATAACCACCTGCGCCGCCATCCAAGTCGACGCCTCCATACCCAACTTCGTCACCCAGGAATACTCCCTCCGCGACGAACACCCCGCCAACGCCGTCTTCATCAACCACCACAAACGAGAAGGCGGTTACATGAACCTACCCGACGCCCCCGGCATCGGCTTGGAAATCGACGAAGACCTCCTCGAAGTAGCCAAAACCACCTATGAAACCCGCGACCTAAACATGATCCCCATGCGAACCGACGGATCCGTAGGCTACTCCGTCTAGGACGCCATCATCCCCGCCCCGCGCACGCGGGAATCGAGAAAGGACATCCCCTCTCCCTCGATGGGAGAGGGTCAGGGTGAGGGTGAACGGGGCGGAAGGGCGGCAGGGTTTCCCCCGCTCGCGGGGGAAATGTCCGAAGGACAAAGGGGGCGCGGCACGCGGACGGGCAGCTCGGCAACGTCACAAATCGAGCACCCGTGCTCCATCAAATCCAATGATTCTGCTGCCGCGAAGGGAACTGCGCATTATGCAGGTACCCCTCGGTATGCGGACTCGGCACCGACGGATACTTCATCAACGCTTCCTCTTCCAACTCAATGCCCAGACCGACACCCGTCGGCAAGTCGAAGTATCCGCCCTTCTGGAACGGGAAATCACCTTTAACCACATGCCGGTACCATTCTGCGTGACCGCCTTCTTGAACCAAGAAGTTCGGTGATGCCGCATCCACATGCAACGCCGCCAACGTGTTGATCGGACCGTAAGGGTTGTGCGGACAGAACCCAAGGTAATACGTCTCCGCCATCGCCGCCAGCTTCTTCAACTCCAATATCCCGCCGGCGTGACAGATGTCAGGTTGCACGAACTCCACAACTTGCTTCTCGAAAAGCTCGCGGAAACCCCACTTCGTGTAGATCCGCTCACCCGTCGCCAAAGGTATGTTCACCGCATCTCGCACTTTGAGCATCGCATCGATATTCTCCGGCGGCACCGGCTCCTCGAACCAGAACGGACGATACTGCTCCAGCGCGCGCCCCATACTGATCGCTCCCTCGGTCGACAACCTCCCGTGCACTTCGATCATCAACTCAACATCGTCACCCACAGCATCCCGCACCGCCTCCACCTTCGCCAGCGCATCACGTTGGGACTCAGCGGTGTGAAACAAACCCTTATGTGAATGCGGATCTCCTTTCAACGCCGTCAAACCCTGCTCGACCCACGACATCGCGTTCTCCACCGCCAACTCCGGCGTCTGACCATCGAATCGACCATACGCCCAGAACTTGTCGCGCATCGCTCCGCCCAGCAACTCGTACACCGGCACATTCAGCGCCTTCCCCTTGATGTCCCACAAAGCGATGTCGATCCCGCTGATCGCCGCCATGTGCAGAACACCACCACGCAGATTGTGACTGAAGTTGTAGAGCATCTGCCACGCCACCTCGATCCGGAACGGATCGCGCCCCACGAGAATCTCGCCCAACTCCTCGATCACGCCCGTAACAGAAACCGCGCCCATCGTCGCCTCTCCCCAACCATCAATACCCTCATCCGTCTCCACCTTCACAAACACATAGTTGCGATTGACATCAGGCGGCGCCGTCGCAAATGCTCGGACTTTTGTGATCTTCATTGCTGTGCTCCTTTGCTGCGTAAATCGTATCGAATTGGAGCGTGTACGATGTTGGACATCGGGTTGGGTTGATTGGAAAGTTTTTCAGCATCACAAGGAGGGGCGGAATGACCGAGGGCACTAACGGATTTTTGAGTGCAGGAACCGTCGACGAACTCCGTAAACGCGGCTGCACCGTGATCACAGGCGCCGGACAAACCATCGCCGTCTTCGCCAAAGATGACTCCTTCGCCGCCGTTGACAACCGATGCCCCCACATGGGCTTCCCGCTCGACCGCGGAACCGTCAAAAACGGCATCTTAACCTGCCACTGGCACCACGCTCGTTTCGACCTCGCAAGCGGCGGAACCTTCGACCCCTTCGCAGATGATGTCCGATCTTTCCCGGTGACCATCATCGACGACACCGTTTATGTTGACCCGAATCCGCCCGAACAAGACCCCGTCGAACGCTGGTCGAAACGCCTAAACGAAGGCATGGAAGACAATATCCGACTCGTCATCGCAAAATCCGTGCTCGGACTAAATTCATCTCCCGCGGACTATCGCACTCCTCTCACCATCGGGGCAATCTTCGGCACCACCTACTCAAACGATGGCTGGGGCCCCGCCCTCAGCATGCTCACCAGCACGGCCAACTTTCTTTATCTTCTGCGACCCGATGATCGACCTCTTGCCCTCTATCAAGGTCTGCGGCAAGTAGCTACAGAGTGTGCCGGTCAACCCCCGCGCTTCATCGTCGAACCGTTGCCAACGGGCGAAACCCGACCGGAAGTCTTCAAGCAATGGTTCCGGGATTTCATCGAGGTCCGAGACACCGACGGCGCCGAACGCGTTCTTCGAACCGCCATCGACCTCGGTCTACCCAGAAACGAAATTCACGACATCATCTTCGCCGCCGCCACCGACCGCATCTACATCGATGCCGGGCACGTAGTCGACTTCTGCAACAAAGCCTTCGAACTACTCGACCACATCGGTTGGGACCACGCCGCACAAGTCCTTACCTCCCTCGTCAGAGGCATGGCCACCGCGCGCCGAAGCGAGGAACTCAACTCATGGCGAAACCCGATCGACCTAGTTTCATTAGTGTGGGATGCCCGCAACGCGTTGCCGGAACTGTGGGAACAGAGCGCGACCGTCCGAGGCACATGGACCGATCACGAAAACCTCCCTGAAACGATCCTGAGAGACGACCCCTACATCACGATCGCATCTATCAACGAGGCCATCCGTAACGGCGCAACCGCCGAACAACTCGGCGGAAAAGTAGCTTACGCCGCCTTCCTGCGCATGGCAAGATTCCACACTTCCAACGAATTCGGAGATTGGGACACCGTCCACAACACGCTCACCGCAGCCAACGCGCTCCATCAAGCCCTCGAACGCGCGCCCTCCGTAGAACTTCTACGCGCCGCGTTCGACACCGCCATGAGCATCTACCTCGATCGATTCCTCAATATCCCGCCGCAACGCATCCCGGCACCCTCAACCAATGGAATGACCGACGACCTGCCGCGAGATCTACTCAATGCGATGAACTCTCAACAGCAGGTCGAGCAATCCGCGAGGCTCGTTACCGATTTCGTCGCGAACGCTTCGGAACCAGATGACATTATGCCCACGCTCGGGCACGCCATGCTCCGCGAAGACTCCTCGTTCCATCACTTCCAAATCGTCGATGCCGCCATCAAACAATACCAACGGCGAAAACCAAACCCATCTGCCCGCCATTCGCTCGTCGCCATGGCGCGTTTCCTAGCCGCCCACTACCCGACACCCAGATCAGTTAACCAGACCTACAACATCGCCGTGCGCCTCCAACGCGGCGACGAGATCTTCAGCGATTGCTGATCCATTCGCCCTCGTCACGACCACCTGTGTGCGCGAGAGCCAGCTCATCCTTTAACCCAAATTTATCCGGCTTTAGGCTGATGGAAGTCATAAGTACATCCAGCCGGATTTTGTGCCCGTGATTCGCTATATTTCGATATCATTCAAAGTAATTCAATCACATTGACTGGCGATAACGACGCTTTTCGTGATTCGCCACTCATCAATTGGGAGTGCATCCATGTCCGACACCGCTCAACTCATAACCGCGTTCTCTGGACTAACCGTCGCAGTCGGAGCGTTGATAATCTCGATCGGCGTCCTCTACCTCGTGATGAAGTTAGGAAACGCCATCGAAGCGCTAGGCGACGGCGACTCCGACGAGTAAACTCGCCTCTTCAACATTCAAGTGGGCCAATGATCCAATCATTACCGCGCTGATTTCGCGGAACCTGTAACTTCGGTCAATAGATCGAAGAATCCGCGTTTTCTCGGCGTATTGATACCCCAGTTCACGGGAACGTTCTGGTAACCGTCGCGATAGTCACCGAATTCAGATTTACCACCGGCGGCATCGCCCGGGTCGAAGTACCCCCACGACGCATACTCCGACAGAGCTGAAAGAAAGTTGTTCTCCGGCTTGTCGAAGTCGAAGTGGTCGTCTTCGGTGAAGAGTATCGGTTGCGCGGTGTAACTCGGCAGGGCGCGGGTTGCAACCACCATCTGAGCAATTCCTGAAGGTTCCGTCACGCCGTTTCCGTGCAACATGATGTAGTCCGAAACCCCGGCGACATCATCGTCCGGAACGCGGCCACCCCCGTAGGACGTCCCCACCAACAACCGCCGATCATCGACCTCGATCGACTTCGCCCGATCAACCAACTCCGCCACTCTGTGCGGCTGCATAATCTCGTGCTCATAACGCAGTATGTTCGCTTCGTTGTTGATTTCGATCAAAACGTTCCTGTAATCCGAATCCAACACCCATCGTGTCGCATCATCGACGGCCCGGCAAACCGCTGCTTCGTCCGCCAACCGCTCATCTTGACCAAAGTAGAAATAACCCAATATCACCACCATCCCCAGGCGATCACAAGCTGAGATGATCCGCTCGGTCCGATCCAAAAACGCCGGTTTCAATGACCCATCAGAGTTAAACGCCGAGTTGTGCCAAGGCTGTGATGCCGCACTAGGCAAACCCGCCCAAACCACATCGTCATCGAAGTCAATTCCGCGCTCCACCATATTCTCTCGAAACATCGCCTCCCGGTAATACCCAGTCGGACTCCCGCCCTGCAAATTCACCGTCACAGCCAACAACCCATGCGACCTGTAGACCGGAAGCATCGCAACTAACTCATCCGTATTTCGATCCGCATCCCACTCGCCAGTATCCGGATACGCGAACAACCCACGCGTCACCGGATTCTCATCGTCGAACACCGCATTCGTCATTCGACTATTCATCAGCAACCCCTCGACGTTCCAACCGCGGTACCTCTGTCCCTGGTAGGTAGGCCGACCGTTTATCAACCAACTTTCGCTTTCAATGCTCAACTGAGTTGTCGAAGCCATATCTACTAGTGCCTTTTTCGATGGGCTGTCGCAATGTTTCTACCCGACTCGCCTTATGTCCAGACAGGTCAAAGACAGAGGTTAACTTACACTTTTGTTAGTGCCTGCCATACCCGAAAAACCAAGCATGACGCAGACAACCGAACTACCCGACGACGCCCAGTCCAGCACCTTCGATCCCGTACCACCGGAAGCCGTGATCGACTTTGTCGAGATCGAAAACCAATGGCTCGAGCGGTGGAACACGCCCAACGCAGACGGTCAATCCATTGTCGACCGCTACCTCACGCGTAACAACGACGCCGAGAAGAACTATTCCTTCATCGACGGCCCGATCACCGCAAACAACCCCATGGGTGTCCATCACGCTTGGGGACGAACTTACAAAGACCTTTTCCTCCGCTTCCGCAACATGCAAGGTTACCGCCAGCGGTTCCAGAACGGATACGACGGACAAGGACTGTGGATCGAAGTCGAAGTCGAAAAAGAAAAAGGATTCAAGTCCAAACAGGAAATCGAGACGTACGGCGTCGGCAAATTCGTTGATGAGTGCAAAGCCCGCGTTGACCACTTTTCCGACATCATCACACGCCAATCGAAGCGGCTTGGTTACTTCATGCAGTGGGACGACTCCTACCACACCAAGTCGGACGAGAATAACTACACCATCTGGGCATTCCTAAAGCGTTGCCACGACAACGGCTGGCTTTACAAAGGAAAAGACGTGATGCCGTGGTGCCCCCGATGCGGAACCGGCATGTCGCAACACGAAATCGCCACCGAAGGCTACGCCGAAATCGTCCATCCCGGCCTCTTCATCCGTCTGCCGTTGTTGGATCGCGAAGGCGAGTCGCTGTTAGTCTGGACCACCACCCCTTGGACTCTCGCTGCGAATGTCGCCGCGGCCGTTAATCCTGAACATGACTACGTCAAAGTTCGCAACATCTCTCCTCGCCCCTCCGCGGAAGAGGGCCAGGGTGAGGGGGATTCGCAAATCCTCTGGCTGAGCGCCAACCGTCTCCACGTCTTGGACGGCAAACACGAAGTCCTCGAACACGCCAATGGCACCCGTCTCGTCGGATGGCGTTACCGCGGCCCCTTCGACGATCTTGAGGCCCAATCCGAAGCCCGCGACCTTCACCGCGTCGTCGAATGGGACGAAGTAGGAGACGAAGAGGGAACTGGCATCGTTCACATCGCACCCGGCGCAGGTTCCGAAGATTTCCAACTCGGCCGCGAACACGGCTTGCCAGTCATAGCCCCGCTAGACGACGCCGGAATTTACGTCGCCGATTTCGGCGATCTGTCCGGCAAATCAGTCGACGAAGTGAACCCAATCATCTTCGACAAACTCCGCGAGAGTGGCGTCTACTACAAGCTCGAGGACTATTCCCACCGATATCCGGTCTGCTGGCGCTGCGACTCCGAACTCGTGTTCCGATTGGTCGACGAGTGGTTCATCTCGATGGACGAGTTGCGCCACACGATGATGGATGCAACTCGCACCATCAAATGGGTGCCCGCGTTTGGCGAAGCTAGGGAACTCGACTGGCTCCGCAACATGCAAGACTGGATGATCTCCAAAAAGCGGTATTACGGTCTCGCTCTACCAATCTACGAATGCAGCGAATGCCACAACTTCGATGTCATCGGATCCCGCGACGAACTGCGGGAGCGCGCCGTTGAAGGGTGGGATGAATTCGACGGACACTCGCCCCATCGACCGTGGATCGACGCCATAAAAATCAAATGCTCCAAGTGCGATGCCCTCACCGATCGGATAGCAGACGTCGGCAACGCCTGGCTAGACGCCGGCATCGTCAGCTTCTCCACCATCGGTTATAACGACGACCGCGAGTATTGGCGAGACTGGTTCCCAGCCGACTGGATCTCGGAGTCGTTCCCAGGGCAGTTCCGCAACTGGTTCTACTCCCTCATCTGCATGGCCGCCGCGCTCGAAGGCGTCGCGCCCACCAAAGCCGTCTTCTCGTATGGCTTGATGCGAGACGAAAACGGCGAGGAGATGCACAAGTCGAAGGGCAACGCCATCCCTTTCGAAGAAGCAGCCGATAAGATGGGCGCCGACGTCATGCGATGGGTCTTCGCGCGTCATATCCCGCAGAACAACCTCAACTTCGGGTACGGAGTTGGCGACGCGGCCCGCAGACGATTCGTGTTGCCGCTTTGGAACATCTACTACTTCTTCACCACCTACGCCCGTCTCGACGGGTGGATGCTCACCCACGAGACGATGGAGCGCCAAACTTCTCAAGATCATGAGCGTTTGGGTGAACTTGACCGTTGGGCAATCTCCGAACTCAACGCGCTCGTCCGATCAGTCACCGAAGACCTCGAAAACTGGCGTATCGAGCGCGCATCCGAAGCAATCGAGATTTACGTCGAACGCCTCTCAAACTGGTACGTGCGCCGCTCCCGACGCCGCTTCTGGAAATCAGAAGACGACAACGACAAACACGACGCCTACAACACCCTATACACCTGCCTCACCACCCTCAGCCGGCTAGTCGCGCCCATCATGCCGTTCATCTCCGAAGAGATCTACACAAATCTCGTCAGCCGGAGATGCGACTACGCTCCACAATCCGTGCACCTCGCCGATTGGCCCACCGCGGACGACAGCGTCATAGATGATCACCTAGCGTTGAGAACCAACTTGGCGATGCGCCTCGCATCTCTCGGCAGGTCCGCCCGTTCATCGGTGGGTTTGAAAGTCCGGCAACCGCTTAACGCGATGATCGTCGAACTCAACTCACCGCAAGAGCGCGAAGCGTTGGACATGATCGCGCACCAACTCAAGGACGAGCTCAACGTAAAGGAAATCCGTGACTCTTCTGAGTCAGACAGCCTGATGGCCTACCGACTCCGGCCTAACCTCCCTGCATTGGGACCGAAGTACGGCAAACGCGTAAACGAGATCCGAACGATGCTGACAGAAGCCGACGCTTCAGCAGCTGCCGCCTCGGTGCGCGCCGGCGAAAACGTGCGGCTGGGTGACTTCGATCTCGCTCCAGACGAAATCCTCGTCGACAACATCGCCGCCGAAGGATACGCCGTCGAGTCGGACGGCACCTACACCGTTGGCATTTCCACCGAGATTACGCCCGAACTGCGCGCCGAAGGTTACATCCGCGACATCGCCCACATCGTCCAAAACATGCGCAAGAACGCCGGATTGGAAATCTCCGACCGCATCCACCTCAGCATCAGCGCGCCCGCAGACAGCGATATGGCGTCAGCGATTGCCGAACATGCAGACTACATCGCAAACGAGACGCTCGCCGTTGACATCAACGGGCAGATTGCAGACGAAGTGGCCCGCGATCGGCATAGTGTTGACGGCGTAGAAGTTGAGATCGCGCTGGCCAAATCCGCTGTTTGACGTTACACCGACGGTCAACTACTCAAACTTCGGCAACACCTGATACCAGCCTGAGCCGAAGATCAGTCCGTCGCGTTTGATGACCCAAGAGTGTTTGTACTCCTGATTGCCGGTCGCGGGATTCTCATACAAGTAGTCCACCCATTTTCCGCGGACTGTTGCTTCTGATATCAACTCGCCGTAGCGATAACCATCCGCGCCGACGAAAACGTCCCCTTTGAGGTCGACTCCCAACAAATCCGGGTTGGGGTGGGCAATGAGTTCGTCGGACTCGTCGGCTATGAACACGTACCACTCGCCATCGGTACTTTCCGGCGTGTTGTAAAAGCGGACAGCCTCGTCTCTGCCCTCGTCCTCGTATAGCTCTAAAGCTTCCATGACCATTTCGACGGCGAATTCGCCACGATCCACGATGTATCTCTGGCTTACCTGCCCCTCGTCCTCATTCGAGACAATCGTGATCAGCACAAAAACCGATACAACAAGGGCGATGACTGAAAGAATCGCCGCGAACCCACTTAATGCCCACAAACCACGCATAGTAGCTCCTTTGTCCGTGACCCGACCTTAATCCTACGCGCCCGGCGGCTCAACCCGAACCGTGATGATGTCGGTACCGTGGTACTGCTGGTGTTGGACTGATGAAGCGTAGTTGCGCAGAAGTTGGAGAGAAAGTTCTTGTTCGACGATGTTCTCGTCGTCAAAGTCTTGAAGTTGCCTGACACGATCTTCGATATTCTGCCCACCTTCACCACCGATGAACTCCAGTTCAGCAACATCACCTTCGCTCGACGCGACCACGACCAACGTACGTTCAACACCTTCAGTCTCTTCGTCATCAGCGTCCAGGTCCAAGTTAAAGTCGATCGGCGCCAAGGTCAGTAATGTCTCCTCTCCAACCGCCATCAAACGATCACGCATCGCTTCGCCCCAGCGTCTGCTATTCGCAAATTTGGTGATGAAGTCATTTAATTCGGGTAGCGAGTCGACATCGAGTTTGGATCGGAATCGCATTCGCCTCGGGTTCGTCAACTCGAGGTAGAGAATCATCGCGATCGCCGCGAACCCGCCGGTCGTTATGCCACTCTTCATCAAACCGTTCAATATCGGGTTCAGATCCGGGACGTCGAAGAGCCGGAATTGGAAGGCGGCACCGATCCAGAAGCACATCCCCGCGACGATGAGTTTCTGAGGGTTCGGTTCGGACTGTATTACTGTTCGGGCACCCTCGGCGAAAAGAGTCCCCGTGACCAAAACCAAGTAGCCAGTCATGACTGGCCCAGGGATTGTGCTGAGCAAACCTGATGCTTTGGGCACGAACGCGAGGAGAATGAAGATCAACCCAATGGCATATCCGATATGTCGGGACGCGACTCCGGTCGTTTGCATGAATGCGGCACCTGCAGGGTTGATCGCGGTTGGTACAGTGCCCCCAATGCCCGCAAGCATGTTGGAAACTCCAGACCCGGCAATCGCTCCTTGTACACCGCGGAAATCAATCGAACGATCTCCTCGGTATGAAGCGTTTTGTGCCGTGACCGCCGCACCATTGGTTTGGATCGCGATGATGATGCCTAGAAACACGTACGATGGCAACAACGTCCAAAACGCGACCCCGAATTCGAACTCGAGTCCGGGCCACTCCTGCGGCAATCCGATCCATGGAGCTTCCACCACGCGAGATACGTCGTAAATCCCGAGAAATGCCGCCGCGACACATCCGCCAACAATTCCGATCGGCGGTCCCCACAACCTCAACAATGCAGAACCGCGCAGAGCCAGCGCGGCGACGATAACCAAAGTCACAAACGCAGTGACTGTTCCACCGACCGGTTCTTCGGCCGTCGTGTCGTCCAACAATTTGAATACAACCGAAGCCAAAGTGATCGACAAGATCATCATCACTGTGCCGCTGACTATGGGTGTGACTACGCGGCGGAAAAGGAAAAGCCACCTGGAAACGATGATTTGAACAATCGCCGAAACAACTACCAACGACGTTAACGTCGCCGGGCCACCTTCCACAACCGCAGAGATGCAGAAGGGTATCGCGAACGCGGCGGTGAACAACGGCAGCACGATGCCGGCACCAACCGGACCGACGCGGCGTGTCTGAATAAGAGTTGAAATCCCGACGACGATGAGAGACGCGAACACCATCCAGATGACGTAGCCCTCGCCTAGATCAGATGCTTCAGCAACGATGACAGGAGTCACCAATAACGTTGCTGAAGCGATCAGGCTGAATTGCCACCCAAGTCCGATCGACGTGCGAATCGGCGGATGCTCGTTAGCCTCGTATCGTGGGTTCTGAGCCGCGGCAGCCGTAGGGAAAATCTCCGATGATCGATGGTTTCTCGAATAAATAGGCATGGTACACGATACAAATGGCGCCCAAAATGGGTTCGCGTGCATTTAGTTCGCTGGGGATAATATGACGATTCATCAGTCCCATCCAAAAGGAATGCCGATGAAGATAACTCGCGTAACGCCCATCCTCGGCCAAGGAAACATCTGCGCCAGTTGGGTCTTTGCCAGAGTCGAAACCGACGATGGGTTGATCGGATACGGCGAAGGCACACGCCACGCCGGACCCGTAATCGCCGAAGCCATCCGCTGGCTCGAACCGCACGTCGTCGGCAAAAGCCCGTTCGATGTCGAAGCTCTGTATTCCACGATGTTTAAAGCCACGCATTACACGTGGGGCGCCGTCTTCAGCTGCGCGATCACCGCTATCGAGACCGCACTGTGGGACATCATGGGGAAAGCCGTCGGCAAACCTGTCTACGAACTGCTTGGCGGCAAAGTGTGGGACCGAGTTCGCCTCTACTCCCATATCGGAGGGGGCAGCCAAATCATCGGCATGGGGGTCGACGACGGTGCGATCGCTTCGGACGATTTCGGCGCAATCAAAGAACGCGCCCAGGACCTCGTAGCGCGCGGCTTCACATGCGTCAAAACGTTCCAAGCAGGCAGATACAACATTACTGACGGCAACTCTGCTGGTCTAGGCGACTTCTGGCCCAACATGCACATGAATCGCCGAGACATCCAATCAACTGCCCGCAAGGTAGGGTTCATCCGCGAGCAGGTCGGCGACGACGTTGAAATCACCTTCGACGCCCACGGTCTAAACGCCGTCACAGCGCTGCGGCTCGCCAAAGCTCTCGAGCCTTTCGACCTCCTTTGGTACGAGGAACCCGTCCACCCGTTCAACCTTTCGGCGCTTAAACAGTTACGGGGCGAAACGTCGATACCCATAGCTATGAGCGAGCGACTCCACGC
The DNA here is from genome assembly GCA_964424025.1 of uncultured Dehalococcoidales bacterium. Lineage (GTDB taxonomy): Bacteria > Chloroflexota > Dehalococcoidia > Lucifugimonadales > Lucifugimonadaceae > Bin127. The sequence goes on along the minus strand of CAYRHG010000134.1, from coordinate 1,061 downwards.
CTCACCAGAATTCGCCGAGGTCATCGATACCGATGCGGTAGATGTTTTGATGGTTGACGTTCAATGGTGCGGCGGCGTATCGCAGACGAAGAAGATCGCTGCCATCGCCGAGTCCAGGTACATGCCGATCACCCTGCACAACTGCAACAGTCCATTGGCATCGGTCATTAACGCACACATTGCCATGACACTACCCAACTTCCTGAACATGGAGTTCATGGACCCGGACGTGCCGTGGCGCGACGAAATCATCACGGAACCTCTACGCATCCGCGACGGATACCTAGAAATCAGCGACAAACCAGGATGGGGCGTGGATATCGATGAAGACGCGCTGGCCAAATATCCATACGATCGCGAAACGAGCGCATACGAAGAACGAGACCAAAGATTGCAGCGTTGAATCTCACGCCATAGATCGAACTCGCGGACGAAAGAATACTCCCTCGAAGTTCGATGTTGTTATACTGCAACCAAACTGAAACGTCGCGACGAAATTCGGTAGGTAAGGGATGAGCACGAACGAATTGCAACTGATGGCACACCTGATGCGACGGGCTGGCTTCGGAGCGTCTAGGGAAGAACTCGAAGCCCTTGTCGAACAGGGTTACGACGAGACCGTCGAACAACTTCTGGACACTGATAGTCCGAGTTCCATGGACATCGATCTGATCCGGCGACACCACCCGGACCACATGGGCATGATGGGCAACAATATCGGGTCCCATTGGATGTACCGAATGATCTCGACCGATGCTCCGTTACGAGAAAAGGTCGCACTTTTCTGGCACGGAATCTTCGCAACCGGTTACGCCAAACTCGCGAACGGCAAGGTGCTCCACGACCAGATCCGGATGTTCGCACGCGTCGGCATGGGCAAGTTCGACAACGTCCTGCTTGAGTTGTCAAAAGACCCGGCGATGATCGTCTGGCTCGACAACTGCGAGAACCACAACGGCGCGATCAACGAGAACTACGGCCGAGAACTGCTCGAACTGTTTTCAATGGGCGTCGGCCATTACTCCGAGGATGACATCAAGGAGGCGTCTCGAGCCTTCACC